>JAAZKF010000143.1 GCA_012799975.1 Burkholderiales bacterium
CCCAACTGGAACTGGGCGGCTTCGAAGGATTCGCCGCCGCCTCCGGACTTGTAGGCCCCCGGGTTGGTCCGGCTTCCCGCCGAGATCTGGCTGATGCCCAGAGCCAGGGTCTGGTTGCGCATCTCGGGCGACTCACGGGTACTCATGATCATCCCCGTATAGGGGACAGTCAGGCGCAGGATGGCCACGATCTTCTTGAAATCCAGGTCGCTGACCGGAGCGGGCGGACCTTTCGAAAGGTCGGACCCGTGCGCGGGCTCCATGCGGGGCACGGAAATCGTGTGGGGCCCGACTCCGTAGTGTTCCTCCAACGAGCGGATGTGGGCCAGCATGGCCAGGAGTTCGAAGCGCCAGTCATACAACCCGAAGAGCACGCCGATTCCCACATCGTCGATCCCCCCGGCCATGGCCCGGTGCATCGCTGTGACGCGCCAGTCGTAGTCGCTCTTGGGACCGGCCAGGTGGACCCGGCGGTAGGTAGAGCGGTGGTAGGTCTCCTGGAAGAGCTGGAAGGTGCCGATACCGCTGGTCTTGAGCAGACGGAACTCCTCCAATTCCAGGGGGGCCAGATTCGCGTTGATCCGCCGGATCTCGCCGCGGTCGGTCTTGACGCTGTAGGCCGTGGCTATGCAGTCCATGATGTACTGCAGACCGTGCTTCTGGCCGGAGGCCTCGCCGGCCACGATCAGCAGGCGCTTGTGCCCTTGGTCTACCAGGGCCTGCACCTCGGCGCGCACCTCCTCCTGGCTGAGGGCCTTGCGCTGGAGGGACTTGTTGGCCGCTCGGAAGGCGCAGTAAGTGCACTCGTTGCTGCACAAGTTGGAGACGTATAGCGGCGCGAAGAGGACCAGGCGCCGGCCATAGATTTCCTCCTTGACCCGGCGAGCCGAGGCGAAGAGTTCCTCGAGGTCCTCAGGCTCCGAGATGGTCATCAATAGGGCCATCTCCCGGGCATCCAGCCCCTGAGCCTGACGGGCCTTGGCCAGGACCTCGCGGATCGCGACGTGGTCGGGACGGACCGAATCCAGGATCTGCTGGATGGCGGCCTCATCGATGAAAGAACCGGTCTGGAGAGGAGTTTTCACGTTCATTTCTCGATTTCTTCCCACCCGTGGGGGCAAGCAAACACCGAAGGTTTCAAGTCGGGCGCCTGCACTGCGAAGGCAGGAAAAACCGGGGGGCGAAACGCTCGCGACCCGGGCATGGATTTGTCTGGGGAGGCAGATGCCCCCGTACAGCATGTACCAAGGTCACCCGAGCCATCGGGATGGTAGGGGGGGCCGAGGTCAGACTAACACAGAACAGGGATGGAGCCAAGCCGGGAATTCCTGACCTGAATCCGCCGCCTGGCGTGAGATTCCCGCTGAATCCAGGTACCTCCCACGTGACCCGGCGTTAACACGATATCCCTTAACACTGGCGCCCATCTGTCCTACCCTGTACTTCAGGGTATTCTCTTCGTGCCGACCAATCCGGCCGGGAGCCCGTTTTCAAACGGAAGGAAGAGCCGCCATGAAGATTTCGGCCAACCATCAGGACCTCTTCGTCTCGGAGAAGAAGTCCGTCGAACCGGGCGCCCGACCCAAGAGCCGCGAGGGCTCGGCTACCCAGACTCCGCCCGAGCCCTCGGATCAGGTGCAACTGAGTTCCTCCAAGGGTTCGGCCACCAAACCTCCGACCGGCGGAGACGAGCCCCGAGTGACCCGCAAGGAGATCCCCGGCAGCTTCATCGCCGTGATGCCCAGCGAGGGGGTCCCTTCCCTCGCCAGCCATCCGACGGTCCAGGTCGAGAAGATCCTGGGCGAAGCCAACGGCTCCACCTTCGTGCTGCTCAGGCAACCGGGGATGAGCCTGGACAGCCTCCAGAACAAAGGCCCCTTTACCCAGGTCTTCCCGAACTACGAATACCACGGAGACATCTTCGACGAACCGGTAGCCTCCGGGCAGCCCGTGATGACGGCTGCCGCCCCTTCTGGTCGGCCCGGCCACCTGGACATCATCAACGTCGACCCGGCCTGGAACATCACCAAGGGGAGCCCCACGGTGATCTCGGCGATCACCGACACGGGCCTGGACGTAGCGCACCCGGTCCTCGCCGGCACGGTGTGGCAGAACCCCAACGAGGTGGTCGACGGTCAGGACAACGACGGCAACGGCTACGTGGATGACGTAGCCGGGTGGGACTTCACCGACAACGACAACGATCCCAGCGACACCTACAGCACCCACCACACCCACGTCCACGGCATCGTGCACGCCCGGGAAGGCGATAGCGGGGCCACCGGCGTGGCCCCGGGGGCCGTCAGCATGCCTCTACGGATCTCGGGTGGAAGGCGTTCCTACAGTTCCGCGATGGTGGCCGAATCCTACCTCTACGCCCTGAAGCAGGGGGCCAAGAGCATCAACACCAGTTTCAATATCGACGGGTTCGTCGGCGACAAGGCCCTGGAGATGACCTATCGCACCCTGTCCGACAATGACGTGCTGATCTTCAACTCGGCAGGCAACGGCTCCACCCGCAACTCTCCGCGGACGAAGTTCGAGGACATCATCCTGGTGGCCAGCACCGACACCTCGACAGAGCGGGTTGATCAGCGCAGTTCCTTCTCCAACTGGGGGCAGGGAGTCGACATCTCGGCCCCGGGCCGGGACATCATGTCCACCCTGCCCAACAACCGGGTCGGAACCTCCAGCGGAACCAGCATGGCCACCCCGGTGGCGATGGGAGTCGACGCGCTGGTGCGCAGCGCCCACCCCGACTGGACCGCCGCCCAACGCTGGGCCCAGATCGCCGGGACCGCCGACAACATCGACCAGCGCAATCCCAAGGAAGCAGGCGAGATGGGCTTTGGTCGGGTCAACGCCGGACGCGCCCTGACCGAGAAACTCACCCCGCCGACGCTGTCGGCCCGCGAGACCAAGGATGCCCAAGGGTCCACCACCGGGATCACGGTCCGCTTCGAGAAGGTCTTCGATCCGGCCAGTGCCAACCGCGAAGAAGCCTGGCAGGTGCGCAACTCCGAAGGCACCGTGGTGATGAAGGGGGCCCCGCGGGAGATCCGCCTGCACACCAACGAGATCAACTTCGACGTGAGCAGCCTTCCCGCCGGTTCCTATGAACTGGTCGGCTCGGCAAAGCACCTGGTCGACCCCTTCGGTCAGCCCCTGGACGGCAACCAGGACGGCATCGCTGGAGACGACTTCGTAAAGGAATTCGTGGTCCTCGAGCGTCCGGCTTCCGAAGGCTAGCCGGCCCTTCCAAAACACCCCGAAGAGGCTTCTCCGGGCCGCTCCCACACCGCTGGGGCGCCTCCCTAGAGGGCCTCTTCTTCATTGCGTGGGGAAGACCGCAGGGTGGGAAGCCCGCGACCAGCAGGGTTCGCTCCGCACGGCCACGGCCAGTACGCCGACCAGGGGCCGCCCTACTCAGGGAAGTCCAGGACCGCTCCTGCCCTGAATCCGCCTGGTGACACTTTGTGACAGGGGGCTCCAGTTATGGTCTGTCTTGAGGACGTCCTTCCCCGCCTGAAAGCGAGATGGTCTGCACCTTCTCGGAATTGGAGTAGCGGGGTCGACCTGGCACTGGAGGTTCCGCCTTGCACACAGTCTGGCCCAGATTTGCAGAGTTCTGTGATCAGCACAGCCGCGACTTCATCCCCCGTTCCTCCGGGAAACGCGCCCAGGCGATGGAAGACCGCCAATTGCACCGCCGCTGTGCAGACCTGCTCATCAACGGTGACGAGGAGCCCCTGGGTGCTGCGCTGCTCCGGATTTTCCCCGACGAGCAGGAGAGGGCTCGTGCCCAGGCCTTCCTACGCGCCTGCCTGGAGGACCGCTGGCGCCCCCGGGGCGGCCGACCCTTCGAGCAGGCATCTTCCGTCATCTCCGTACGCTTGCGGGCGGATGCTACCCGACTGGTCGATTTTCTGGAACGAGGCTTAGGAGCACAGCGGGATCTGGTCGCCCTAGATGCCCTGGCCGACACCTTCCAACGCTATCAGGGCTCGCACTCCACCTATCTGATGCTGTGTGCCCTCCATTCCGTGCTCCCCGAACCTGGGAAGGGTTTTCTGGAACGCTCGAGCGGATTCACGGACCTCTTGACCTGGGGGGCGACGCCTTACCTGCGCTCCTTCTGGTTCCGTTTTCAGCGACAGATGGGAGCCACGCGGGTTGCCATCAAGACTGAAGCGGCCCAGAACCTGGCGCGGGAGCTGAGTGAGACGGAAGACACCCTGCGCCTGGAACTCGAGCATGTCCGCGCCCGGCTTGCTGCCGCAGAGAACGAAATTGTGCGCTTGAAAGAGGAATCCCAGGCCGCGGCGGTGCTGGCGCTGGGAATCCGACTCCAGGAACGGCCCAACCCGATCCTGGATCAGATGGTGGAAACTCTGGAACGCCTTGAAGAACGTGCCGAGAACGACGGATTCGGCCTGAGCGGCGACCTGCTCTCGGCGCTGATCATCCTCGAAGAAATCCTGGAAGGCCTGCGGAGCTTGGGCTTGCGGCATTTCCCGCAGGACCTCGCGCAGCCTCTGATTCTGACGGAAGAAGACCTCTCGCGCTACCAGTACACCCGGGGAACCCCCTTTCGTAATCCAGGAGAAAGCCGCCGGGTCCGTTGCTTAAAACCCGGATGGGAGGTGGCGGGGCGCCTGATCACCCCGGCCCGGGTCGAGGAAATGGAAGCCACTACAGACTGCAGCGAGGAGGAACGATAGCCATGAGATTGGCGGTGTTGCTGGATCTGGACAACATCAAGCCCCGACTGGAAAACCTCGAGACCCTCCTGAAGCGGCACGGGCAGACGGTCTACCGCAGGGCGTTTGCCAACTCTCCGGCAGTCATGGCTTCCTATGGTTCGGACTTCCGACGGTTCAACTACCGTTGCGAGATCGTGCCGGGCCAGCCGGCCCTTCCGGAAGAGGTGGACCAATTGATCTTCCGCACCGCGGAAGAAATCGCCAACAATCCGGCCCTGGGCGTCAAAGCCCTGGCGGTGGTTTCCAACGACAACGGTTATGCCTCCTTGTTCGAGCGATTGGGGCGTCGCGGCATCCGCACCATCGCCATCGGGACGAATATCGGGTTGCGCCTGCGTGAAGCAGCCCACGTGGTAGAAGAGCTCGATGAATTGATGCGCCCGCTGTATCTGGGCATCGATCTGGGGACCACCAATACAGTCGTAGCCATCGCCTCGCGAACCCAGGATACCGCTGCCTGGACCGCAGCCGTGCAGGAGCTCCCCCTGCCTGATGAACAGGGTTGGCTTCAAGCTCGGGCATTGATCCCTTCGGCGGTGCGCTTCACCCCGGATCAGACCTTGGTCGGTGGAATGGTCCGAGCCCAGGCGGCAGCCTGGAGGGACAGCACCATCCTGGACTGGAAGCATCAGATCGGCACGGCGGGTCGTGGCGAGCCCTTCGCCTATGAGCTTCCCGTCCCGCAAAGTCCCCGAATCCCTGCCCATCCCTGGGAAGAACGATATTCGAAGTCGGGACGCGTCCTCCCTGAAGAGGCAGCCGCTGGGCTCCTACAGACCTGCCGCGACCAGTTGCTCGAACAGGGCCGACAGGTTCGCGGAATCGTGTTGACCCACCCGGCCTCCTACGAGGTCGATGCCGTCGAGGCAACCCGCCGAGCGGCTCTGCTCAGCGGTTGGAAGGAGGAAGAGGTCGTCCTGCTGCCCGAGCCACACGCAGCCCTCTACGATTTCCTCCAGAGAGCCCAGGCCGGCGACATCGCGTTGGACCTGGATCTGTCCCGACCTACGAACCTGGTGGTCTATGACCTGGGAGGAGGCACCCTGGATGTCTCCCTCCACGAAGTCTGCTGGAACCCGGAACGACGACGCTACGATATCCGCGACCTGGCGGTCGGTTCCAGGACGCGGGTAGGAGGAGACCTGGTCGACGACCTGTTCGCAGGCTACCTGCTGGAGTATCACCCCGAAATACGTCGCCTGCAGGAGGAAGACCGCGAACGTGCCCGGGTCGAACTGCGCCTGTACGCCGAGAAGTTCAAGAAGATGTGGGGTTCGCAGTACACCGCATCGCCGAATCGGGAGAACCTCAAACTGCCTTTCCAAACCCAGCTGTTGGAGGGTCGACTTCCCGTGCGCGTCCCCATGGATGTGGAGACGATCCGCCGCATCCTGGAACCTGTGTTATGCCCGGACCTGAGCCTGGAGGATATCCAGCACATGGATCCGAGCACGGCCTTCGACGCTCCTCCCTTCACTGATCGGTTGAACACCTTCGTGGTGCCTGTCCTGGAACTGCTGCTCAAGGCACACCAGAACCTGGGGCATGTCCCACACCTGGATGGTGTGCTGCTGAACGGAGGGATGACCCTCTTCCCCCTGGTGCGTGAGCGCCTCAAAGCCCTCTTCGGAAGCGTCCCGCTTCTGCCTCATGGCCATCCCGACCACGCCGTCGGTCGGGGTGCAGCCCTCTTCGCGGCAGGCGCCCAGGGGAAGCGGGCCATCCGGGTCAATCCGACGCATATCTCGCTGGAGGTCCAGGAAGAGGGGCGCCCCATCCTGCGACGCCTGGTCGCCCAAGGGCAGTCCTTTCCCCATTGCACTACCATCCAAGGTATGCGGCTGCCTGCAGCCGAGCGGGGGGAATTGCTCTTCCGCATCTGGGTCGGAATGGGCAACCGACCTGGCCACAACACCTCCCTGCAGAGATTCCGCAGGGTGGAACTGGCCAAACTCCAAGAGGCCGGGCTGGCCCCTGGAAGTGAGGTCAACCTCCATGTCGACCTCAGCTTTGAAGAACGACTGGTCCTGACCCTGCAAGACCCGCGCTCGTCCGCACGCTTCCAGTTGGAGGTACGGGAATGCGAGATTTCCCCAGGTCCTGAACCCAAGCCTGTCCCCTTGCCTGGAGGGGCCATGCCGGCGCCCGTTTCTACAAGCAGCGGGCTTCTGCATCTGTTGCCGAATATCGGGCGAACCCGCGGATTCCGACCTGCCGAAGGCCCCCCGGTGGATTTCGGTTCTTTACGCGCCGTGGCGGGTTCCCTGTCCAGGTTTCCCAACGACGGGAAGATTCAGACCCGCCTTCGCCAACTGGTTGCCGCGTCGGCTACCGCCTCCAATCGCCTGGAACTGGCGGGGAACCTGCTGTCCTGGCTCTCCGGAAGCGGACACCGGGCTTCCAGCCAACTCCACGTCGCCCTATGCGTCCTGCCGGCCATCTTCGAGGTTGAGACAGCAGACTCCACAGCCGAAAGCCTGTTCATGAGCTGGGTCAAGGGGCGCTACCTGTTCGGCTTCCAGGAGACCCCCAACAAGGTGCTGACTCCCCTGGCAGAAATTCCCGGACGCCTTCTGTGGGAGGGATGGGAGGAACTTCTGATGGAGGGTTTCAGCGACCTGCCCAACCAGGGCTTGGCTCAGTCCTTCCTGAACGCCATGGGGAAGTGTTGCAGGCCGACCCCCAAGGTCCTCGAGTTTCTGCGCGGGAATTCCAAGGCCCATATCCTAGCCCTCCGCGAAAAGGCCTGCTGGGCCCTGGCCCGCCTGAACAGCCCGGGCCAGCCTCCGGAATACCGGGTGAATCCTGAAGAGGCGCTGAGTCTGTGCAGCTTCGCACTGGACCGCCTGGAGAAGAGCGAGAAGGACCCGCGAACCCTGCTCAGCCTGACTGCCTGCTTGTTCCAGGGGCTTTCCTGGACCCTTCGTGGAGCGACCCCCAGTCCTGAAGTGACCCGGCGTGTCCAGAATCTTCGGATTACCCGACTCCACGCCTATCCAAAGCTGGGCCACTTCCAGCAGATCCGGAACGAGGTCCAGAAGAGGATCGAACTCCTCCCCTCCCTGCTCGCTCCGACGCACCTGACCGAATCCGAGCAGGAAGAGGTCAAGGGTTATCTGCTGGAAGTGGCCCGTTGAACCGCGAGGGCCCCGGCCGGCAAACCTTTTCTCCCCTGACCGGTGGGCATATTCCCACAGATTCATGGTGGGTACCTGCCTCTTCCTCGCCCGGGGTCCTTCTCTCCAGCCTCGCTTCCTCTTGTTCCTCGATCACCTCCATCAGGCGTTCGACGCGTGAGCGGTTCTCCAGCAGCTTGAGGAGGAGGTCGTAATCCGGAACCGACAGGAAGGCGCGCACCATGGGCTCCAGGAAGACCAGGGTCTGGTTGCCCAGCAAAGAGAGGGGTTTGCCGGTTTCCAGCAGCACCAGGGCCGGGCTGGCCAGATGTCGACGCACCACCTCGCCCGCCACCCGCTGGATCAGTGCCTCCAGGCGTTCCTCCTGTTCAGGGGCCAGGGGCTCGGGGGCCAGCGACCACATCCGGGACAGGTTCATATCCGGGGAAGCCTCCCCTCCATCAGCGGCAGGGCCTGAGCCTGCAACTCGACATCCATGGGCAGGAAGACCGAAGTGTCCCAGAGCCGCCAGCGCCCCCCGGCCCCAGGAAGCAGCAACAGGCCCGAACGCTGCACCTGAAAGGCGCGGAAACGGCCCCAGGGGAAGCGTCTGCGGATTCCGGCCAGAACCACCTCGACCCCCTCGTCGTCAAAGCGATACTCGGTCGGAGCCAGGAAGGGCAGGATCCAGAGCAACATCAGCCCGACCAGGGGCAGGACCACGTCCGGCCGGGGCAGGAATGCCCAGGCTCCCCCCCCCACGAAACCCACCCCCATGAGGACCAGCACCGCCAGGAACGGTCGGCGCGCCGCCGGGTGGAAGTGCAGGACCCGTCTCATCCCCGGAAATACTCCAAGGTCCTGCCCCAGACTTCCTGCAGATACATCACCCGCCCGATCAGAAGAGAGACCCGGGCCATGACGGTATAGCCGAAGGCCGCTCCGAAGGCGATCATCAGGACCCCGATGCCGATCCGGGCAGCAGTGCCGAAGATGGGGCCCTTGTGCTCGACCGAGAAATAGAAATACATCAACCCGGTCAACACACCCAGCACCATGATCCAGTTCAGGACGGTGGTGGCCAGGTCGGGATTCCCCCAAAGCGGCACCAGGGTGGCCTCCACCTGTTTGAGAACCTGCGCCTGCATCGTATACACGATGTTGAAGCCAGCGAAGATGCCGACCATGAAGGCCAGGGGCCAGCGACCCACCCAGGAGATCCGGGGCACCAGCCTGGCCACCAGCATCAGGCCCAGAATCGCGGCCATCGCGTAGCGCCAGTCTCCTGCCTGAAGCTTGCCCCAGAGGTTCGGATACAGGACCTGCCAGAAGCCGATGCACATCCAGTAACCGGCCGAGACCCCTACGAAGATGTGCTCGGCCAGCTTGTAGAAGACGTTGTCCTTGTAGAGGAAACTGAAGACGCAAAGCGTCAGGAATCCACCCACCCACCAGCCCAGCACCTGGGAGAAGGACAAGGTCTCGCTCATCGGCTGCGCTCCTGACGGCGCTTGTGCTCGCGGCGCTCGGCGAAGTAGAGCAGGTTGGCCACCACGATGAAGCCGGCGATCACGAAGTGGACCACCGACTGAGCATCCATGCCACGGGTGGCGGTTCCGGGGTGTCCCACCATGACCTCATACTCTGCCGCCCCGCGCAGGCCGCTCAAGAGGCCCTGGACCTGGCCGGAATCCAGGAAGGGGTAGGCCTCGGGAGCGGTCACGGCGGTGACTCCGGCGACCAGGGGGCGACCGTACTGGGTGGCCACAACCCGCACGTACTGCAGGAATCCGGGGTTGCCCATCGACCAGTCACAAACCAGGTCGAAGCTCTTCCAGCCCCGGACCCGATTCATCAGGGGGAGCTCGTCCACCCTGCGCCCCGAGAGGTCGGTGGAGTAGATGTTGCGGAAATCGTCTGCGATGCCCCGCAGGACCACCTCTCCTCCGCTCTTGTAGCCCAGATTTACATAGTCGACGCCCTCGACCCGATCCATCTCGGCTCCCACCTGACGCAAGGCTTCGCGGGCGAAGAGCGCCCCCTCGGGCCACAAGGCGATGGCGACCACCTTGAGATCCTTCCGGAAGGCGTGGCGCAAGGCCGCCAGGGCCATGGGGTGGCACTCCACCTTGGTGCCGGGTCCGTAGTCAAAGGACATGCACACCAGGGCCCCGGGTGGCAGGGCCTCAATAGCGGCATATACCCCTCGGGTGGGCGCCGAGGGTTCGATGGGCAGGCGCAGGGGGCAGAGCAGGGGGACCACCACGGCCAGGCCCACGATCAGGAAGATCCAACGCCGATCCAAGTCGACCAGACGACGCCACATCACTCGGTCCCTCCCAGATAGGAGCGTTCGATCCCCAACAGGATCTTCAGGGAGACCGAGATCAGACCCACCGAGGCTCCCAGCATGATGGCCCTCTGCCCGGCGGCGTTGAAGCCACCCATGATCCAGTCCTCGATGATCACCCCGATATCGTAGCGTCCCAGGAAGGGCAGATTATTCCAGAGGGCCTCGCCCAGGGGTACCCGGAAGAGCATCACCAGGAAGGCCGTGCCCAGGAGCAGTGTGGATTCGAGGGAGCGGGCCTTGAAGGCCCGGAAGGAGGCCGAGGCGATGAAGAAGGCCAGCAGGCTGTAGGTCGCCGCCGAGAGGGGAGTGAAGACGTGGTTGAAGAGCCAGTCGAAGGCGGTTCCCTCGTCGATGGGCAGGTGCCCGGCTGGCCTAAGGAAGAGGCCCAGGAAAAGCGTGACGAGGAGCGAGACCAGCAGGACCAGATTATATCCCCAGCCCGGCACCTGGCGCTGGATCTTGTGCCCGTTGACCATCAGCAGGCTGGCCGCTCCGAGCACATAGGCGAAGGTCAGGATGATGTTGTAGAAGTCGTTGAAGAGGTCGCCCAGCCAGGCCAGGGGCGTGGCGTAGAACTGGAGGATCATTACCAGCCCGGCCACCAGGGTGATCAAGAGCGGGATCTCGCGCTTCATGAGGTCTGCAGCAACTCCTTGATCCAGGTCAGGCCCAGGCTGAGCAGGACCGCGCCAGCCAGGATGGAGACCATGATGGCGGCCTTGGCGGCGTCCTGGCCCTTGAGGCTGCCCACCTGCATGGGATCCCTGGAAAGCCAGGCCGAGGCGGCGTACAGTTCCTCGCCGATCAGCGTGTAGTCGCAGGCCGCCACGAAGAAGGGCAACTGCGAGGCCGAGGCCGAGCCGGCGATCTGGATGGCCCCGGTGGCATTTCCGGTCTCGGCTAGGATCAGGGCCTCGGCGAAGAAGGTCCCCATCAGGAAGTTTGCGGCCGGGCGCTCGCGCAGCATCATGCCGCTGACCCCGGCGGCGAAGCCGAACTGCTCGTCGGAGAGGTAGCAGATGTCATCGAGCTGGAAGGACTCCGGCCTTCCCGCCGCGGTATAGGCCTCGGCCACCACCTCCTGGGCCATGGACATGACCACCGAGCGCGAGTTGGGCACAAGGATGGGCGTATCATACTCGGCCGTGCGCCGAGCCACGTGCCCCAGGATGGACAAGGAGGCCAGGGTCTGGATATCGTCCACGTCGGCCAGTCCGGGCACGTACAGGACGGGCCTGCCCATCTCGGTGGCGCGCCCCACGGCCTCGTCCAGGGCGGCCAGCCCGGCAATGGGGCGAATGAAGAGAGCCTTCCGACGGGCCCGGAACAGAAACCAGGCGATGCAGCCCGACAGAAGCAGCACCCCGACCAGGTTGTTCCACTTGACCCAGTTCAACATCGGCACCAGATCTCGAGAGGCGCGCAGGTCCCCGGTCCCGGGATCCAGCAGGCAGGCCACATCCCGGCTGGTCAGGAGGAAGAGGCCCGAGGGCAGCACCTCCAGCCCAGCGGCCAGACCCGGGAGTTCCGGTGAACGCCAGCGCTCGGTCCCGCTGGCCGGGTCCAGGGCCACCAGGCGGCTGACGGGTTGACCTGACCAGGGGCTGCGCTCGGCTTCGGTTACGTAGAGGGCGCCCTCCAGACAGGTCCAGCCGGGTTCCAGTCGGCCGGTGAAGGTCCAGCACTCGCGCTCCGTAGCGGGGTCGAAAGCGTGCAGCACCAGGGGTTCCTCGGGGTGCCGGAAGTCCTGTCGAAGGCTCTGTCCCGGCTTCTGTTCGGGGAGGCGCCGGGTGGCGTACAGCAGCACTTCGCAGGCCAGCTCAGCGGGAGCTGCCAGGGCCGGATTCTCCAACAGCGCGTCCCGAGGATTTCCCGCCAGCGGAACGGCGCTGTTTCCCCGCAGGGCATACAGGCGATGGCCCTCGACGGGACGGAAGATGGGGCGGTCCTCTTTAAGGTCCCGGACCACCCGCCCACGCGAATCCAGGTCCACCTCGCGGGAGGTCTCCTTCTGCAGGAGCAGCAGGTCCACGGAGGTTTGCAGGACCTGGGCCGGAGCCCCGGCCAGGAAGACCGGCATACCCAAGGGGAACCCATCCTCGAAGCGGAGGGTGAGCCAGCGGGTCCTCAGGCGGGGTTCTTCCGAAGGGGCCCGGGGATCGGGTTCAAGGCTGAAGAGGTGGAGCCGACCGTCCTGGAGGACGGGCGGCAGCGCCGGTGTCCCGGCAATCCGCGACTCCCAGGTGAGCCGGCCGGAGGCCGGTTCCAGCCGGGCCATGCGGACCTCCCCGGGGGCCGCGACCTCCAGAAGCAGGGCTTCACCCAGCGGCTGGGGTTCCCGAGCCAGAGTCCCCTCCAATTGGAGGGTCCAGACCGGCCTGGCGGAGTGACGGTTCCAAGCCACCAGGCGGCTTCCCTTGGGGCCGACCTGCTCGGTCAAGGCTAACGGACCGAAGATCCAGGGTCCGGCGGCGGGGCTCCCTCCCAAAGCGACAGCCCAACGCAGGGATCCATCCTGACCGGATAGCAGCGCCAGGCGCTCGGGTCCGGGAGAAGCAGCAGGAGATGGCGAGGAAACACGCAGATACTTCGACGTCGCAGGCGTGGGGGGGAAAGATTCAAGACGCAACAGCAGGTCCCCCTCCCAGTCCCGGGCCGAGACCAGGTCCATGCCCAACGGCTCTTGCCACACCGCCTTCCCGTCGGCCAGATCCCGACAGACCAGGTTCAAACCATCCCGGCCTCGCTCGGCCAGCAAGACGCCCGGGCCCATGACCTCGGGCCCCCAAGCCAGGTCCAAGTCTTCCAGGCGCCAGCGCAGCCGACCGGTTGCGGGTTCGAAAGCCTCCAGACGATCCAGCCCCACCGCCAGCCAGACTTCATCGTTGCCGGGCAGCAGCGACATCTCGCCCGCCCCGCGCAGGGGCCGACTCCACACCACCCCACAGTCCCGGGGGTCCAAGCCCGAGAGCCAGTCCTCCGAGCCGACCAGACGCAGGCCACCGGCCTCCCAGGTCTCGACCCCGGCCCGCGCCGGCGCGCAGAGCGCAGCGCACCAGCCCAGCATCCACAGGAGGGTGAGCAGCAGTCTTCCGACGGGGAAGGTCACGGAAAGAGGCCTGACTGGAGGCCGGCGGAGACGGGTCATGGGATGGCGCTGGCGTTTCGCGGGGCCGTGGGCGAGTCCTGCGCCAAGGGCTTTCCGGCCCCCCCGCCACAGCAATCCGGACCGCTGCACCCCTCCTAGATGAATTCCGAATTCAGGGGGAGAGGGACCCGGCCTTCGCTGTAGCATATACCAGCAGGCACGAAGATCTGGGAGGTGGCATGAAGACAATCCCGTTGCGTGAGATGGACTCCAACCCGACCCTGCTCAAAGAGGTCGTCGAAGTCCTGAAAAAGGGCGGTCTGGTCTGTCATCCGGCCCCCAGCGGCTACAAACTGGTAGCCGACCTGGGTTCACCCGAGGCCATCACCGCCATGCTCCAGGCCAAGCGCCGCATCGGCCACGCACCCGCGCTGGTCTTCCTGCCCGACGCGCGTTGGGCTGAGAAGGTCGCCGAGAAGGTCAGCCCGGAGGCCCGCAAGCTGATGCGAGCATTCTGGCCGGGACCGGTCACACTGCTTTTCGCCGCCAGCCAAGAGCTGCACCCCAAGGTCCGCAAGCCGCTGACCAAGGCCAAGGGGTGGCTGGGGGTGCGCGTCCCCGCAGACCCCGTCTGCCTGACCGTGGTCCGTTCTTTCGGCAGGCCGCTGCTGGTTTCATCGGCCAACCTGGCGGCCAAGCATGGCGCCCACTCGTTGGCCCAGGTCAAGAAGAACTTCGGCCGTTCGCTGGATCTGCTTATAGAAGACGGAGACATCACCCCTGCCGAGAAGTCGACCCTGGTGGACGTCACCAGCTCCCCCGCCCAGGTGATCCGAGAAGGAGCTGTCTCCGCAGAGGAGATCCTCGCCACCCTGGCCGGATGAGGCTGTTCTCCGGGGGATGCCCGGGTCGGGAGTCGGTCATTCCCGGCCGGCCTCACTTCGAGCGTGCATCCGCGACTTCTTCCCTCAAAGGCCCGGGGGCACGGGTTCAGCGCATTGTCTCGCCGCCATCCAGGACCAGCATCTGGCCGGTCAGGAAGTCCCCCCCGGCGGCCAGATAGCTGACGGCCTCCGCCACGTCCTCGCTGCGACACAGGCGTTTGAGCGGGATGTCGCGGGTCAGTACCTCGCGCAATTCCGGCCCGCCCTCGTCCACCCACGGCTCATCCATCAGCCCGGTGGCAATCGTATTGACCCGGACGTGGGGGGCCAGTTCACGAGCCAAGGATCGGGTCAGGGAATGAACGGCCGCGCAGCTGGCCGCATATTGGGTGTGCATGCCCGTCAGGGCCGAGGTGCTGGTGACCTGGATGATCTTGCCGTATTCCTGGGCCTGCATAACCCGGGCAGCGGCGCGGCTGCAGTAGAAGGTGCCCTTCAGGCCAATCTTGAGGACCTCATCCCACATCTCGTCGGTGATCTCCGGCAAGGCCGCGTCATTCCAGGCAAAGATGTTGTTGACCAGCACATCCAGGCGGCCCATTATCTCCAGGCCTGCCCCCAGGGCCCCCACCACAGCCTGCTCGTCTACGACATCAAAGGGCAGCGCCAGGATCCGGGCCGGGGTATCCACCGACTGCAAGGCGAAGATCTCGTCTTCAGGGCCATTGATCAACAAGGCGAATCCGGCCTGGGCCAGGGCGAAGCAGATGGCCGGCCCGGCGGTTCCCCGCCAGTCCGTCACCAGCGCGACGGGATGGGCGTTGCTCAAGATTCCTCCTCGATTTCTTCCAGGAGTAGAGCGGCCTGAGGGTCCAGCTCCTGCAAGAGTCGGACCACCGCTCGTGAATCTTCGCAGGACACGACCTGATGGCCTTCCCCGGGCCAGAGCCGGCAAACCCCGGATTCCGGGTCGCCGACAGCCTCCGTCGGCCGAGGTACGGGGAACAGAGCACCTGCCTCCAGACCCGCCTCCGACCACAGGCGCGAAGCCCGAGCGGACTGCCCACAGCGGAGCAGAACCCGGGCGGCCAGGGCCTGCAGGCACTGCAGGCGGCCGGCAGCCCGGGGCAGACCTCCCAGGGCCAGAACCAGCCTTGAGCTCCGTTCCAGTGCTGCCGGAGACCCCTCCAACAGCACCAGCCCGCCGGCCAGGCCAGCTCGATCCTCGGACAGGTC
>JAAZKF010000144.1 GCA_012799975.1 Burkholderiales bacterium
ATCATCCGTTCTCACCTGCCGAATGGGCACAGGTCATGGAGATCGTCCGCCTCTTGAGGATGCTGGTCAAGGGAGTTCGCTTCTACGGCGTCGAGCACCCCCAGGTAGGAGGCATCCAGACCGAATTGCTGCGCCTCCTGGCACAGTTCCATCGCACTCGCCCCCGACTGGATCTCAGCGAGGCTCGAGGAGTCCTGATCGTCAACGGCCGTCCTCCGGACGCCTCCGCGCGTCGCATCGGGAGGTTGGATCTGGGCCCCTCCTGGAACCTGCAATCCCTCTCTTTCGTTCAGGGTGTGAACCTCTCGGAGCTGCGGGCCCTGACCGAAGCCCTGGCCCTCTCGCCGGATGAACTCAAAGCCCAGGCCGGCATGGCAGCCATGCTGAGCGAGCGCGGCGTCAGCCACGTGATCCCCAATGACCGGCTCTTCGTTGAAGTGGGAGAGCGGGATGTCCTGATGCGCCGCGTCACCGATGACGGCCTGGTTCTGGTGCGACCTCCCCGCTCTCAGGAGGAGGGGGACCCCTCGGCCGACCTGACCCCCGGAGCCGCCGATGGTCAGACGGCCGAAGTCCCGGTGGCCGAGCTGGCCAGTCTCATGGCCGCCCGGGAGGAGGTCGCCGCATGGTATGAGGAGATGTCCAGGTATCTGGACCTCTCCTTCCTCGAGAAACTCTCTGAAGATTGGGACGTGCTGGTCACCGACCTGGAGTCGGGCAACCGGATCAAGGTCACGGCGGCAGCCAAGGCCTTCCTCGATAAAGGAGAGGAATCGATCCAGCCCCTCACGCAGCTGCTGGCCCGAAGCCCCGACGCCCGAGCGCGCAAGATAGCCCTGTACCTCCTGCAGCGTCTGGACGACGAGGTGGTTCCCCGCCTCCTTTCCGCCGTGCACCGCACTTCCTCGGATGAGGAGCGTTCCCGCTTCTTGGCCTGCCTGGAGAACTTCGAGGCTCCCGCCGTGGGAGAGACCATGGTGGCCTTTCTCTCCCACTCTTCTCGTCAGGTCCGTCAAGTAGCCATGCGGACTTTGGAGAAGCGCGACCCTGAGGCCTTGCAGACGGAGCTGGCCCGGCTTCTGGCCCGGAAGAACGCACCGGTCGAGGTCCTGCTGGACTGCCTGGCTGCCGTGGGCGATAACCAGTTCCGGAAACTCCTGCCCAGGGTCTTGCAGTTCTGTCGCTCGAAGGCTCCCTTTTTCGCGGAGCCCGACCCGCGCCTCCAGGCCCGGGCCTGTACCACCTTGGGCCAGTTGCAGGAACGCGATGGCCTCCAGGCCCTGCTGCGTTGCCTGTCGCGACGTTTCAGCCGGTATCGTGCCCGCAGTATCGAGGCTCGTTGCGCCGCGGCCCTGGCCCTGGCGGATTTTCCCGTCCTGGGCAACGATGCCCCGCGGGTGGAGCGTGCCCTGACCCGAGCCGCGCAGGATTTCGAGCCGGCCGTTCAGGCCGCGGCCCGTCTGGCCCTGGCCCGGATACAGGCGCGCCAGGGTTCGCTCTCCAGCGACCTGATCGAAACCCGCCCCTCCGGGACCCTGGAAGAACTCCTGCTCGAACCCCTGCTCCCCAAGGCTCCCTCCTCTCCAGACCCCGAGCAGGAGCTGGAAACCCTGGATCGGGAGACTTCGGGAACCTCGAAACCGGTCCCCAAGGAGCCGGGCGACCTGCCTGGCGATCTGCCTGAGGAACTGGACTTCCAGACCTTGCTGGGCGGGGGGGGCGCGACTCCGCTGCCGTCGGATTCGACCGGCGAAGCCGTGGCCTGGGCAGATGGGACGTGGCCGGGATTGGTCCCCGACACTGAACCAACCACTCCCCCCCGGGAGGTCCAGCCATGACGTCCACCTCCTGGCCGGATGGCCACCTGACCATGCTCTATCTGGAACCTGCCCCCGAGGCACCGGAATTGTCCACCCGTCGCCAGAAGGTGCTGATAGAGGCTTTGGAAGGCGTCTGTGCCGAGCACGGTGGAAGGAGTCTCCGGAAAGGAAGAATCGGATTCCTGGCGGTCTTCCCCTCGGCCCGGAGGGCCTTGGACTGCAGCCTGGAGATCCAGAAGGCCACCGCGCGCTCCCCCCTGGGACAGAATCTGCGGAGCGTAGCGCACACCGTCCAGGATCCCCAGCACGGCTTCGCGCAGGGGGACTACTCCGGCCCCGACTTGGACAAGACGCTCAAGGTCGCGGGCCTGGCCAATCCCGGGCAGATCCTGGTCACCAACGCGGCTCGCCGATCCTGTGCCCAGTCCCGGGAACTGGACTGGAAGGCCTGGCGAAACCGCGCCCTGGGTGAAGATGGCCTGTTGGAAACCCTCTGGGAGCTGCTGTTGGAGGGAGTATCACGCGGCGAACCCGGGGGGGGCGGGCGCGAAATACTGGGGCTTGCCTGGCAGGCGGTAGGACGAGGGGGCTGGGAGGAAGCCCACCAGGGGTTCCGGTCGGCCCTGGAGAGGCTGCGTCGGGCGGCCGATCGCCAGGGTCAGGCGCTGGCCCTGAATTCCCTGGGAGCCGTTCTTTCTCGACTGGAGCGGCCCCAGGAGGCCGAGAAGGCCTTCCAGGAAGCCCGGAACTACGCCCGGGAGGTCGGCGACCATGAGCTCGAGGCGCTGGCTCTCCAGAACCTGGGGATCCTGCACTTCCGGGCCGGTAGACTGCAGGAAGCCGAAACCTTGCTGACCTCGTGCCGACACCTTCGCGAGCGGATGCTGGCTCGGCGCGGTCTGGCTCGCTGTCTTCGCCTGGAGGCCATGGTCCGCCGTCGGGCTGGAGACCTCTCCGGCGCCGCGGAGAGCCTGGATTCCTCCCTGGAAGCCTCCGAAGAGACCCAGGAAGCCAGGGAACTGGCCTGCGGATGGTGGGCTCGGGGACTTCTGGACCAGGACCTGGGGGACCAGGAGGCGGCCGAGACGCATCTGCGCAAGGCCTTGGAGTATGCCGTGGCGATCGAGGATCGGACCGTCGAGGCCAGGGTCTTGTCCAACCTTGGTCTGCTCGGCCACCTTCAGGCTCAGCACGCCCGGGCCTCCCGCATGCATCGGTCAGCTCAGACCATCCTGCAGGAGGAAGGGGATTCGCGGGCCCTTTTGAGGGCTCGGGTCAACGCTGCTGCGTCCCTGCTGGCCCGAGGCAAGACCGCCGAGACCCGCAAGCTCCTGGAGGAGTGCTTCGATCTGGGGCGGGCCGCGGAAGACCAGGAGGTCGTGGGCGTGGCCCTGGCCAACCTGGCCTCGTTGATGGACCAGGGTGGCGACTGGGCCCCAGCGATCACCGTGGCCCGCCGAGCGGCCCAGATCCTGGGGCTGGCCGGGCGCGAGGATCTACAAGCCCGCGTCCGGTCCTGGCTGGAAGAGTGGGCGCCCGGTGGAGGGAGTCCTCCCCGCGACCAGACCGACCATCTCCCGATCTGAGGGCCTCTCGGGGTAAGGCCTCAGGAAGAAGTGGAGGAACGGGGCAGGATCAGCACGGGCCTGCCGCAATGGGAGAGGACGTACTGGCTGACGCTGCCCAGCAGGAGTCCCGAAAGTCTCCCGCGTCCCCGGCTGCCCATGACCACGAGGTCGGAGTCCTCTGCCGCGGTGCAGATCACCTCTCCGGGGGCGCCTTCCAGCAACTGGCAGGTCACCTCCTCGGCCGGACCCAGTTCGGTGAGGATTTTGTCGAGGAACCCGCGGCCCTCGGTGGCCAGGCGCTTCTCCACCTCGCGGGGGAGCAGATCCACCTCGCTCATCGAGACCCGGTTGGAGAGCAGGTCGATCAGGTAAATCGGGACCACGTGGAGCAGGCGGAGCCTGCCACCGTACTTGCGCGTCAGGTCCAGGGCGACCCGGGCTGCTTCCAGGGATTCCGCCGAGCCATCGACGGGACAGAGCACATTCTTGAACATGGTGCCTCCGGTTCACTGCGAGGGATGCAAGGCTCCGGGAAGTTCTTCGTCCCGATCCGGTCGGTCCCTGGCCAGGGAACATTCTTGGGTATTCAACCGCGTTCCCCGGTGTAGTAGCGATAGCCCTCCATGGTTCCCAGGTCGACCGGGGACCCCTCCAGGAGCAGGGCGCGATGTCGGCCCTGGCGCAGATGGGCCTCCATGGCCCTTCCGAAGGCCGCATCGGTCGGATCAGCCCCCAGGAGTTCCAGGAAGCTCGGGTCCAGCACGGTGCGACCGAAGGCACGCACCTGGCCGGGAGCACCAGGCAGGCTGTCCTCCTCTGCCAGCACGCCCCCGACCTCGAAGACTGGACCCTGCCCTTGGAGGAGCATCCCCCGTGCCCCCTGGAAGTAGCCCAGTTCTTCCGGGGGAATCCTCACCAGGGCTGAAAAGCTGCCGCAGCCGTCCTCCCGGCTCAGCAGTTGGCTGGCCGCCCCCGGAGTTCCCCGCAGCAACTGGTCCGGGAAGACCAGCAGGAAGCGCTCTGCAAGCACGGGACGCGCCGCCAGCAGGGCTCCAGCCAGACCCTCGGGCCGGGCTTGGCGGACGAAGACCAGTTCCATGCCCTCGGGCACCGTTTCGGGGCACTGCGCCCGATCCGAGTGGGCGTAAGGTTCGTGCAGATGCCGATAGAGCAGATCCTTGTCCGGTCGGATCACCAGGACCACGCGTCGGATCCCTCCCCGGGCCATTTCCTGGAGGACGTGCTGGATCATGGGCAGGCCTCGATAGGGCAGGAGTTCCTTGGGCAACACACGGGTCAGGGGCAGCAACCGGGTTCCCAGTCCGGCACAAGGGATCAGGGCGGTGCGGAGACCAGGGCGAGAAGGCAAGTCGTTCACCTCATGTCGAATTCACGGAGGCTTTCGACCCGGCCCGACCCGACCCATCTTCCGGGGGGGCGAAACCCTTCAACCCCGGGAGGATTCCATCGGCAGGAGGATTTCCGCGATGCATCGACTCCGAGCCTGGATGACCCTGACCTTGACCGCCCTCCTGACGGCTGGCGCCCTGGCCGCCTCCGACATCTCCGTCACCGTGGACGGGCGCGAGTTGACTTTCGACCAACCCCCGCTGATGCAGGACGGCCGCGTGCTGGTCCCCCTGCGGGGAATCTTCGAGGCTCTGGGCGCTGAGGTCCAGTGGGAAGCGGCCAGCCGCACCGTGCGAGCCCGCTCGCAGAAGTCCCAGATGGTCCTCCCACTGGGTTCCCGAACCGCCACGGTCGACGGGCGCGCGGTGGACCTGGATGTGCCCGCCTCGGTGGTGGGCGGACGGACCGTGGTCCCCCTGCGTTTCGTGGCCGAAGCCCTGGGCGCCCGGGTCCTCTGGGAAGGAGCCGCGCGCAAGGTCATAATCGCCTCGACGGGTTCCTCTCCGACCGACTCCCCCGCCTCGGTCGGCGTCGGCGAACTCCCGCTTCTCGGGGACTTCGACGCCTCCCTGGACCTGCCGCGGATCCAGGTCGGCAACCAGGCGGGGCTCCTGAAGATCCTGGACCGCGCGCGGCAGAAGGTGGATTACTTCCGGACCCTGGATGACCGCACCAGCGCCCCGGTGACCTCCGAGCAACGAATGGCCATCTGGGGCGCCCTGGGCGTGCCCGCCGACGCGGTTCCCCACCTCGGCCGGCAGCTCATGGCCGACTACCCCCGACGCCCCAAACTCCCCTCCCTGGCCCTCTTGGGTGTGGTCGGATCGGAGAGCCCCGAGACGCTGGGGGCAGAACTCAGCCAGGACCTGCAGGACTTCGCGGTGGCCTGCTTCCAGTCCGAGAAGGACAACGTCGTGCGCCGTCAGGCCCTCCTGGCCACAGCCCTGATGTCGGAGGGGTCGCCCCGGACCACCGAGGCCGTCCTGAAGCTCTTCGAGACCGAGCAGAACCTCTGGGTGACCTTTCCCGTCCAGATGTACTTCCAGTACCACGCCCAGGAGATCCGGGAACTTCCCGAGGCCCAGAGCATTCGTAGCCGGATCGCAGCCGTCCCTTCCCTGTACACCGAGCCGATCCTGGCCTACCTGGGCCCTGGGGAAGGCTTGAGAGGTCGACAGGGCACGGGTCTATCTCCCCTGATCCGGAACCTGGCGGGCTACGGCCTGACCGGATTGCCCTCGGGACTGGCCGAGAAGACCACGCTGCGCCAACTCTCGCTGGCAGGCAACCGGATCTCCGAACTGGGCGGTGTCGAGGCCTTGACCGGCCTGCGGGCCCTGGACCTGAGCCAGAACCGCTTCCGTTCCTTTCCCGCCGCGGCCCTCCACCTTAACGAACTGCGCGAACTCAACCTGGCGGGAAACCTCCTGGAAGAACTTCCCGAAGACCTCAGCCCACTGGGTTCCTTGAAGATCCTCGACCTGCGGGATAACCGGCTTACCAGAATCCCCCCGGCCCTGACCCGGCTACAGGGGCTGGAGGTCCTGGACCTGACCGGGAACCCGCTGCTTCCGGGGCAGATCCAGGACCTCCGCCGGGCCCTGCCCACCACCCACGTGCTCTTCTGAGGTGGGTCCCGCGACCCGTGCGCGCGCCATCAGCGCAGGATCGCAGGGATCGGCGTAGAAAACGGCCAGCGCACAATTCTGACCGTCCTCAGGCCCAGGCACCCGGTTTCCGGGACATCCCCTGGGGACGTCAGGAGTTCCCAGAGGACGGCCGATGCCCTCTCAAGAACCCACACCTCTCGCTTCCATAGTCCTGGCTGCAGGCAAGGGAACACGCATGAAGTCCGAGCGGGCCAAGGTCCTGCACCCGTTGCTGGGGCGTCCCATGCTCTTCTACATCCTGGATGCTCTTCAGGAGGTGCAGGTGGAGCGGACCGTCCTGGTGATCGGACACGAGGCGGACCAGGTCCGCCAGGTCTGCGGGCCCGCCCACCGTTACGCGGAACAGACCCTCCAACGCGGGACCGGTCACGCGGTCTTGACCGCCCTGCCCTCTTTGGAGGACTTCGAGGGTCGGGTCTTGATCCTATACGGGGACATGCCGTTGCTGACGGGCGCGATCCTGCAGGAGTTGTACGCGGCGCACCTGGCCTCGGGGGATGACCTGACCATCTTGACCGCCGATGCTCCCGAACTTCGCGATTTCGGCCGGATCGTGCGCCTGCCCGACGGCCACGTCGAAAGGATCGTCGAAGCCCGGGACTGCGACCCTGCGGAGTACGCCCTCAGGGAAGTGAACCTCGGCGCCTACTGCGCCAAGGTCGGTCTGCTGCGCGAATTCCTGCCCCGGATCGGTTCGCAGAACGCCCAGAACGAGATCTACCTCACCGACCTGGTGGCCCTGGCCAGCGCCGCCGGCCGGCCTGTCGGCGCGCTGCAGACGGCAGACCTGGAGAGTTCGCTGGGAGTCAATAACCGGGCCGACCTGGCCCAGGCCGGGCTGGTCCTGAACCGCCGCATGCTTCACCGGATGATGTTGGATGGGGTCACCGTCCTGGACCCCGGCAGCACCTGGGTCGAACCCGGTGTGCGGGTCGGGCCGGATACCGAGATCCTGCCGGGGACCATGCTCAGCGGGCAGACGGTGATTGGAACTGGCTGCGTCCTGGGCCCCCACACGCGGGTCGTGGACAGCCGGGTCGGCAACCGGGTCCGCATCCAACACTCGGTGCTTCTGCAGGCGGAAGTCGAAGACGAAGCCACGGTCGGCCCCTTCGCCTACCTGCGTCCCGACAGCCGGATCGGGCCGGGAGCCCGCGTGGGCGATTTCGTGGAGATCAAGAACTCGGTGATCGGCGCCGGTGCCAAGGTACCCCATCTGTCTTACGTGGGTGACGCCGAGGTGGGCAGCCGGGCCAATATCGGCTGCGGGACCATCACCTGCAATTACGACGGAACCGCCAAACACCGAACGCTCATCGGGGAAGGTGCCTTCATCGGCTCCAACACCAGCCTGGTGGCCCCTGTCCGGATCGGAGCGGGTGCCGCCACCGGCGCCGGCTCGGTGGTGGTACGCGATGTCCCTGCAGGAGCCTTGGTGGCCGGGGTCCCTGCCCGTCCCATGCACCGCCGCGACGAAGCCTGCCACTCCGCCGACGGCCAGGCCCCCAACCGGGGAGAGGAGTCCTGATGAACGACCGTTCCAGTTCGAGCTTCAGCACACCGGGGGGACGCGCCATGTTGCGGGACACCTCGCTAACCAAGGCCTTCAAGAGCGGACTCCCCTCTCCGCTGATGGAGGAAGCCGCCCGTCCACCCCTGGTAGGTGAGAACCTGGTCCTCTTCAAGGGCACGGCCAATCCTGGCTTGGCCGAGGCCGTGGCGCGCCATCTGGGGCTTCCCCTGGGTCAGGCCTTGGTCACCCGATTCTCCAACGGCGAGACCCGGGTCAAGATCGAAGAAAATGTCCGCGGTGCGGAGGTCTTCGTGATCCAGCCCACCTGTGGCAACGTCAACGACTCGATCATGGAATTGCTGATCATGGTGGACGCCCTGTCCCGGGCCTCGGCCCGCTCGATCTGCGCCGTGATCCCCTACTACGGGTATGCCAAGCAGGAGAAGAAGACCTCGGGGCGCGAGCCCATCTCGGCCAAGCTGGTGGCCAACCTGATCACCACCGCCGGGGCCGACCGGGTGATCACCATCGACCTGCATGCTGCCGCCATCCAGGGATTCTTCGACATCCCCGTGGACAACCTGGTGGCCCTGCCCCTCCTGGCCAATTACTTCCAGTCCCGAGGAATCGTGAACTCGGACCTGGTCGTGGTTTCACCCGATGCCGGTGGGGTGGCCCGGGCCCGTGGTCTGGCCGAACGCCTGGGAGCCCGCCTGGCCATCATCTTCAAACGCCGGCCGGAACCCGACCAGGCCGACGTCATCGAAGTGGTGGGCGAGATTGAAGGGCGGACCGCCCTGGTGGTGGATGATATGATTTCCACCGGGGGCACCCTGGTCCGCGGCGTCGAGACCTTGATCGAACGGGGGGCCCGGAAGGTATACGCGGCGGCCACCCACGCCATCCTGGCGGGGAACGCCGCACGCATCATCGAGAACGCCCCCATCGAAGAACTGGTCATCACCGACACCGTGCCTCTTCCCGAGGAGGCACGCAGGCTGAAGAATCTGACCGTCCTTTCGGTGGCCCCGCTGCTGGGTGAGACCATCCGGCGCAACTACTTCAACCTCTCGGTCAGCAAGCTCTTCGACTGAGTCCTCACGCCTGGACAGGGTGAGCCTTTTCATCGCTTACAAGTTTGAAGGCCCGGCTGGAAGCCGGGCCTTCAAACCATAAGGGTCGGCTCTGCTAGGGGATGTCCACTATCCGCAGGCCTTCGCTGTTGAAAAGGCAGAACTTCTTGCCATCCGAGGTCATCCGGAGAGCCCCGGCGCGGGCTCTGGGCAGCCCCGGCACGGGCTTGAGCTCCATTTCCGTTCCCGGGCTGGCGACAAAATACAGGACCCGGTCCTGCTGAGCCAGCTGGGTCACCACCACCCGTTCCCCATCCTTGGACAAGGTCAGGTAGAGGAAGGGACTCTCCGAGGTGGCCAGGACCTTCCGATTCCCCGTCGAGGCATCGAAAAGGATCAGTTCTTCGACTCCCTCCGCGCGCCGCGCAGAGTAGGCCGCGTACTCTCCCGCGCCATCATAGGCGGTGAAGAGCTGAGCTTCGTCGAACTGGACCGGCTCGTTTCCGGCCACCCAGTGGTAGAGGCGGAAGAGCTGTTTGCCCTCCTGATTGCAGAAGAAACCCCGGTCTCCGGCCGTGTAGGAGTAGAAGGCCAGGTCCTTGAGCTTGTTATGCACCGAACCGGCCTCGGCCGTCTTCGTGAAGGCGGCGATTCCGGTCTGGGAGGGATCCACCTCCGCCAGGGCGTTGGGCCCTCCGAAGTCCTTCTCATCGTAGAAGTAACCCGTGGCCAGCAACCTGCCGCTCTCGATTCGGAGGATCAGGGGGGAGGCGCGGAATCCTGGCTGATCGGAAACGTGTTCGTGGAAGGTCCGGATCTGGCCGCTCTGCAGATCCAGGACCAGCCAGGTTGCTCCCGAACGGGCGATCATCACGACCTGCTGGCCATCCGGCGTGAAGGATATCTGTTCGATCGCTTCGGGGATCTCGTAGCGCTTGGCCTGGGTAATCTGACCATCCGAGCGAACCGACAGTATGAAGACCTTGTGCGCGATCCCCTTGGCGATCTCCTCGGTCGTGCCGCGCTCCGACCCCAGGATTTTTCGGCCATCAGGTGAGAAGGAGGCCAGGAGGAAACGGTCGGGATCCAACCCCAGGTTCCGCAGGGCCTGCGGAGTGGTGTGCGATACTTCAGCGAAGGCCGCCCGGCCTCCCAAGACTCCCAACAGGATGGTCAGGACCAGAAGTCCAGGCAGGAACTTTCTCATGGTGCCTCCTTGGAGCGGGATTCAAATAGCCACCCCCCCCTTTCCCGCCACCTTCTTTGGCTTGAAAGCGTGAGGTTCCTCTTTGGGTTGCGCCATCGACGCAAAGAAGTCCAAAAATTTAACATTTTGTGGATATTTATTAACACACTCCGGGCCATGAGGCGCTAACATTATGTTAAAGCCGGCCGGTCCGTGCCGGAAACCATCTGAAGGAGAGGTGGCTGTTGTGAAGATCCTCAAAACAGCAGTCGCGGTAGCCCTGGTCGGGTTCCTGGCTGTTCCCGCGCTGGCTGGGGTGACCGGTGCAGAGGGCGGCACGAAGTCCATTACCACCACAACACAGAAAAGCTACACGGATAATGTGGTCGACAAGCATGTGACGAACCGCACGTCGAGCACCATTGACAGGGGGGTCGTACGACACATCAAGACATGGGTGGGCGGCCGAGCAGACGGGAAGGGGCTGGGTTCCCTGATTAACCCCCTGCTCAACTGGCTTGATGGCGGTGCCGACCCCGGTCCCGGCTGGCGTGACTCCTATGAGTATGTACAGCAGACGGGTCTCGGGCCGTTTGGGACCTTGCCTAATGGACGGTACGCCCTGTGGGGGGACGCCATTGACAATTCATGGTCCAGTACTTCCACCTCGAGCTCCGAGTCTGGTCCGGTCTACGTCGGTGAGACCTACGTGAAGACCACGTCCACGCGGGATACCAACTCGTCTCCCGACTATATCGTGGTCGGTGATGCGGATGCCCTGGAGGGCGCCTACGTGGCCCAGGGTCACGTCGACCAGCACACCACCATCACGGACCACTACACCAAGGATTACATCAACACCATCACCACCAACATCCACACCACCAACTACTACGAGGTCATCGAGCGCGGGAGCGTATCCCCCATCGTCCTGGACCTGGATGGGGATGGAAAGCTGCAGGCTTCCGCCGGGAAGTGGCAGCCGCATGAGAGCAGCTTTGACAAGACCCGGGTCGCCCTCTTCGACTTCAACGCCAATGGCTTCCCGGTCCTGACCGAGTGGGTCGGTCCCCAGGACGGCCTGCTGCTTCGCTCGCACGCTGACGGCAGCGTGGACGGTTCCTGCCTCTTCGGCACCTTCGGCGGCTTCGCGAACGGCTATGAGGCCCTCAAAGCCCTGGACGTGGACGGCAACGGCAACCTGGAAGGCAGCGAACTGCAGGGCCTGAAGGTCTGGCAGGATGCCAATGGCAACGCGATCATCGATGCCGGCGAACTGCTGAGCCTGGACGAGCTGGGGATCACCTCCATCAGCACGAACCACGACAGCCTCCGCGGTACCTTCGTCCGCAACGGCAAGACCGCTCGCACCTTTGACTGGTGGCCTTCCGTCATCGAGTTGCGCAAGAAGGATATGAACCGGAACGCGTAAATCTCCCCACTCTCGAGGGATTACCCCGAGACGAAGGGCCGGGCAGAAGTCCCGGCCCTTCGTCTGTCTGTCCCGGCCCGCCGGCCCGCCCTGAATGTGGACAGGTCGGCCCGCTGGTGCTAGCATTGTGCCTCGAACGATGGGAGCAGTTCACGGCCCCCGACTTGGGGGGGACCTTCTCCTGGTGTTCGCCCTCCTCAAACCTCCGGTCGCGGCGGCATGCAAACCGAATGGAGAACTCCCCCCGTGCAATCCGTACCTTTTTCTCAATGGGAACTGCGCGTCGGCCTCGTGGCCGCGCTGGCCGAACAGGGCATCACCGTTCCCACCGAAGTCCAACAGCGCTGTTGGCCTCTGGTCCAGGCGGGCCGCGATCTGTTGGTCCAGTCCCGCACCGGTACTGGCAAGACCCTGGCCTTTGGCCTCCCCATCCTGCAGGGATTGCCCGATGGACCCGGCCCGGTGGATGCCCTGGTGGTTCTGCCCACCCGTGAGCTGGCCATGCAGGTGGCCACTGCCCTGGGTCGGCTGGGTGTCAGGCCGGCCCTGCTCTACGGGGGAGGAGCCTATTCCGAGCAGTTTCGGGACTTGAGAGCCGGGGCCCGGATCGTGGTCGGCACGCCGGGGAGGCTCTGCGACCACCTCTCACGCGGCACCTTGGACCTGAGCACCTGTAGGACTCTGGTCCTGGATGAGGCGGACGAGATCCTCGATCTGGGCTTTGCCGACGAGGTGGACCGCTTGTTGGAGGCCCTTCCCACCGGGCGTCAGTCCCTGCTCTTCTCGGCCACCCTACCTCCCGACATGCAGGCACTGGCCGCCAAGACCCTGCGCGATCCCGAGACGGTAGCGGTCAGCACCGGTCTCTCTGTCGCCGTCGAGATCCGGCACGTGGCCTACGAGGTACACCGCGAGTTCCGTTCGGATGCCCTGAGCAACGTGCTGCACGTCGAGAATCCTGAGCTGGCGATAATTTTCTGCCATACCCGCGCGGAGACTGAAGAACTGGCCGAAAGACTGCGGGGCGATGGATTCCGGGCGGCCGCCTTGCATGGGGACATGGCTCAGGCCGAACGGACCCGGACCCTGAACGCCTTCCGGCGCCGGCAACTCCGGCTGCTGGTGGCCACCGACGTGGCGGCCCGGGGAATCGATGTGCGCGGGGTGACCCACGTTTTCAACCTGGCTGTCCCGCAGAGTGCCGAGGTCTATATCCACCGGGTGGGGCGCACCGGCCGCGCCGGTGATTCCGGGACGGCCGTCACCTTCGTCGCTCCTCGGGACGCGCTGCGCTTTCGGCGCCTTCTGGCTTCCGCCAAGGTCGAGCTGCAGGTACGTCCCCTGCCTCAGGCCGAGGATGTGCGCCGTCGGCTGCGCGAATCCTACCACGCGACGGTGTGTCGACGCCTGGCAGAGGGAGTCGATCCGGGGCTGCGCCTTCTGGCTGAGGAACTGCTGGCCTACCTGGAGCCGGCAGACGCGCTCTGTGCCCTTCTGGGTGGAGACCCCGCCGCCCAGGCAGTCCTGGGGGCGGGGTTGGAGGTGCCGGTCCCCAAGAAACCCCGTCCTGCTGCGCCGGTCGCCCGTTCGGCCGCAGACCGCGTGGCTTCCGCCTCGCCAGCCCAACCCGGTAGGCGGCAGGTCCAGGTCAACGTAGGGCGGCGCGACGGCTTGAGCCTGGCCACCCTGGTGCGACTTTTGCGCAAAGCTACGGGTATGCCGGCACGAGCCTTCGGGGCGATCACCATCTTCCCCCACAATTCGGTCGTCGAGGTTCGCGCTGAGGAGGCCGAGCGGGTGGCGCACCTCATCGAGGGGCATCCCTTCGGCTCGGGCGTGCTCAAGGCTCGTTGTCTTCCGCGCCCCAGGCCAAGACCTCGCGGATCTTGGCCAGGAGGACTTTCAGCGAGAAGGGCTTCTGCAGGAAGTGCACACCGGTCTCCAGCACGCCGTGGTGGGCGATGACGTTGGCTGTATAGCCGGACATATAGAGCTGCCGGGCCTCCGGGTGGATCTCAGCAATCTTTTTGGCCAGCTCGCGGCCGCTCATCCTGGGCATGACCACATCTGTCAGCAGCAGGTGGATCGGACCTTTATGGTGCCGGGCCAGATGGAGTGCCTCGGTCGGGTTGTCGGCAGCCAGGACACAGAAGTCTTTCTGTTCCAATATCTTTCTGGTGATGTCGCGGATCATCGGCTCGTCTTCGACCAGAAGGATGGTCAGGGGATCTCGGGTTGGAGGAAGCTGGGTAGGCGATTCGGGGACGCCGGGTGTCGGAGTCGGGAACTCCGCGCAACAGGGGAGGTACAGCTTGAAGGTCGTCCCCTGCCCCGGCTCGCTGTAGACGTTGACGAACCCACTGTTCTGCCGGAGGATTCCATAGACCGTCGGCAGCCCCAGGCCGGTTCCCTGCCCGGTGGGTTTGGTGGTGAAGAACGGCTCGAAGATATGCGAGAGGGTTTGGGCATCCATCCCGATGCCGTCGTCGCTGACGCTCAACAGGACGTAGTCTCCTGCGGTGAACCCCGCGCGCACGGTGCAGTCCTCTTCTTCGAAGCGGATGCTGGTCGTCTCCAGGGTGACCCGTCCGGTGCCACCGGTGGCATTGCGGGAGTTCAGCAGCAGGTTGGCCAGGATCTGATCCACCTGGGAGGGATCGATCCGGACGCATCCTGATTCGGGACCGGGCCGCCAGGAAAGTTCGATGCCCTCACCCAGGATCTGGCGCAGCATCGGCAGCATCTCTTCTACGGTCCGGTTGAGGTCCAAGACCCGCGGAACAGCCGTCTGGCGGCATGCAAAGGCCAGCAGTTGCCGGGTCAGGCGCGACGAGCGCTCGGCGGCTTCGTGGATCCTCAGCAGGTCTTCACGCAGAGGGTCCTCAGGGCCAGCCCGCCCCAAGACCATCTCGGCATGCCCTGCGATGACCGCCAGCATGTTGTTGAAGTCGTGAGCCACGCCTCCGGCCAGTCGGCCTACGGATTCCATCCGCTGGGCCAGCGCCAGTTGCTCGCGCAACCGGTCGCGTTCCAGCTCTCCGAGTTTCAGTTCGGTGATGTCCAGCTCGACTCCGTCCCAGGCCACCAGGCCATCCGGGAGGAGCCGGGGAGCAGATTGTAAGAGGCGCCAGCGGATTTCTCCAGAGGGGTGGACGTGGCGGAGCTCGGCCCGGAACGGGGTGAGCTCCTGTAGTGCGACCTGCTCGAGATTCTCGAGTTTCGCCCGGTCCTCTTCGTGGAGCTGGTTGTAGATGAGGGAAGAGTCGGCCAGGGCTTCTTCCACGGTCAGGCCATGAAGGGCTTCTACTCCCGCGCTGAGGTAGCTGAAGCGGCGTCGGGTGCCATCCCGCTGGGTTTCGAGCTGGTAGACCATACCCCCCGGCAGGTTGTCGCCCAGGGCCCGGAGCCGGCGTTCGCTCTCGCGCACGGCATCTTCGGCCAGTTTGCGTTCGTGGATGTCGATGGCCATCTCGTAGCGCACCAGGCGGCCGTTCGGCCAGGGGATCGCCTTGTCGATGCATTTGTACCAGCGCTGGAGGGCTTCATTGCGGAATTCCCAGACGTAGGAGCGTCCCAGGTACTCACCCAGGATCTTGTCGTTGGTACAGAAAGGGCATGGCTCCGAGCGTTGCTGAAGATATTCGTAGCAGCGGCGCTGGTTGGGAGGGCCTAAAGACCGGATGGTGGCCCGGTTGACGAAGAGCACTTCGTAGGTGGCCGGGTCGGTCACGTAGATGGGTTCGTCGATGCCCTCGAGGATGGCCAGCAGCCCGGCATGTCCTGCAGCGGCCTGTTCCTCGGTCCACCCGGGTTCCACGGCCTTCGGGGGGCGAAAATGCGCGTCCTCCGCCATCCTCCTGCATCCTTCCCGCTGTTGCTCTGCGGATTGCCGGCACCCCCTCCCCAGCGCCGGAAGGTCAAGCTCAGAAAAGGTTCTGGCTCCGGGAGAGAGGCTCCTTCAGGAGGCCCCCGCCCCGGCGGTCCATGTGTTTTTCCCGTAACCGTTCAGCCCATTGGGAATAGGCCCGCCGCGTGAGGGCTCACGAACGCGGTGGCAGACCTGGGGGGATCAGGGAGCGGCGACGAGGGACGGCGGCGGGGCGCCGGTGATCCAGGCCGTCACCGCGGCCGTCAGCAGGTCGAGCAGGTTCCTGCCTTGCCGGCGGCAGGATTCAGCGGCGGTGAGCATCCGTTCCACGAAGCGGCTGCCCGCGGAGCTCTGGCTGCCGAAGTTCACGCGACGCAGACGGACGGCAGGGCGCAGGGCCCTCTCGGAACTGTTGTTTGTCGGCTACCCTCCCGACACGGAGGAAGGCCCAGAAGGCCGGGAAGTGGCGGAGCATGTGCTTGAAGGCCGTCTCGCTCTTGGACTCCCCACATCGGGTGCCCCGCCGAAGAAGGTGTCCCATCCGAGCTCGGATCGGTTTGGCCCTGGCCTGGAGTTCAGAACGATTCAGGTGCCCGTCCCTGAACTCGTGCCAGAGGTTGAACAGGTCCTCGAGCTCCCTCAGGCCCCACTCTGCGATGGTCCGCGCCGGGCCGGCCCGGTCCGTGAGTCTTCGGAGGTTCCTGATGAGATGCGCCAGGCAGATCTGCCGTTTCTCCATCGGGTGGAAGCCGTAGCTTCCCAAGCGATCCGACCCCAGAATCCGGTCCGGGTTGTCGCCGAGAAGTTCCCGAGCGGTTTTGCCGCTCCGACCCTGCCGGATCCAGTAGACGGCCAGGTCGTCGGTATTCGCGCACCAGAGGTATCCTGGGCGATCGGCCTCCTTCCAGGGCGTCTCGTCCGCGTTGACCACCGTGGCGGCCCGCACAGCTTGCTCAGCTTCTGCCACCACGGGAGCCAACGCCTGACTGACCACGTCTTCCTGCAGTTTGATTCCGCCCAGGCTGATCTCGCCACCCAGGATAGTTCGGCAGATCTCCTCCGCGTCGCGTCGACTCACCCGGAAGCGGCCTGTGAGCAGGCCCAGCACTGAGGTCAGGCGTGGACCGAAGTTCCCACGCGGAGCGGAGGCTGGCCAGGAGGCAAGCGTCGTTCGCAGGCAGCGGTTGCAGCAGACTTGATGAAGTCGGTTTTCAATAACCTGCATCTGCACCGGAGGCAGTTCCATTACCTGGTAGCGAAACGGGGGGATGCCCGGTTCCATCGGCCTCTGAAGGGAGAGGCCGCAGTGCCTGCACTGCTCCGGGAAGTAGTCCTCGACGCGCGTGACGCGATCCTCTGGGAGTAGTTGGCGCCTGTGGCCTTGATGCCCCCGCTGCCCACCTCGGCCGCGGCCGGTGGGGCCCTTTGACTTCCCTGGAACCCAAGGCGGGTCTGAGGAAGGTGGCTTGGAGGAGTTGCGGGAGTTGAGGTTTACCGGCTCGGTAAGCTTCTGGACCTGCTCTCGGAGGACGCGAACCTTCTCCCCCTCAGGGCCCGGTTCTGTTCGAGCAGGAGGGGGATGAACTGGCGGGCCGCCGGGTGCGTGGCCTCCCATACATCGGGAGGCAGTGGAATCTGGTTCCCTTGTGCGTCCTGGTAGGCCATCTGCGGGTCCCTGCACAGCCTCTTCGAGGACGACATGGAAAATCATGCAGGACCCGGAAAGAATTTCCTGGAGCCTGGGAAGCCGGCCGTTCCCTGGAGTTCTGGATTCCTCTTATTGCTGATGGGCTGAACGGTTACCTTTTCCCCGGGGTCTGTAATATAATCAAAAAAAACACGCCCAACGTAAAAAGGGACAGGCTTCTGCTATGCATATCGATATGAACTCCATCCATCCGGGTCTGAACATTCGGTCCGGCGCCTTTCGGACACCTGATGTGGGTGTTTCGCTGCCCGCCGAGCCGAAAGATTCGGTCGCCCTGAGCAGATTGGAACCCGCAGCTGAGGTGAAGCGGCCGGTGGCCCCCCGTCTGGCCCGCCGGGCGGGTGCCGTGGCCTTGGCTGTTTCGGCCGGGGTGGCAGCCTTTGCCGGCTTGGTCCACGTGGTCAATTTGAGAAGGGGACCGCTCTCTTCCCAGCCTCCCCCTTCCAGCATCAGTGTCGTCGTCGAGACGCCCCGCCCTCCTTCCAACCTGCCATTCATCCCGGCTCAAACCACGGTTCCGCTGGCCGAACCGACGCAATCCGCCCTGAACAAGGCTCCACTGGCCGAACCAACACAGCTCACCCTGAGCCAGGATGTCGAGGTCGACTCTTCACTGCCTGCAAACGTACGGTCCCTGACCTCCGAGTTCTTCGATGGGCTGGGGCATATCGGCTATAACTACAAGGGCATCCCCAAGGGCGACTTCGTCCTGACCTTCGATGACGGTCCCAACCCCAAGGTGACCCCGAAGGTCCTCGATACACTCAAGGAGCACGGTGTCCAGGGGGCCGTCTTCTTCGTCACCGGACAGAACGCCCAGCGCTACCCGGATCTGCTCCGCCGCATCGTCGACGAAGGGCATGTCCTGGGAGGTCATACCTGGAACCACCCCAGCCTGACCAGTCTGTCCAAACAACAGGCCCTCTCCGAGTTGACTCGCACCGACGAGGCCGTGGATAAGGCCTTGGGCTACGATTATCCGCTGAATCTGGTCCGTCCCCCTTATGGGGCTACCAATACCTCGGTCCTGGAGACCATCGGCGAGGCCTATGGGGGCAACTCGGTGCTGTGGCAGGTGGATAGCGAGGACTGGAAGGTCCAGTCGGATTTACGCCAGGGCAAACCCACCACCTCGCTGGTGGATCGTGTGCTGGCCGGGGCTAACCAGGTTGATCGCCGGGGGACCGGCGGGGTCATCCTGATGCACGACATCCACTTCAACACCGGCAAGGAGCTCGGCAAGGTCCTTGACGCCCTCAAGAGTCGCGGCTACCGGATCATCTCGATCACCGACATAGGCCAGACCGACTCGGTTTCCGGAGGGTTGGCCAACCAGTAGGCGCATCTGGGAGGAAAATCGATGCACGTTCCCTCGGGGCATCAGGTATGGAATCCCACCTCAAGGGGCCTGGAGGCCCGGCTGGAGAACGGCCTGCTGGCGCTGACCTTCCTGGCCCCCGGGATGGTCCGCGTCCGCTTCACTGTGGAGGCGGATTTCGCGGCACCTCGTCCCTGGGACCCCGCCTGCCC
>JAAZKF010000145.1 GCA_012799975.1 Burkholderiales bacterium
AGGCCTCCTCCAGGTCTACCAGGAGTTCCCTCCAGGCGGGCAGCCGGGCAGGTTCCAGGGGGCCCAGGACCCGGGCCCGATCCTTCAAAGAGGTCACCCGGCGCTCGACGTCGTGAAACCAGGCCGTGAAGCGGTCCTCGGTGAGGCTCGTGAAGAACGCGGTCAAGTCCCAGTTGGCGAAGCCGACTTCGGTTGCAGGGGTGGGCATGGTGTCTCCAAACCTTGAGTGTCCAGGCCGTCCGGGCCTGGGAGGCGTCCTTCGACGCCCTGAGACCGAGAGCCTACCCCCCCGCAGGAGGGGAAGGGATGCTGCGCGCGTGGAAGGGTAGAAGATGAGAGTCCTTCTGATGGCCGAACGCTTCCGTCCCCAACCCGGAGGGGTGGCCGTAGCGGCCGAACGCAATGCCCGAAACCTGGCTCCGGCCCTGGAGTGCCTGGAAGTCCTGCATCTGGTCGACTACCTTCCACCCGGTGCCAGCGAGACCCGCGAGGAGGAGGGCTACCTGGTGCACTGCCTGGGCCGGGCAGCCCGAGAAGAGGACTCGCTGGGGCTGCTGGAGATGGCCGCCCTGGGCCTGGCCCGGCGGATGGAAGCCCAGATCCTGCACGGTTTCTATGCCCGGTCTGCCGGTTTCGTAGCCGCCCTCGTGGGGCGGCAGCTCGGAGTGCCCTCGGTGGTCAGCCTGCGGGGCAACGACCTGGAGCGGGGGATTTTCGACCGCACCGGGATGCTGCACTGGACCCTGAGCCATTCCGACCGGATCCTGGTGGTCAGCCGGGACCTGGGCTTCAAAGTCGAGGCCTTTGCCTCCAGGGACGACGCGGTCTTCACCCCCAACGCGGTGGATGGGGAAATCTTCCGCCCCGTTCCCCCTGCCTCCGACCTGGGAGCCGAGCCGGTGGTCCTCTTCTCGGGCGAGATGCGCTTCAAGAAGGGCCTGCTCCCGTTTTTGGATGCCGCGGCCCGGCTGGCCCCCCACCCCGTGCGTCTGGTCCTGGCCGGAGGGGTGCGTCGCGAGGCCCGCGAGGCCTTTCGGGCCTTCCTGAAGGCCCATCCCCGGGTCCGGATCCTGGAACTCCCCCAGACTACAGACCCCCACAGACTTGCAGCGCTGTACTGCCGGGCCGATCTGGTCGTCCTTCCGGCCCTGTGGGAGGGGATGCCCAACGCACTCCTGGAGGCCATGGCCTGTGCCCGGCCGGTGCTGGCTACCGCCGTAGGTGGGATCCGGGACCTGGTGGTCGACGGGACCACCGGTTGGCTCTTCCCCCCCGAAGAACTACACCTGCTGGACCGACACATCCTGCAGGCCCTGAGCCGACCGACCGAGGCACGGGAGGGCCTGGGGCGCGCGGCCCGCGAACACGTCCTGGCCCACTTCACTCCCCAGGCGGAACGCGACCGATTGCTCGAAGTCTACCGGAGCGCGAGTCGCCCCTGAGAGCGCAGGGAGGTCCTCAGCTCACCCAGCACCGCCGCCAGGGCGGCCTCAAATCGCGGGTGGGCCCAGCCCGCCTCGGCCTCGGCCCGTGCCTTGCGTCCCAGAGCCTCGACCAGTTCGGGGCGGGCAGCCAGGGTCAACAGGCCCTCGGCCAGAGCCGAAGGCGAGCCCGGGCGGACCAGCCAACCGGTCCTACCGTGTTCCAGAATCTCCTCGACGGGGGAAACCCGAGTAGCCAGGACGGCCCGACCCGCCGCCATATACTCCAGGATCTTGATCGGGCAGCACCCCTGCAGCGAATTGCGGGGATCGTCGGGCAGCGGGGCCAGACAGACCTGGGACTGAGCCAGAAAGGCGGGGACCTGCTCGGGAGCCAGCGGGCCTTCCACCTCCAGCATCCCGCGGACTCCCAAGCCGCGTATCAGGCTGCGCAACTCGCGGAACCAGACCCCCTTGCGTGTGCCCACTACCCGCAGCCGGACCTCCAGGCGCCCCTTGAGGTGGGCCAGGGCCTCCACCAGGGTTCCCAGCCCCTGCCAGGGTGCCAGGGTGCCCAAATAGGCCAGACGCAGCGGAAGTTCGGCCGCGGGCGGAGCAGGTTCCGGGAAGCGCTCTAGCCGGACCGCATTGGGTACGACGCGGATCCGCCCCGGGGGGACTCCTCGCCTTTGTAGGAAGAGAGACCCCGTCCGGGAGGGGGTGATGAGCAGTTCCGATCCCTGCAACAACATATTTTCCTCGGCCACCAGGCGCTCCAGGGTCTTCTCCCTGGTGCGCAGGCCGGGATGATGGGCCGGCAGCTCGACGGAGGGGAACCCATGCGCCTCGTAGACCGCCGGGGTCCCCCGGCGCCAGGCTTCCCGGACGGCAGGCACGCCTTCCCAGGGGCTGCGGAACCAGACCAGGTCCGGTGGTTCCCGGGTCAAGAGCTCCTGGGCAGCCTCGCGGAAGGCCAAGGCTCGCTGCAGGAATCCCTCCTGGGGCAAGGCGACGGTCCGGTGGTCCAGACCGTCCAGGACGCGACCCTCCGGGCCGGCGGGGGTCAGGATCGTGACC
>JAAZKF010000146.1 GCA_012799975.1 Burkholderiales bacterium
CCTATGACCGGGATCAGCACTTCTACCTGCAGAGCCGGGGCCTTCCGGATGCCGATGCCCGCCGGTTGATCATCACCGGGTTCTTCCAGGAGGTGATAGAGCGCCTGGAGGGCCAGGCCCTGGTCGATTGGCTGGCCGGCTTGATGCAGCAGAAGATGGAGGACGCACTGGGGAGCTGAGGCTTCCCAGGACCACCGACGCTTCTCCCGAAATCCAACTTGGAACGGGAGGGTTTCCCCAGACCTCTCAGGCGATCGAGGAATTCATGGAACTCTCAGTTCAAGGAAGCCCATCCATCCAGTCTGCACGCCGGGACTTCCCCATCCTGGGCCAGGAGATCGGGGGCTACCCGGTCACCTACCTGGACAGCGCGTCCTCGGCTCAGAAGCCCCGCCAGGTCATGGAGGCCGTGCGGCACTTCGAAGAGTCCTCCTACGCCAATATCCACCGAGGTTTGTACCGGCTCTCGGAGGAGGCTACCCGCCTTTATGAAGAGGCCCGCGAGACGGTGGCAGGCTTCGTCGGCGTAGAGGACGTCCCGACGCTGATCTTCACCCGAGGCACCACCGAGTCCCTGAACCTGCTGGCCTATACCTGGGGCGAGCGGAACCTCGGCGAGGGCGATGAGATCGCACTCCCCGTCATGGAGCACCACTCCAACCTGGTTCCCTGGCAACAACTGGCCTTCCGCAAGGGGGCCCGCCTGCGTTGGATCGAGATCAATCCCGACGGCACTTTGGATGAGGAGTCGCTGGAGGCGGCCCTGGAGCGTCGCCCGAAGCTCTTCACCTTCACCTGGGTCTCCAACGTCTTCGGCACCATCAACCCCGTCCGCGAGTTGGCGGATCGAGCCCATGCGGCGGGGGCCACGGTGATCCTGGATGGAGCCCAGGGCGTTCCCCACCTGCCCACCCGCCTCCAGGATCTGGGCGTCGACTTCCTGGCTTTTTCCGGGCACAAGATGCTGGCTCCGACCGGGATCGGTGTCCTCTGGGGCAGGCGCGAGCTCCTGGAGACCATGCCACCCTTCCATTATGGCGGCAGCATGATATCCACGGTCCGCCGGGACCGCTCGTCCTGGGATGTCCTGCCCAACCGTTTCGAGGCCGGAACCCCCAACATATCTGGCGCCATCGGCCTGGCCGCGGCCTGTCGCTATCTCGACGCCCTGGGGATGGAGGCCGTTCGGGACCACGACCGGGAATTGTTGGCCTATGCCTTGGGGCAACTTACCAACCTCGAGGGTCTGGAAGTCTTCGGGCCTGAAGACCCGGCCGGTCGTTCCAGCGTGGTCTCCTTCCGGTTCCGCAACATCCACCCCCACGACCTGGCCACCTTGCTGGCCCGCGAAGGGGTCTGTGTGCGCGCCGGACACCACTGCTGCCAGCCCCTGATGCGCGAGATCGGGATGATGGGCACCACCCGGGCCAGTTTCTACGTCTATAACAACCGGGAGGATGTGGACCGCCTGGTCCAGGCCTTGGAAAAGGCCGGCAGACTCTTTGCAGGAGCGAAGTGCAAACCATGAGCCACCCAGAGGCGATCACCGACGATCTCTACCGGGAGATCATCCTGGACCATTATACCTGTCCGCGCCACAAAGGGCGTCTGGAGACGGCCACCCACCGCTTGGAAGGGGTGAATCCCTCCTGCGGTGACACGGTGGAACTCGACCTGGAGGTGAGGGAAGGACGAGTGGTGGAGGTCGGCTTCGTGGGGGAGGGGTGCTCGATCTCGATGGCCTCGGCCTCGATGCTGGCTGAAGCCGTCCGGGGGCAGACCCTGGACCAGGTCCGCCTGCTGGCCGAAACCTTCAAAGCGCGTCTGCTGACCAAATCAGGCATCCCCGAATCGCCCGCAGGCGTGGAGATCGGAGAACTGGAGGCCCTGGACGGGGTCCGGGCCTATCCGGTGCGGATCAAGTGTGCGTTGCTGGCCTGGAACACCCTTCTGGAAGCCATCGAGAGCGAGAGGTGAACATGACCGACTCCACCACTACCGGGAATGCCTTCCCCAGCGCAGAGGAGATCCGCGAGGCCCTCAAAGAGGTCATCGACCCCGAGATCGGTATGAACATCGTCGATCTCGGCCTGATTTACGAAGTCCTGCCAGATCCCCGGGAGCGCTCCGTCCAGATCAACATGACCCTGACCTCACCGGGTTGCCCTCTGGGTCCGGAGATCACCGGGGCGGTCTACCTGACGGTGAAGCGGATCCCCGGAGTCCAGGACTGCAAGGTCGACCTGGTCTGGCGGCCAGCCTGGGACCCCAGCGTCCACGCCAGCGAAGAGGTTCGGATGGCCCTGGGAATCTGGTAGGGTCAGGCGGCCCGGGACAGGCTTTCGGGGACAAAAAAACTCGACGATGCTCGGTCCGGATACTTACACAGGCTGCTAGGATGACCCAAGGCCTACCCAAGGGAAACTCAAGATCCGTCGATCCGTCGGTAGACTCTTGGGAATTCCATCTCCGGGGGGAAGGAGGGGTGCGGGGAGGCTTCCTGGAGCAGGCGTAGCCGTGGGTCAGGTGGCAGCTCCCAGCTTGCCGGGGCGATCACCACGACGTATTCGAGGTCCTTCAGGTCGAGCCGGGGAGCCGGCAGAAGCCGGTCGACCCGGAAATGATGTTGCAGATAGCGTTCCTGGAAAATCTTTACCTCTTGCGCGTGCGCCAGGAGGAGTCCGACCTTGGCTCCCCTGGGGATCTGATTCAGAACCGAGGGGACAGGCATGGGGTCTCGGACGCTGGGGATCCTCCAGTTCAGGTGGGGAGACCGTGAGTGGTACCAGGGATGGTCGTAGAGGAATCCGGATAGACCGGCCCGGGCCAGTGCACCTTCCAGAAGCGGCGTGTTTCCCAGGACCTGGAGCGGGCCGGCGACCAGCATGAAGACCAGGCAGGCGATGTAGGAGGTCTTCCAGCGTGCGGCCCACAGGAACGCCAGGATGGCGAACATGGGCAGATAGGGTGCCAGGTAGCGGGCGTAGACGGGGGGGACGAACCAGGACAGGACGGCCAGGGTTCCCAGGGCCCCCAGACCTACCTGCCAGGCCACCGTGCGCGTGGGCTTCCAGGCCGCCAGGAGGAGGGCTCCGACCACCACCCACAGCAGCCCTCCCCATGTCATTCCGTTCAACCAGCAGACGTATTGCCTCAGGCAGGCCTCGAAGGACCAGAAACCTCCCAGGAACGGGGAGTTCCACTCCACCTGGGCGACCCACATCTCCCCGATGCGGACCTCCCGGTAGTACAGCAGATAGGGGCTGGCCAGGAGGCCTCCCAGCGAGACGCTGACGGCCAGTCCGGTCCCCGGAGTCCAGGGCCCGCTGCGGCCGACTCCCAGGCAGATCAACAGGGCTGCTGCCCAGAGGTCCATGACGACCAGGGGTACGAACCGGTCCGGCAGGGGGATCCGGTTGGCAGGAGTAGAGGCGTAGTCCAGCATCAGGACGGCCAGCAGGACCAGGGTCGCCAGCAGGACCAATAGCGAGAAGACCGAGCGGCGGCTGCTCCAGAGGCCGCGCCCGGCAACGATCAGCGTCATGGGTGCCAGGATCAGGGGATAGGCCAGGTCGGCTAGCCAGCCCAGGCCCATGGCCAGACCCAAGGCGGTGCATACCGCCGGGCGTGTCAGATTCCGCGAGATCAAGAGCAAGAAGATGGTGGCGGCCACGGCGAACATCGAGACGGGTGCCCGCGTGTAGTTGCGGATGAAGAGCCAGGCCCACGGGGACAGGGTGACCCCCAGGGCCAGGAGGATGGCTCCCCGGCTGCGGCCGAAACGCCATCCGATCCCGGCCATCAGGACGATCACACCCAGGATGAAGGGGACCTGCGAGAGTCGGGCCACGGCAACCTCCGGCCCCCAGGCTGCCATGGCCGCGCCGGTCACCGGGTTGCAGATCGACCTTCCCGTGGTCCCGTCCTGACCCTTCGTGAATAACTCGTAGTAGTCCCAGGCACTGCTCAATCCGTCGTTGCCGGCGGTCGAGTGGTAGTCTGGGAAGACCAGCTCGGTGTGTCCCTCCCACCAGACCTGGCCGGCCACAAAGGCCAGCATCATCAGCGCCACCCACAGGGCGACCTGGAGTGCCTCCCTTCTGGAAACCGGGAGGCTGGTCGGGCCGAGAGGACTGGTCTTTCTGGCAGAGCGGTTCATCGCAGCCCTGCTGCGGGTGGCGTGAGGGCTACCCGGAATCCCAGACTGGGGTGGGAGAGCTCGGGCTCCACCGGCAAGCGCAGGGAGGTCCGCAGGCTCCAGGGCTCGTTTTTCCAGGAACCTCCTCGGGCCATGCGTCGGGGTCTGCTCGCAGGTCCTTCCTCCACGCTCTCGTCGGCAGCGCGCTCCTCCCAGCCCAGGCACCATTCCCAGACGTTGCCCGCCATGTCCAGGCACCCGAAAGGGGAGGCTCCCTGGTCGAGGAGTCCGACCTCGCGCGGGCGCCCTTGGCTGTTCCCCTCATGCCAGGCTCGGTCCGGGATCAGGGTGTCTCCCCAAGGGTATCGTCGGCCCTGTGGTCCTCGAGCCGACTTTTCCCATTCGGGTTCGGTCGGCAGTCGCAGACCCGCCCAACGGCAGTAGGCATGGGCTTCATGCCAGGTGAGATGGACCACCGGGGCGCGCGGCCCCGAGCGCGTTGCCCAGTCCTGGCTCTTCCCGGAGGGCATGGACCGGGTGGCCTGGCAGAAGCGATTGAATTGTTCGTTGGTAATCGGCGTCTTCCCGATCAGGAATTCTTCAAGGTAGACCTGCCGGAGAGGAGTCTCGTTCGGGAAGGCCTCCTCTTCTTCCGAACCCATGGCGAAGGGACCGGCTGGGATCCGGATCAGGATCGAGCCGTCCACCTGGTTGCGCAGTTCTTCGTACCCGAAGGAGTTTCGCCCGAGAGAAATCAGGTCCGCCTTTCCGGCAGCGACCTCCGGGTCTCCCTCCATGCGGGCTTGGGAACCGGTCGGCTCGGGCAAGGCGCACAGGGTCAGCCAGACCAGCGTGACGAAGACCAGCAGAAGGGTGAAGGCCCAATTCGGCAGGTGGTCCCGGTCGGTATCGGCCTCCAAGGACCGGCGGGTGGCTTTTGGAGATGACATCGGGTCAGTCCAGGAGGTCCTTCAGTGGGCCGGTTCCATCCGGGCCAGGTTTGAATCGCTCGATGACGTCGTCGTACAATTTGAGGATCTTCTGCTCGTAGCCAGGGTAGTCTTGAGGAGCCTGCAGCAAGATGTAGGCCACCATATTGTGTAGGATGTACTGAAAGCAGCGATACTGCAACCTGCGGTCCAGGGCGGACCCTTTGATATTCTCTGACGGGAGCAGGCCCAATTCATGGAGGTGTCTTCCGGTGGTGCGTCCATCCGGGTCGATCTCCACCCCCCTCTGGCCGTCTTTCTCCATCTTCAACTTGTCAAAGAAATCGATCTCTCGCGGGATGTCGAAGTCGTAGACGGGCGTCAGGTACTCGATCCCGTACTCGGCATAGAGGGATCGCAGCTTTTCGATGGGCTTCTCCATATGGCTGGGAAGGAAGCGCAGCTCTCGGGTGGCGCCGTCGGCCACGGTCCGGATCCCATGCTCCAAGCAGTAGTGGAGTGCCCGGAAGTGATTGGCCAGGGCGCAGAAGGTGCAGTTCTGCAGCATCATCAGGCCGAATCTGCGCAGGCGGGGGAGGTAGTCCTGGAGGGCCAGGCGGTTGAAGAGGCGGTCGATCTTGAGGATTTTGTGTTCGAACCTGACCTCGGGGAAGCGCTCAACCAATCTCTGGACTCCCCCGGTGCTGTTCTGGATGTTGTGGAATCCGGAACGATCGAAGGTCAACAGGTGTATGTGGCGAGAGCGTTCGGCCAGCAGGGCGGCCACACAGGTGGAATCGGTGCCACCGGAATAGAGGATTGCGATGGTTCCCTGCATGGGTCAGTCTTGGAGTTGGCGGAGCATGAATCGGGTCACCCGGAAGGCGATCCAGTAGCCGATTTGCAGCATCCAGCCGATCCCTTCGGAAAGAAGGATCCGGAATCGCATGGGAAGCAGGGCGGCCAGCAGGCAGACCAGCAAAACCAGGAATCTCATCATGTCGGAGCCCCTTCCCGATGCGCTGGACGGATCATAGCACGACAATCAACTCAGGGATTTTCAGGCTGCTGGGGAACACTCAGAAGATGAAGTAGAGGGCCGGGAGGACCGATTCCTTGCCCGGAATATTGAAGAACATGCTCAACAGATAGAGGAGTAGGAGGAGTGGCAGCAGCCACCACTTCTTCTTTTCGCGGATCCGGGTGAAGAGGAAGCGCAGAAAGTCCCGGTTGTTCTCGAAGCTCAGGGGGGGAGTCCGGGTCGGGGCTTCCGCCGGTTGGGTTGAGGGGATGGACACCGCGGCAGATTTCGTCTGCCCTGGCGAACTGTCGGGCATCTGGGCAGTCGACTCTTCAAGATCCGGGGACTGCTTGACATCGGTCTGGCTGTCCATGATCCTTCCTCCCTCTGTTGGGGACAACATAACAAGCCCCTGAATGCCGGTCAATGGCGTATTTTTTTGCAGCCGGGTTTCCCGCCGCCCTCCAGTGGGAGGTCTCGCGACGGCGGAACCTCCTCCGTCATCTCGGGAGTGGCCTTGGCTGAAGGGGAACCCGACCCGTCAGGAAGAATCTTGGAAAGGCGATGTGCTGTCTCGAGCAAGGCTCCCCTGGCGCCGACAGGAAGCGACTGGTGAAGGCCGTGAACACCTCGGCGCAGATTCTGGGGGAGCTGGACCCGGGCGCCAGAAATGCGTTGCTCCTCTTCTCTGGCGGGGTGGACTCAACCTATACGGCGGCCCGGAGTGCGCCCGACTACGATCGGCTGGTGCTCCTCACCTATCAGGTGCCGGGCATGGTGAACGTCGAGGCCTCCACGAGGAGTTCTGCGCAGTTGATCCGCGTCTTCGGGCGGAGGTTTTCCCATCTTATCTTGGATATCCGGGACTTCGTGATGGCTCGTCGGGGAGGGGTCGGGCAGTGTCTGCGGGACAATCTGCGGTATCGGTTTCACTATTCGTGGTGCCTGGGCTGCAAGATGTCGATGCACCTCCACACCATCGAGTTGTGCCACAGGTATGGGATCACGACGGTCCTGGACGGCTCCAACGAGTATGATCTCCATGCTTTGGAGCAGTACCGCGATGTCAAAGAGTGGATCACCCGGATCTATGATTCGGCCGGGATTCACTTCAGTTCCCCGCATTATACCGACCAGGCCGTCTCACACTCACGGGGCCTCCTCAACACGATCCTCAAGCATCTGGCCCTGTTGCACGACAGCACCGGGCCCCGGGTCGCCTGGTTGCGAGCCCGGGGGATCGACATGGGCCGGGGCTTCCTGAGTCAGTATCGCAAGACTCAGCCCTCCTGCGTGATGAGCCTCCCCTTCAACGCACTACGGGTCCCCCTGAAGCTCCTCTGGCCGGAGGTCCGGGGGGAGGAGGGTGGGGGAGTCGGCTACCTCGGCTACCTGGCAGACAGGTTCCAGGCCGGGGCGCCGTCGACTCTTCCGCTCCACTTCCGACCCGGGCCGGGTGCAGCCGATCATTCCGGTTCAGGGAATCATCCATAGCGGTGATGTCGATCGAGCGGGCCGGGGCAGGCACCGGGAAGGCCCGGGCGAGATTAAGCCCATGCCCAGGCTCTCCCGGGAGCGGCGGTGGATTCAGGTGGCAGGTCAGGCTTATCGCAGGGCAAATATGTCCGCGACATGTCGGTCTCGCCCGAATTGACGTTGTTGATCCCCGTCCATAACGAACTGGAAAACATCGAGCCCCTGTATCGGCGCCTCTGCGAAGTCCTGGAGGGCACGGGGAAGACCTTCGAGATTCTGATGGTCGACGATGGCAGCACCGACGGCAGTCTGGAGAAGATTCGCGAACTCGGACGACAGGATGGCCGGGTCCACCTGATCGATCTGGGCGGCCACTTCGGTCAGACCCCGGCCCTGGCGGCCGGGAGCCGTCGGGCCCGCGGCGCGATTGTGGTGATGCTGGACGCCGACCTCCAGAACGACCCTGCCGACATTCCGCGGCTGCTCGAGGCCTGCCACCGGGGATTGGACGTGGTCTGTGGATGGCGCCGTCGTCGGGCGGATTGTTGGCTGACCCGGACCTTGCCTTCCCTCCTGGCCAACCGGATACTGTCCTGGATCACAGGGGTTCGCCTGCACGACTTCGGCTGCACCCTGAGGGCCTGTCGACGGGAGTTGCTGGTGCCGGCCCACTTCTGGGGAGAGAGCCACCGCTTCCTGCCCGCCCTGCTTGCCCGTCAGGGCGCACGTATCGGTGAGCTCGAGGTGACCCATCATCCTCGTCGGGCCGGGCGTTCGAAGTACGGCCTGAGTCGGGTCTTCCGTTTTCTGGGGGATCTGGTTGTCCTGCTGCGTATGGACCGTCCTGCTCCACCCCAATCCCATCACCGGAATTCTCCTGTCTGATGTATGGTATTACAGGTTTCGTGGGAGGGGGGGGGCGCCGGACCCTGCAGCGGATGACCCGGGTCCTCCCTCATCGAGGGTTTGAACAGTCCTCTTTTCATCTGGACGGAGATCTGGGGTTGGGCGTTTGCAGGCCGGCGATCATGGACCTGCCGGAAGGCAGTCAGCCCTTCTTCTCAGAGGATGGCCGGGTGGTCGCGGTCTTCAACGGGGAGATCTCCAACCACCGGGAATTGCGCGAAGGACTCCTCCAACGAGGACATCGGCTGAACGAGACCTCGGATGGGGAGGTCCTGGTCCACCTGTATGAGGAGGAGCCGGAATCCTTCCTCAATCGCCTGGATGGGATTTTCTCCCTGGCCATCTGGGATGCCGGTCGGGCTCGTCTGCTTCTGGCCCGAGATCGGCTGGGAGTCAAGCCGCTCCACTATTGGGTCGGCTCCGGATCCCTGGTTTTCGGATCGCAAATCCGCGCGCTCTTGGAGCATCCCTCCATCCCGCGCCAGTTGGATCGACAAGCCCTGGACCAGTATCTGACCTTCGAATCTATTCCGGCTCCTCGCACGATCCTGGCCGGAATTCACAAGCTTCCGCCTGCCCACTGGCTGAGTTGGGACGATTCCGGAGTGAGGCTGGGGCGCTACTGGGACCTCGAGTTGCGCCCCATGCGCGGTCTCGATCTGCGCGATTGGGAGGAGCTTCTTCTGGCCGCGCTGCGAGGCGCGGTCCGGCGGCACCTGGGCGCTAACCTTCCGGTCGGCACCTTCCTCTCCGGAGGACTCGATTCCAGCACTTTGACGGCGCTGATGGTGCAGGAGGCGGCCGAGCCCATTCGGACCTTTACCATGGGCTTCCCCGAGGCCTCCTTCGATGAATCGGGCCCGGCCCGGCGGCTGGCCCGTCTTCTCGGCACGCGTCACCATGAAGGGGTTCTTTCGGGCAGGAGCTGTCTGGAACTGGTCCAGGACCTGCCCGAGGTTTTGGATGAACCCCTAGGCGACGCCTCGATCGTTCCGACCTGGTCCCTGGCCCGCATGGCCCGTCGGGAAGTCAATGTGGTCCTCTCCGGAGAGGGCTCGGACGAACTGCTGGCGGGCTATCCAACCTACCCCGCAGCCCATCTGGCCGAGTGGCTCCGCCGGCTGCCGCACCCCTGGCTGGATCAGATCCGCAAGTGGGCCGCTCGGCTCCCCGTCTCGACGAAGAACTGGAGCCTGGATTTCCGGATCAAGAGATTCCTCGGGTTCCTGGACGAGCCCGCCGAGAGACGGCATATCCTGTGGGCAGGCAGCTTCTCCGAGGGGGAGAAGGCCAGTCTCTATGGCCCGGGAATGGCGGGCCCCTGGCAGACCTTCGAGCCGCTGGAAGCCTTCCTGCGGCCTGGGCTGGACCTCACCAGTCGGCTGGGTATGATCGATCTCAACCTCTATCTTCCCAATGACCTTCTGGTGAAGCTCGACCGGGCGAGCATGGCGGCTTCCCTGGAAGCCCGGGTGCCCTTCCTCGACCGGGAGGTGGTCGAGTTGCTGGCCCGGGTTCCGACTGATCTCAAGCTCCAGGGGTGGACCACGAAATTCCTCCTGAAGCGCGCGACGCGGCACCTCCTGCCGGCTGAGGTCCGCCGACGTCCCAAGAAGGGCTTCGGTATGCCCGTAGCCTGCTGGCTCAAGGGCCCTTTGCGTCCCTGGCTCGAGGATCTGCTGAGCCCCCGAGAACTGAGGCGGGACGATCTCTTCGAACCCTCCGAGGTGCGTCGGCTTTGGGATGAACACATGACGGGAAGAGCCGACCATCGCAAGTCATTGTGGACCCTGGCCATGTTTCTTCAATGGCGCCGTGTCTGGTTGCCGACCTGAAGGTTCGTCGCTTTGGAAACACAGGAACTATATTCCTGGGCGAGAAGGAGTTGAAATGGGACGGCGGCATCGGACAGTTTTGCTCTGTTTCCTCGTCCTTCTGAGCGGCGCCTTTGCCGGGATTCACCTGGCCTGGGAGGCCCGGGACGGGCTGGCCTTCCCTGAGTCTCACTCCGAGAGATTCATGCGCTATCCGCTGTATTGCGCGGAGTGGATGAAGGGATTCTCGACGGAAGTGGTAGCCTTCCTGTCCGGGGAGTCCCCGCTCCCTCCCCGCTTTTCACCGCCAGGAACACTGAACTATCCTCCCTTGACCTTCATGGTCTCGGGACTGGCCATCATGCTCTTCGGTCAGACGGTGTCGGTCATGCGCCTGGCTCAGCTCCTCTTCGTCTTCGGACTGATCGCCGTGTCGGGTCGGATCGGCTGGAAGCTGGCCGGTATCCGAGGAGCGGTCCTGTTGGCCTTGGGGATCACCACGGCAACCTGGACTTCGGAGTACACCCGGATTTACACCCAGGACCTGGGGCAGATGTTCTTCCTGGCCCTGCTGCTGTATTTCCTTCTCGAGTCAGAGGGTTTGAGGCGTCCTTGGGCCTGTCTGGCTGTGGGGGTGGCTTTCGGGTTGGGGATGCTGACGAAGTACTACTTCCTGCTGATGGGCCTGCCACTGGTCCTGGTTGCAGCCGTACCGGGCCTCTGCTCTTCACGAACCTCCATCCACGGAGGACTGGGCGTCCTGGCCCTGTCCACCCAGCTCATATCGATTGTCTGTTTGGGGATGAGGCTGGCTGAAGCGAACCTGGGTCGGGTCAACGCCGAGGGGCTGCCGCTGGACTCCACCTTTTCGCTGGTCCTGGGAACCGAGTTGCTCTTCCTCTTGGGGCTTCTGCTGGCTTGCGTGTTGGCCCGGCGACATTACAGGAACCCGGCCGGAGACCCCGACCGTCCTCCCCGGCTTCCCTCGGGCGTGGGGCTGCTGCTGGTGGTCTCGCTTGCCGGTTTGATCTGTGCTCCCTGGTACTTTGCCAGGATGGAATTGTGGTTCTGGGTATTGGGGGCGCATGTGGAGGCCGTGCCGGGCGGCATGCACCAGGGGGCGTGGATCTCGGTGCTGGCCCGGGTGTTCTCCAATAGCCTGAACGTCCTGGATACCTTCTATTGGGGAGGGCGCTACTGGCTGCTGCTGGGCTGCCTCCTGCTGTGGACCTGGCGCGAGAAGAGGCCGTTGGCCCGCTTCCTCCTCCCGGCCTCCGCATTGATCCTGGGGCTGAATTTCGTTCTCGTGTTGCCGGATCCGCGCTATCAGGCCCCCTTGACTCCTCTGCTGGTGCTTTTGGCCTTCCTGGGATTGGCCCGCCACCGGGTGGCATGGACCCTGGGCGTGGTGTTCATGGTTTGTGCCGGTTCCTTGCAGATGGTCGGCTGGTTGCCTGCCGTGGAACGGGTAGCCTCGGCGGTTGGACTGCACCTCCGACCGGTTTCCGAGCTCTGTCCCCACGCGCTACCCGTGGCCTTCGACGTGTCCCGTCAGCCGCTCCGGGTGGTCCCGGTCGCCGAGCCACCCACCTGGTCTGCGGGCATCCTGGACGCGATCCCGGCAGGCAGCCGCGTGGGCGTCCTGCTGCCACCCGCGATTCGGGAGCAAGGAGGGGTCCTGATCCGGGAACGCGAGATCCCGGTCCTGTTTCGGACGTGGTGGAGTCATCTGGGGGAGGTCGTCCAACTGGGCCCTGAGGTTGAGGACTCGCTCCCCAGACTGGACTACGTCCTGGCCATGGCCTGGGATTCTCCTCCTCCGCCGCTGGAAGTAGGGTGCGAGCCGGAGCTCTTTCGGCTTGTCTTCAAGGATCTCTGTATGGACCGACCCGAGCTCGAGGTCCGGGAGATCTACTTCCACCTGTACGCGTGTGGGGAGCCCACCGGGGTTCTCGGCGCTTCGTGGATTTCCGGGAAGACCCTGGAGAACTCCCCGCCTCACGAGCCACCGGCTGACGCAAGACTCCCGGAGCCTCCGAAGGGGGGACTCGGCGAGCGGGTGTGGGCCTTGGCCGAATCCCGAGGTCGGCAAGGGAAGCTCGTGTTTCAGTCCGGGCGCAGTTTCCAGGAAGTTCGCCTGCTTACGGTCGGAATGGCGGAGCTTCGGGTGGGGGGAGGTCACATCGTGCCGGGGCGGGTCTTGTTGGACGGGCGCCCGGCCCGGGTCTACTTCGTGGTATTCCCTGATCCGGCTGGAATCCCTGAGATCAACATGATCGAGCTGCTGGACTGGACCGTCACCATCCCCTACCGGTGGTCCGAGACCCGTCGGGTCTGGCTGGCTGGTCACGCCGAGCCAATTATTTGAAGGGCTGGGGGCGGACCAAGGTGCCATGGCGGGTCTGGTCCCGGGTGGTGGGGAGTCTGCTTCGATTTCGGCGGGTGGGTTATCTGGTCGTTTTCGTCACCTCGCGATGCAACCTGCGATGCCCGTTCTGCCTCTTGTCCTTCCAGCCTCCCTCCCGGAGGGACGAACTGACCCTGGATGAGTTCAGGCTGGTGGCCCGCAAGCTCGGGCCCCTCGTGCAACTATCCTTGACGGGGGGTGAGCCTTTCCTGCGGCCAGACCTTCCGGAAGTGGCCGGAATCCTGCTGCAGCAAACCCGGGCCCCCTTCGTCAGCGTGCCGACCAACGGCTGGTTCACGGATCGGATCACCACCTTCGTCCGGGAGGTGTTGCCTCAATTCCCGGACTCCTCGTTCCGGCTGGTCGTCTCGATCGATGCCCTGGGGGAGGAGCATGACCGGCTCCGGGGCAGCCCGGGGACCTTCCAGAGGGCTTTGGATACCAGCCGGGCCCTGCTGGAGTTGCGGCGGAGTCATTCCAACCTGGTCGTGGATGCCAACGCGGTCGTCCATACCCTGAACCTGGAACGTCTGCCAGAGACCCTGGAAACCCTCCACCGGACCATCGGCTTCGACAATATCTCGTTGACATGGGCCCGAGGTGGGCTTCCCAACCCGAGTTCCAACCCGGATTCCCTCCAGGCTTATCTGACCCAGGTCGAGACCCTGCGGCGGTTGCGCGGGCCGCAACCGCGTCGGGCTCTGTCGTCGATATGGCGGGCCGTGGCCCAGGTCACCCGGGAGGGGGTGGCCCAGGTCCTTGCCGGAGGGGGACTGCCGGCTCCCTGCGTGGCTGGAAGGAATCTGGTGGTGCTGCGCCAGGATGGGGAGGTCCTGCCTTGCGAGATGCTGGACTGCAGCCTCGGAAACCTCCTCGAGTATGCGGGGGACCTGGAAAGTCTTCTGGCTTCCTCCCGAGCTCGTGCCTTGACCCGCTGGATTCGCCAATCTGGATGCGCGTGTACCTACGAGTGCGCGATGTCCGCAAGCGTGGTGTGGAATCTCCGGCGCTGGCCCAGGGTCCTCCAGGTCATTCCAGGGCAGATCGTGAAAGGAGGCCCATGAACCCCAGCACTTCTGGTCTCCGCATCAGCGTGATCCTGCCCACCAGGAACTCCGGCGACACCCTGGAGGCGTGTGTTGAGAGCGTGCTGGCCAGCGACCATCCGCCTCTGGAAGTATTGGTCGTCGACGACGCTTCGGTGGACGAGACACCCGGGATCGTGACCAGCCTGACCCAGGAGCATCCAGACCGGGTCTTCGGATTTCGGCTTCCTTACCCGCGGGGGCCGGCCGCTGCGCGCAATCACGGGGCCCGACACGCTCGAGGCGAGGCCTTGTTCTTTCTGGACAGCGACACAGTCCTGTTGCCTGGATCCCTGGGCGTCTTTGCAGAGGCCTTGGGCGGGTGTGATGCAGTCACCGGGACCTACGATGCCGAAGCGCTCAACCCCGGCTGGGTCCCGGCCTACAAGGCGCTTTTCGATCACTACTACTTCACGTGCCGGGGGAAGGTCCCGCTCCAGGTCTTCAGTGCCGCGGTGGCCGGCCTGTGGGCCGAGGTCTTTCGCGAGGTGGGAGGCTTTGACGAATCGCTCCGCTGGGGGATGGATTATGAGTGCGAAGAATTCGGTGAGCGCCTGACCCGAAGTCACCTCAACCTGCTTGTGCCGGGGGTGGTGGCGCGTCATCGCTTCCCGCGCCTGGGCCGCCTGACCTGCCTGTACTTCCGACGGGCAGCACAGTGGGCCGAGTTCTTCCTCTGGCGCACCGGCTTTGACACCGGTGCCCACAAGACGCTGGAAACAGCTCTGGCTACCCTCTCACCTGCCTTGGCCTTGTTGTCCCTTCCCCTGGCCCTGCTCTGCCCCGCATTCCGGGGCCTCCCGTTCTTCTTCCTGGCAACCTGGCTGCTCGGATATCTCGGTTTCTTCCGCTTCGTGGCTCGGCGCCGGCCCGGTCTCTTGGGAGCGGCCTTGGGCTTGAACTTCTACTTGGCGTTGGTGTTGAGCCTGGGAGCTGGCGTCGGACTCGGACGAGCACTGTTCAAACGCATCCGAACCGCTTGAATCCGTGTCTGCGTTAGACCGGGGTCGAATGCCGTGCCGGGCGGCGGATTCAGGGACCGACCCGGGTTCCTGGAAGCGGTGGACTCAGCGGCTAAGGGCTCGGAGCACGGCGTCAGCCACGCGTTCCTGGTCTGATGGCGAGAGGCTCGGATAGGAGGGGAGGCGCAGGATTTCCTTCTCCGCCCGGGTGGATTCCGGGCAGTTGGCAGCCCAGGCCGCGAACTGGGGCAACCGGGAACAATCCAGATACTCCCTTTCTCGACAACCGACCCCTCGCTCCCGACAGCGGCGGGCGCCTTCCACAGCATCGGGAAGGCGGACACCCAGATAGGAAGCATTGGCGAGTCCGTGGCGATCCGGCTGCAACCAGAGCGATTCGGCCTTCTGGCCCAGGCAGGATCGGATCCCCTCGGCTGCGGCCCGGCGTCTGGCCACGTTGCTCTCCAGGCGGGCCAACTGGCGGCGGAGCATCTCGGCCATGAAGGGGCGGAACGGGGCTCGTCCGGCGGGATCGAAGCGGTATTCGGGGTCATTGTCGCTGGGATCCAGGGTTCGGGCCAGCTTGGGAAGGAGGTTTTCGCAGAACCTCAGGAAAGGGTGCAGGGTCAGGCCGTACATTCCTGGAGTTGAGCCGACCGAGAACACCAGGCGGGCCAGGGTCTCCAGCCGGCTTCCCAGGCCCGGGCGGGCGGCGAAGCCGGGCACGGCGAACCGGTCGGCGTCCGCTCCGGACAGGGCCAGCATGCCTCCTCCCAGCGAGTTCAGGATCTTGTAGACTCCGAAGCTGAAGAGGGCACCATCCCCGAAAGAACCTACCTGGGCCCCCTGATGCAGGGTCCCCGGCGCATGCGCGCAGTCTTCGAAGAGCAGAAGGCCGTGTTCCCGGCAGAAGGCGCCGATTCGGGTGAGATCCGCCGGATGGCCGAACATGTGGGTGACCAGGACCATCCGGGAGCGTCTGGAGACGCGGGCAGGCAGGTCGTCGGGGTCCAGGGTCAGGGTTTGGGGTTCGATATCCACGAAGACCGGAATCAGGCCGCGCTGCACCAGGATCTGCACCACCGGATGGAAGTTGTAGGCGGCCAGGAGGACCTCGTCCCCGGGCTTGAGAGGCGCCTGCTCCAGGAATGCCCAGAGGGCGTGGCGGCCTGTGGGGGCAGGGAAGAGACGGGCCTGGCCCAGGCGGCCTTGCCAGACCTCTTCCAGGGTTGTATTCCGGGACGCCAGGAGGGCCAGATAGTCCCGCCAGGTCAGCTCCGAGGAGTGTCGGGGCAGGGCGCGTCCTACCACGGCTTGAGTCGAAGCCGCCGGGAAAGGTTGGACTGGATGCGGCCCTCCGGGTCCCAGCGGCGCACGATCTGGCGCCATTCCTCCAGATGGACCTGGGTCTTTTCGAGATGCCGGGACCTCATGCAGATATCCTTGGTCAGGTTGAAGTTGGCCCCCATGGAAATCAGGCTTTCGGTGAGCTCGTCAAGCACGTCGAAAACCCCGGATCGGGCTGCGAAGAGAGCGGTGAAGGTAAAGCCTTCCCGGGCAAATGAGAGCAGCCCGGCCGGGGGATGGGGGCCGAATCGCTTGACGACGCAGTGGAAGGCCGGGGCCTTCCGAGCCGCCTCGACCAGGCTCTGCAACCCTCTTTCGGCTTGTTCCAGGGGCACCAGGAACTGGTATTCCACGAAGCCTCGGGGGCCGTAGGCCTTCTGGAATTCCGGGATGGCGTCCAGGGGATGGTGGGCCTCCCGGGGGCGGACCACCAGGTCGAGGTGGGAGTGCAGGCGGTAGATGACCCGGTTGATCCAGGGGGCCGTCCAGGGATTGAGGAAGGCGATTCGGGGAATCGGAAGGCGCAGGATCCGGCGCGGCGGCCTGGGAGGGCGCGCCGTGGGGCGGCTGAAGTGGAAGACCCCGCGGGTCCTACGGCTTGCCAGGTCGATCCAGGCCATCTGTAGCTCGGCTGGTTCCTCGTCGAAGAGCCGGAAGGTTCCGGTCATGGCGTCTGGAATCGGCCGGGTCTGCACGTGGAGGGCGGGGGCGGGGAGGGGTACCAGTTGCAGGCGGACCTTGCAGATGAATCCGGTCAGGCCCATCCCTCCCAGGGTGGCCCGGAAGAGGTCGCGGTTCTCGTCCTCCGAGCACCAGACCTTGTGGCCCGAGGCCGTCAGGACCTGCATGGCCTGCACGTGGTTGCCATAGGACCCCTGGGCAGGGTGATTCTTGCCGTGAATATCGCCGGCAGACGCACCTCCTACCGTGACGTGTCCTGTCCCCCCGGGAATGGGGAGTGTCCAGGCTTGCAGCTCGGGCCTCTCCAGGAACTCGAAGAGGTCCTGGTTGGTCACGCCGGCCTCACAAAGCACAAGCCCCCGGTCCGGGTCCACCTCGAGGATCCGGTCCATCCCCTGGCTGGAGAAGGTCAGGCCCTTGCTGATGTAGGCGCAGTCACTGAAACTGTTCCCTCCTCCCCGGGGGATCCACAAGGTAGCAGACTCGGCTGCGGAGGCTGGAAGAGTCGAGTCGGTGAGGGGAAGCACCCGGGTGCGTGCAGGGCAACGGCCAGACCACCCCGCGATAGGCTGCTCCGGGACCATGGACAGCGGTACCGAGGTCACGGGGTGGCGTTCTCTCCTGGGGAGGGGGTTCCTGTTCCCGTTGCAGAGGCGGGCGGGTGGCCCTTTTGCGAAGGCGGCAGAGCGTGTGACGGCAGGATTCGCTGCAGGTGGGCTTCCTGCCAGAGCGGGGCCGGTAGGGCTATTTTCGGGCCTAGGTGAGGGATGGGTAGCGGCAGCTTCGGGGGGGCTCCCTCGTGCCCCAGGTCCAGCAACCAGGATTCTGGGGAATTCTCGAAGGGTTCTGCACACAGCTTGTGAAGGGCTTGGAGATCGATATCGGGGAGGCGGCAGGCCAGGATTCTGGGGACGGAGACCCAGGCCGACAAGCTCTCGGCCCGGTCGGGCCCGGGCGCCGTTCGCAGGACCAGCGGGAAGCCCTGGTCCAGGGCCAGGACCTGGAGGTTGTGTTCGAAGTTCGGGTGATTTGGGGCCAGCACCCAGACCAGTTGGGGGGCCTCCCCGGCGTATTCCGCCACGGCCTGACCCAGGGCTTCGACTATCGGGCGGATCGTTTCGGGGTGGGTTGCGCGGATTTCATCCTCATGTCCGGGGGCGACCGGGACCGGGCATCCTGCCACCCAGCCCAGGGCCTTCCAGAGGGCCAGGCTCAACAGGAATCCGGCTGTCAGGGCCCGGATTCTTCGCGGTGTCTGCAGGCATCCGACCACCATCAGGATTTCCAGGGGCAGGGAGGGGAGGATGTAGCGGTAGTCGATGAGGAGCATTGACTGCCGCACGACTACTCCTGTCAGGACCGGGAGGCCGATCAGGACGAAGCTCCCTCTCGGCCCGGCGGCAGCCAGCCAGACCAGGGAAGCGCCGACCAACAGGGCTGCTGGGAGTCCCCAGGCCGCCCCCAGGAGGAACGGTTGGGGGAGGAAGGACTCGATGTAGTCCATGTGCCCCGGGTTGTTGGTGGTTCTGATATGGGAAACGACGGATTCCACAACTTCCGATGTGTGGATGGAGAAATAGGGGGCGACCAGGAAGCTGGCCAGCAGGAGACCCAGGAGCAGGTTCTGGACCGGACCCGACGAGATATGGCGGATCGTCAGTCGGGTCAGCGAGGCCAGGGCGCAGGCGAGGCCCGCCAACAGGGGGAGGAGGGAGGACCAGGACACTAATTCCAGCGGGAAGGTCTGGCAGGGAGGGAAAACGGTCGCTACCAGGCCGCTCAGCATCAGGGTTCCGGTCAGCAGCCCTAGGATTACTAGAGCGGACTGGCGTTGCCCGCGAGGTCCCGCCCGAAGGATCCGGCCCCCCAGGAAGAGCAAGGTGGGCGCCAGGAAGAAGCCGGCGGACCATTTGGTCAGGAGGAACCCGGCACTGGCGACACCCACCACCAGAGCCGAGCTGCGCCTTTCCAGGCCGGGATCACGGGCCAGGGCTACCAACGTCACCATCAACATCGCGGTGGCCGGCAATTCCAGGAGGAATTCGGGCACATAGACGACCATGATCGGTTCGAAAGCCACCAGCATGGTGGCCAGCAGGCTTACCCGGCGCCCCTTCCCTTCGGGTCGGCCCGTCTGGGAGTCCTCGAAGAGGATCCGTCCCAGCATGAAGGTCGCTCCGACCGTCAGGAAGACCCAGATGAACTGGAGGAGGACCTGCCCCTGCAGACCGATTCCTCCCATCAGGGCGCCCAGCAGGCCCGGAATCAGGTAGGCCAGGGGTGGGTAGGCCTGGGCATTGGTGAAGCCCAGGATGGCCTGGAGGACCGCGATCGGCTCTTCCTCGTGCAGGAAGAGCTCCTGGAAGGCCAGGATGCTCAGCACATGGAAGGCCCCATCCCCTTCAGGGCTCACCATCCAGCGCTGGGCCCAGGTCGCGGCCGGGAAGGCCAGTGCTGCCAGGATGAAGGCGACCAGGAGTGCATCGCCCCAGACCTCGCCTGATCTGCGTAGGGGGTCGGCCTGGGGCGAGGGGTTCACTCCTCCAGGTGCCTACGGGCCCGACCCAGGGCCATCAGTGGGAAGTAGTGGCGGTACATGGCGTAGTTCAGCATGAATCCCCGGCTCAACTCCTTGCCCTGGTCCAGCGTCTGTCCGGTCTTCAGGTCGGTCCGGACGCCCCGCCCGTATCCGGGGAAGCCCGTCCCGGTGTACTCGGGCTGGTCCCAGGTCCCATCAGGGCGTTGGGTTTCAAGCAGGTAGTTCAGTCCGCGGCCAATGGCTTCGTCCCGTTCGTGGTCCCCGATGGCCAGGAGTGCCAACAGGGCCCAGCCGGTCTGGCTGGAGGTGCTTGTCCCCACACCGCGCAGCGAAGGATCCATGTAGGAAGAGCAGGTCTCGCCCCAGCCACCATCCGGGTTCTGTCTGGAGACAATCCAGTCGGCTGCCTTCTGGATGTAGTCGGCCTGCATGTTTTCACCTACCGCCTTCAGGGCGGGTACGACGAGCCCTGTGCCGTAGATGTAGTTGACTCCCCAGCGGCCGAACCAACTGCCGTCATCCTCCTGTTCGGCGCGCAGATAGTCCACCGCCCGGGCCACCACCGGATCCGTCATATCCCGGCCCAGGTTGCCCAAAGCTTCGATCACGTGGGCCGTCACGTCGGCCGAGGGCGGGTCCAGGGACTCGCCGAAGTCGCTGAAGGGGATCTGGCTGACCAGGGCGCTGTCGTTGTTCACGTCAAAGGCCGCCCAGGCTCCATTGCGGCTGCGCATCCCCAGGATCCAGAGGGTGGCCCGTTCCAAGGCCTGGTCTACGCGGGCCGGGTCCGCGCTGGAGTCGCGCAGGCGCGCCAGGGCCATCATCGCCACGGCGGTGTCGTCGATATCGGGATAGGTGTCGTTTTCATACTCGAAGGACCAGCTGCCCGAAGGGACTCCTCGGACCTTGACCTGCCAGTCTCCAGGGGCGTCGATCTGCTGGTCCAGCAGATAGTCCAAGCCTTTCTGAACCGAGGGATTCTGGCAATCCACTCCGCAATCGGTCATGGCCAGCAGGCTCAGCATGGTGTCCCATACCGGTGAGGTACAGCACTGCAGGTAGGTTCCCTTCTCGGTGGGGTAGGCCCAGGGCTCGTTGAAGGCCTCCAGGCCGGCCTTCATGACCGGGTGGTCCAGCGCGTACCCATGGCAATTCAAGCCGATCAAGGCGTAGATCCAGGGGGGCTGGATGCCGGCCCAACATCCGTCGGCTTCCTGCCGACGGACCATCCACTCGATGCACAGCTTCGTGGCCATGTCGCGCCCGGGTTGGAACGGGGAGCGGTGATAGAGGTTCAGCAGACGGTCTCCCAGGAAGAAGAACCACCCCACTGGAGTCTTGGGCCGGGGCAGCGAGTAGTCCTGGGCCTTCCGACCGTGGGGGAAGAGCTCGTCCAGACGCCGGTCCGCGGGAAGGGGCCGGACGGGGCGTTTGACCGATACCAGGCACAAGGCCACGATGGTAGCCCGACCCCAACTGGCAAAGTCATACAGGTTCAAGGGAGCCCAGGAGGGCAGGAAGACCAGCTCGGGCGGCAGGTTGGGAGTGGCGTCCCAGGGCCACTCACCGAGCAGGGCCAGCCATATCCTGGTGAAGACGCGCACCTTGCCCAGTCCGCCGTGTTCCAGGATCCACGTGCGGGCCTTGGTCAGGGGCTGGCTGTCCTTGTCCAGGCCGGCTGCCCGCAGGGCGGCGTAGCATTCTACGGTGGCACTGATATCGCCCGCAGGGGCGCCGTGGAAGATCTCCCAGGAACCGTCGGGGCGCTGTTCGGAGAGGATCGAACGGACCACTTCGGGATATTTGGGGTCGTCATGGATCCCCAGGAAATGCATGGCCAGGATCCACTCGGCTTCGATGGCCGAGTTGGTTTTCATGAAGCCTGCCCAGTAGCCTTGGGGAGTCTGGTTTTGCTCCAGCCAGCGGAGGGCCTTCTCGATTCCTTTGTCCAGCCACTCGCGGGAGTCGGCTTTGTGAGTCATCCTGTCACCTCGAATCCCTCCGCAGGGCCTCAAGCCGCTGTGCCGGAGGGATGTAGTTTCGATCGGAACATGCCCGGGTTCCGTCTATACGTCAAAGAACGCCGAACTCATCTCCTTCATCGGGAGACGGGACGTGGCGGGCTCATGGAGAATACCTGAATCCGCTTGTCCACAACGGTGATTTTCCGGGCCCTCGGCCTTCCAGCAGGCATTTCCCGAGGGCACCTCTCCCGTGGGATGGTCACCGAAGCGCCGGCCGAGCCCCAATCCCATTTCAGGCCGGGGCCCTAGATGTCTCCGGTCTCGGTCTCCTCGGGTTCCTGCATCAGGAACCCACCTCCCAGGGAGAGCGCCTCCAGGCACTCTTCCACTGCCGGCAGGCAGGCTCGCTGCAGGGGAAGCAGGACCGTTTCTTCCGAAGGGCCCTCGGTCTCAAGCAGGAAATTCCCCCGTCCGTCCGGACATATTCCCCGGATCCGGGCCGCAGCCACGGCGTGGCGTGGCGATAGCTTCAGGAAGACCCCGCGGCGTTGGGCACGCGCCAGCGTAGAATCGAGGTCGGAACCGTCCAGGTCCGGGAAACAACCGCGGATGGTGAACCAATACACCTGGGTTCCACGCTGTTCCAGATAGAGGACCTCTTCGACGTCTACGCGGGACCATCGTTCCGGGCCTGTACGCAGGAGGAAGGGCTTGAGGTGCACCAGCCCCCGCAGTTCCAAGCCCCCGACGGTGTCCTCCAGGGTGCCGAACCAGATCTTCCGGGTGGGGCGCCGGTCCGTCTCGGTCCAGTTGATCAAGGTCTCATCCTCCGATCGCGCGCCTTTACTGCGTGAGAATGTCAATTCCTCCTACCGAGAACAAGATTTCGAAAAAATCATGAGAAAACTCAGGCTTTTCGGGTTTTCCGGAGTTCGAACCAAACTCTGTCCGGGTACTTTATTAAAAAGGTGTGGATGGGGTTGCCCTGCCCTGACGCTACCATTCACGCAGGCAGCGGATTCAGGGGGAATCCGGTTGCCACGGGTCGCTGGAGGCCTTGGCCGAAGCCGACAGGTCATAACAGCGGATCATTCCGTCAGCGAAACCCAGCGTTACCTGGTCACCCCAGATCTCGGGGCCGGCTGTGGGCGGGCCCGGGAGCTCCCAGGTCGCAAGAGGCTCTCCGTTGGAACGGTCCAGGACCAGCAGTCGAGAGGTCTGTAACCCCACCAGCAGGGTGTCGCGCCAGCAGGCCGGGGGGGTCTCGGCCAGCTCTTCCAAGGGGCGCTCCCAGGCCACCTGACCGTCCTCCGGGTCCAGTGCCAGGACTCGGTCGCGTAGGGCCAGGTAGATCCGGTTTCCTTCTGGAGCCAGGACCGGTCCGGCGAGGGCGCAGCCCTGGGAGGACATCTGATAGACTCCAGGCGGCCCCAGTGTGCTGGTCCAGGAGTGAACCAGCCGGAACGGGCGGGGTTCAAAGCCTCGCAGAGTCCCGTCCATAGTGGCCACCAGGATCCGGTTGCTCGTCGCCAGCAGGGGAGCTCGGACCTCCAGGCTGGCTTGACCCAGACCACGCCCAGGTGGGGCTTCCAGGACGATCCGCGTGGCTCGGGCCAGGGCTTGAAGGGGAACCCGCCACAGGTTGCCACGGGTGGTCCCGATATACAGGATTCCGTCCAGGGCCACCGGCGTGGCCCAAAATCCGTCGGGATGGAAACGGCCCGGCTGCAGGTCGGCTTGTCGCAGGATCGTTCCCGAAGAGCTCAGGACCGAGACTTGCCCGTCCAGCGAGATGGTGGCGATCTCCTCGTTAAGCAGGACCGGGGCGGCGCGGTTCAGTGGAGGGGAGACCCCCGGCAGACGGGGCGAGCCTGGGCAGGCAGTGGAACCCAGACAATGGCTTCCCGGAGACCCCCGGCAGACGGGGCGAGCCTTCCGGGAAGCGAGGGCCCTGTCGCCATAGGAATTCGCCCGTCTCGACGCGCAGGCTCAGCAGGGACTGGTCATGGGGCGAGAGGAAAAGGCGATTGCCCCGCAGCGCGGGGGCGTTCCACAGGCCGGCCCGCAGGTTCCGCCGCCAGAGCCGGGTGCCGCTCAGAGCATCGTGGGCTTGAAGGGTAGAACCGTGATCCGAACCGACCAGCGTCACCCCTCCCTCACTGGTCGCGAGCCAATGGATCGGCCAGGGAAATTGCGCCTGCCACTGCAGGACGGGGGAGGAGAGGTCGGCTCTGGCACCCGGACCCGGCAAGAAAAGCAGAAACAGCAGAAACAACAGGAATGCGAACGGAATTCGGTGCACCTGGAGGGATTTCGCCTCTTCCCGGCGCCGGTCCTGGAGAGCTTCGACCCCGACCTGGGAATGGCGGGGAACCCTCGTGCCACCATCAATATGGTCTGGATAACCTTGAACCCTCTGTGTGCTGGGGGCTGAACCTTGAACCGTAGCTTCGATCCAGACCCGCCTCGATGGCCTCGGTTCTCACGCCAGACGGCAGATTCAGGGCTGCTGACTCTCCTTGACAAAGCGCTTCAAGAACCTAAACTTGAATTTTGAAGTTCGGGCCCGCGGCCAGGATGGAGGTC
>JAAZKF010000147.1 GCA_012799975.1 Burkholderiales bacterium
ATCGAGTCCAGTGGCCGGTGGGAGCGCTTCTGCAAAAAACGTGAGCAGGCCAGGGCCGCCAGATATCAGGACTTCCGCCAAACAACCGCTCGTGCAGCCTGATTACCGACGATCCTGGCCAAGACCCATGACGCCCTGAATCCGCACCGGAACAGCCTGGGGCGAGCTCGAATCCTCTGGGCATCGGGCGCTGGAGCTCGTCCCGAAGACCGGTTGGGATCGGGTCTTGGAGAATTCCGCCGAGAAGGCCTGAAACGGATCAGGATGAGCGCAAGGCGATCAGGTTTTCTTCCAGGAGTGCCGTGGCCTGGTCGGTGTCGACGGGGCGTGAGAAGAGGTAGCCTTGCATCGAGTCCACCTCCAGGTTTCGCAGCAGGTTGGCCTGCTCGCGGGTCTCGACGCCGGTGGCGATGGTCCTAAGCTTCAGGTGCCGGGCCATCGTAACCACCAGACTCACGATATCCCAGGCCTCTTCGTCGGTTTCCAGTCGCTGGACGAAGGATCGGTCGATTTGCAGATACTCGATGGGGAGTCGGTGAAGGTGGCTCAGGGACGAGTAGCCTGTGGCGAATCCGTCCAGGCCCAGGCGAAGGCCCAGGTCGCGGAGAGCCTTCAGGGTATCCAGGGTTGATTCCAGTTTCTGGACCAGCAGGTCTTCGGTGATGTCGATCCGCAAGAGGCTGGGATCCAGGTGGGTCTCTTTGAGGATCCGGGCCACCGAGTCTACCAGATCCGGCTCGGCGATCTGACGCGCGGAGAGGTTGACGTTGAGTGTGATCTGGCTCAGGGCGGGATGCATCTCGTGCCAGCGATGGGCCTGTTCGGCAGCTATGCGCAACACACAGGCCCCCACCGGGACGATCAGGCCGGTCTGCTCGCAGATGGGTAGGAATTGGGCCGGGTGGAGCATCCCGCGGTGGGGGTGGTTCCAGCGGATCAGGGCTTCGAAGCCCTCCAGGCTTTCGTCGGCAGCCGAGACGATGGACTGGTAGAAGGCCGTGAACTCCAGACGATCCACGGCCTGGCGCAGGTCGGATTCCAGTTGCAGCCTCTCTTCGGCCTGGCACTGCATCTTGCGATCGAACATCTCGTGGCGGTCGCCACCCTGACTGCGGGCCTGAACCAGGGCCGTGTTGGCGTCGCGCAGCAGGTGCTCGGGCCGGTCGTATCCGGTCTTGGAAACGGCGATGCCGATGCTGGCGGTGATCCGGCAGTGCTGGTCAGCTACCCGGATCGGGTCGCGCAGGGTCATGGCGATGCGGTTGGCCACCCGGATGACGTCGCTGATATGGCGGATATCGTCCAGCAGGACGCCGAAGCGGGATCCTTCCAGGCGGGCTACGGTGTCCGAGGCCCGGCTGGCCAGTTGCAGGCGGCGGCCCACGTGGGCCAGGAGCCGGTTCCCCTCGGATACTCCCAGGCTGGCCACCAGCAGTTCGAATTGGTCGATGGACACCACCAGGACGGCAAACTGGCTGTTAACCTTGCGGTTGACCCGGGCCAGCGATCGTTCCAGGACGTCGTGCAGGAGTTGACGCCCGGGAAGCCCCGTGGCGTTGTCATACACCTGGGAGGTGGTGATGTCCGCCAGCGAGCCGGCCATCCGGTAGGCCTGCCCCGACTCGTCGCGGACGGCCAGCCCCCGGGCCAGGACCCAGCGATAGGTGCCTTCTTCATGCACGAGCCGGTGCTGCGACTCGAGGTGGGGGAGAAGACCCCGGAGGTGCTCCTGGATCTCGCCCATCACCCGCTCGCGGTCCTCGATGTGGATGCGGTCAAACCACTCGCGGGGAGAGGCGCCCACGGCGTCCTCCTCGGCTCCCAGGATGTGCTTGAAGCGAGGAGAGTAGTAGACCTGGCCCTTACGCAGATCCCAATCCCACAGGCCTTCGTTGGCACCGCGCACGGCCAGGGCGTAGCGCTCTTCGCTCTCGCGCAGTTGGCGGTCCATCCGGCGCAGGTGCATGTGGGTGCGCAGGCGGGCGATGGCTACCGGGATGTCGACGGGCTTGGTGATATAGTCGTTGGCCCCCAGTTCCAGGGCCTCGATCACGTCTGAACTCTCGCTCTTGCTTGTGGCCATGATGACCGGCAGCTCGGTCAGGGTATACTTCTCGCGCAGGATTCTAAGAAGTTCCAGCCCGCCCATCCCGGGCATGATGATATCCAGGAGAACCAGGTCGAATTCTTCGTTGGCGATTTTCTCCAAGGCTTCTTCGCACGAGGCGACGGAGGTCGGATTGAATCCGTTATCCTCCAGGTAATGCTCCATCAGCAACCGGTCGACGCCCTGATCGTCTACTACCAGGATCCGGCCAGGGTCGGAGTTCAAGTTCCCATCCTCCGCAGACCAACTCGGGCGCCCCGAGATCTCGGGGCCTGGGGGTGGCGTGCTTCTTCCCTCCCTGAAAGCCAGATGGCGCTCCTTCCCCGCTTGAGGCTGAATACGCCGGAGGAGATGAGGCTCCCTGCCGGGGAGTAGGGAGGCAGGCGGCGGATTCAGGATGATCTGGATCATCCTCCTGAGACGTGAGGACCGCTACAATCGGGTTGAAGAGGACGCGTGGGCGAACAAACAAAGCCAATTTGGCGGCCCGTTCGGGGCCTGAAAACCCCGGCAGCCACCCATCGACACAGTGGAATTTGTGTCGACCCCGCGGCCTCTTTGCCAATGCCCCCGGCTTTCGCACCGGGGGCCTTTTGTATTCCGGGTTCTTGAGTTTAGGGTAGTCGCTTTTATCGCCCGGTTCCAGGGGAGGCCCCTCCGGGCGGTTCAACAGTCCCGTGATGTAGTCTCGGGGGAGGGCGACCAGGACGGTCTCGGTGGTTCGGCCACTCGGGCCTGCCCAAGGGTGGGGTTCATCATCCGAACCAAAGAAGACCCCCCGGCGGAGGTCCACCGGGGGGCAGGAAGGGTGCCCTGGATTCACAGGCTGCTATGGTTCGGCCTGGAGGATCTCTTCGGCAGCCTGGACGTAGGCCTGGCCCTTCTCGGTCACGATGCCGCCTGCGTGCATCATCTGCTCGCCCTCAGCTACCAGGCGCAAGCCCTCGTACTCGAGGTTGCGGGCCTTCTCGCGCAGCAGGAAGCCCTGCTCGGCGTCACCGCGCGCCTCTTCCAGAAGGCGGCGCGCCTCCAGGAGCATGGCCCGGCCCCGGTTCTCCTGACGGCGGCCCTGGATTTCCAGCGAGCGGCCTTCCTGGAATTCCTTCATGCCTTCCTCGGAGAGCGTGCCCCCGGCCGACTCCGTCGCGAAGCCCGCCTGGATTTGGTCGAGCCCCTGGTTTTCGTGGCGCCGACCGGTCTCTTCGCGCTGGCGGGCCTGACGGAACTTCTTCAGGGCGTCGCGCTCGGCGACACGCGCGTCGGCCTCGCATTCCAGGCCGTGGCGGATCTGGTCGATTCCCTGGAGTTTTTGGAGGCGGGCCTCCTCTTCCACCTGACGGCCCCGGTCGAAGAGCAGCATGCCCTCTTCTTGCAGTTCCTTGCTTGCCTGCTCGATGGCGAAGCCCCGGTCCACGTCGGCTCGGCCCTCGCCCACCAGGCGGTTGCCCTCACCCGAAAGGCGACGACCCTCCTCGCGGTGAGAACGGGCGGCGCTCTTCAAGTTGCCGGCCAGTTCCTTCTCGGAGGCGGCCTGGTTCCGCTCGGAGGTGGCCTGCTGGGCCTCGTCGACGGCCAGGGCCCGCTCGCTGGCAGCCGTGCCTACCAGCTCGCTGGCCTGGGCCTTAAGGGCGGCGGCCTGGGCAGCCTTGGCCTGGGACTCGGCCTGAAGGCGGACCGCATGTTGAGCCCACTCGTCGGCCTGGGTCTGTATCTGGGAGGCCCACTGCAGCTCTTGCAGTCCCATCCTTTCCAGGTTCAATCCGGCCCAATAGTAGAAGGGACAACACTGCATCCAGCGGCCCCAGGCCTGGTCATACATGCCCTTCTGACGCCATGCCGCGGCCTGCTGACCGAGCTGGTCGCGCATCATGAGAGCTTTGGAGAGTTCTTCGGTTTGGCGGGTAGCTTCTGCTTCCAGGGCGGCAGCCTTTGCCAACAGGGCCTGGGCCCGGTTTTCGGCCTGGGTGGCGCGGCCTTCGCGGGCCTCAGAGGAGCTTTCCAGGCGTTCGGCCTTGCCCAGGCGGACCTCGATGGAGGCCTCCAACAGATCCGCCTGCTGCGAGAAGGCGGCGGCCTGGTCCAGTTCCACCTTGCCCTGAGCGGATTTCTGCAGGCCTTCATCCATCTTCCGGCGGCCTTCGGTCTTGAGGTAATTGGCCTGTTCTTCTCGGCCCAGACCTTCAGAGATGCGGTCCATGCCACGTTGTTGGCGGTGCTCGCCGACGGCCTCGCGTCTCAAGCCCTGGCCCACCTCGGCGCGGCCCTGGTCTTTGTGGGCTTCGGCGCACTCTTCGCGCTCGAAGAGGCCCTTCAAGCGTTCCACCTGACGGGCCTGGGCGGCTTCGGCCCGGCCTTCGCGGGCCATCCCTTCGGCGACGCGAGCGGCTCCGCGGTCCTTCTGGGCTCCGCCCATATCTTGCATTTCCAGCCCCTCGCGGAGGGTCTCCAGGCCTTTCCGCATCTGGGCTCCCCCGGCGTCGGCCAGGCGGCCGCCCTCCTGGACTCGTTCCATCCCCCGGCGTTCTCGCGCGCGGTTCTGGCGGGTGCTCTGCCGGGCCTGGGTCTCAAGTTCGCGGCCCCGGGTCTCTTCCTGGCGGGCTTCGGCCTGGCGAGCCAAGCCGTCCTCCCGGCGCTGGGCACCTCGGGCTTCCAGGTTTTCTCCTCGGGAAATCTCGGCCTGGCCTGCCTCACGCAGGTGCTCGGCAGCCTCGAAGCGATCCTCGGCCTCCAGGACTCCTGACGGCTGTCCAGCCGGGGGAGGGGTTTGGGGATGAGCCTGAGGGGATGCGATTCTGGCAGGAATGGCGGATTGGATTTCCATCTGACGCTCCTACAGGGACAGGCTGGAGTCCGTCCCATGCTTGCTATTCTGAGTCTAGCATTCGCAGCTTCGGGGTTCTTTACCGTTGTGTGAACCGGAATCCAGACCTGCCCGGGAACTCAGGAGTCTGGAGGAGATTCCGGCAGAGATTGCAGTTTTTCAGGGCGGGGCCCGGCGGCCAGGTCTTCTCCCCGGTCCGAGGACTGGGGAGGCATTACCGGGTCTTCGGATGGGTCGGCGGTCTTCTCGGCTTCTGGAAGCGGGTCGGCCGGGGCCTCCCACAGCGGGAAGCTGGCCGGTTCTGCGAACAGTTCGGGGCAGGCCCGGAAGAAGCGGGCCAGTTCACGAATCCGGTCGCGCAGGAGGTGCAGGTCGGACAGGATCGCCGACAGCAGGAAGGCCCGGCCCTCGCGCTCGCGGCCTCGGGCCAGCAGCGACTGGCCCAGGCCGTAGTGGGCCTCGGGGAACTTCTCGAAGCCGTCCAAGGCCTCCCTCCACAGCTCCTGCGCCAGTTCGAAGCGGCGCAAGAGCAGGGCACAGCGGGCCAGATAGTGCAGGACGTAGGGGTTGGTGCCGTCGCTACGGCGAGATTCTTCGAAGCATTCCTGGGCCTGCTTCACCAAAGCCACTGTCCTGGGCCCGGGACGCTGGTCGCGGTCGCGGTCGTACTCGGCCACTGAAAGCAGGGCTTCTCCCAGGTGGTAGGAGGCCCGGAAGGCCTTGGGGTCCTGTTCGTGGGCAGCGCGAATCTCGGCCAGGGCCAGGCGCATCATCGGAGCGCGTTCCTCGACGGGCAGTGCCCAGGCAGCCTCTAGGCGCTTGCGGCCGCGGCGCATCAAGAGCCAAGCCGCCCCGACGGGCGGTCCCGGCTCGGGAGGGGAGACCTCAGTTTCCAGGGACTCGGGGAGTTCCAGGGGCAGCAGACGTTTCTCCAGGGCTACGACCAGCCGGCCCAGGACCGGCGGCGAGACCGTCAGGTCGAAAACCTTCCCGATGTCTTCCGGGCACAGCAGATTCAGGGCTTCTTCCAGGCGCCCCTCGCCCAGATAGAGCAGCGCCTGGACCGTGGGCACTGCCTGGTTGGCGGGGGACAGGTTGCGCGCTGCCCACCAGTCCTTGCGGGCCAATTCCCACTCGCCCAGGTCACAGCAGAGTAGGGCGCGGAAGAGGTGCAAGGCGGGATTGGAAACCAGGTCGGCTTCGGCGGCGGACAGGGCGCGTCGGGCTGCCGGGGTGTCGCCTAGCTCCATCTGGCCCATGGCGATTTGTAGCCAGGCGCTCCCTCGTGGGCCGGCCGCCTCGGCCCGGGCCAGGAGATTCCGTGCCTCGTCCCAGTTATGCTCGCGCAGCCTGGAAAAGGCCCGGTCGGTGAGTCGGCGGGCGGTGCTCAGGACGATTCCTCCAGGGTCTGGTCTTGGCCCAAGCGATTCTGCTCCCCTGCCAGGTCCCCTGCCAGGAGGGTTGGGGCGTAAACACGACCCGAAGAGGCGCGAAGCGGGATGCAAGGCCTCCAGTGTTCAGGTGAGAAAAAAGCCGGGCTTGGATTTTCAGCCAGGTTTCCCGTCAGAACCAGATCGACTTCGCCGTGATCGAGCCATCCCAGCCTCGGCCACCCTGGACCTTGATCTTGTCGCCCTTGTGCAGGTTGGACCAGATTTGCTCGGGTTTGAGCATCTCGTCCTTGATCCAGCCATCCTTCTGGTGCCGTTGGACGACCTCGGTTTCCAGTTTGACGTAGACCCAGTTTTGACGTACGTCGGGCCGGGCTTCAACCAGGGCAACTCCGATCCGGTTCTTGGGCTGGTCCAGGTCCACGACCCGGTATTCCCCGGTAACCAGCAGGATCTGGGCACCGGCTCTCGAGACGGTGCCCAGCAGCACGGCTGCCACCAGCATCAGGCACAGGGCCAGGGAACGCTGCATCGTGTTCTACCGTCCGTTTCTGGAAGAATATTCTTCCAGTTGTGTTCCCCGTCCCGTCTCCATTTCCTGTTCCTCTTCGTCTCCGAGGTCGGGAGGGCAGGGGACAACCTGTCCGGGTTGTGAACTTCCGGATATCTCGTCCGTTGGGTTTGCCGACTCCCTCGTCCCTGCCGGTCTGGAGCGGTAGAAGATGGACATGGGAGCAATCCGGAACATCCCCCACTTTGCCTCCGCCCCTCCCCAGGGAGCGACCCGGGCCAAGCCGGCCGAGACCTTTCGGGTCGCCTCCTACAACGTCGAGAACCTCTTCGATGCGGTGGATGACCCCAAGCACAAGGATGAGACGACGCCTCCCAAGGAAGTCGAGGCCATGCGCAGGCTGGCTCAGGCCCTCCGTCAGGCCGATGCCGATGTGGTTGCCCTGCAGGAAGTCGAAAACATCGAGATTCTGGAACACTTCCTAAATGAGCATCTTCCCGGCATGTATCCTCATCGGGTCCTGGTCGAGGGAAACGACGTGCGCGGAATCGACGTGGCAGTGGTTTCCCGGCATCCCATCCTGTCTGTCGAAAGCCACAAGGACAACAAGTTCAAGCTTCCCGATGGCAAGAAAACCACCACCTTCCGTCGCGACCTCTTGCGTGCCGACCTGCAGGTCGGAGCCTACCCGCTCTCGGTCTACACCTCCCACTTCAAGGCCCAGAGCGGCGGTCAGAAAGCTGACGATGTCCGTCTGGCGGAAGCCCGCGAGACCCGCCGGATCATCCAGGAGGAGATGGCCGCCTGGCCCGGCCGGCGCTACGTAGTGGCCGGGGACTTCAACGACACCCCGGACTCCGCCGTGGGGCAGGTCTTCCTGGATGAAGAGCAATGGCACCTGGAGGATGCACTGGCCGGGATCCCACCCGAAGAACGGATCACCCATCCGATCACGCATCGCTCGATCGACTATCTGCTCTTCCCCGACTTCATGAAGTCCGAGTTCCGGGGGGGCGGTATCCAGAAGCTGCCGCGAGAGGAGAGGGGCTCGGATCATCTGTTGATCCATGCCGATTTTCAGTTCGGTTCCGCCCTCGTTCCTCCGCAAGAATAATCTGCTGCTGACGTTACCACCAGTGGCCGTTTCTCGGGGTCTTGGCCCGAGCGGAAGGGCAAGCCACGCAGGTCCGAATCCCTATGACGGTAGTCATTCCTGGCCCAGGTCCGCTTCTGGTTCAATATGGGGCCGGCGTTTTCATGAAGCGCCGCTGAAATCATCATCTGTCAAAGAGGGATCTCCGCCATGGTTCAAGGCAAGAACCTGTCCAAACCGAACACCCTTTGGATCATCTGCCTCCTGCTACTCCTCCTGCTGGGAGGGTTCTTTTTTTTTAGATGCGCCTATGGAGGAGCTACCACTCCTTCCTCCATCGGAGGCGAAGGCGGAGGGCCCATCGCCGTTGACATCTCGGGGAAGGTCACCGACTACACCGGCGCTCCGGTGGTCGGAACCATGGTAAAGTTGCTTCTCGCTCCAGGTCCAGGCCCGGCCAAAACGATGGCCCAGGAGGGCCAGGTCTACCAGGACACCACCGACCAGAACGGCGGCTACGAGTTCTCCGGACTCCCAGCAGGACTGTATCGAATGCAGGTGGACGCTCCGGGTCAGTTGCCTTGGGGAACAGACCTGGATTTGCGCGGGGGTGGCGCTGTGGTCCAGGAGGCCCGACTCTGGCCTCCAGCAGGGCAGGTGGCCGTGTTCCAATCCAAGGCTACCGACCTGATTCCGGGTGACACGGGTGACGAGTACGCGGATATCTACCTGGCCCATGCCGGGGGAGGGATTGAGAAGATCTCCAACACCCCGGAGGGGCAGAACGGGGGCTCCTCGACCTCCCCGGTGATGTCGGATTCCAACCGGTTCATCGTCTTCGATTCGAAGGCACAACTGGTACCTGAGGATCGGAACGACTTCGCCGACGTGTACCGATTCGACCGTGAGACGGGCACCCTGACCTGCCTGACTACCGCTCCAGGATTCCCTAAAAAACATTCCGGGGTCTCCTCCACCAACCCCTTGACCTCTGGAGATGGGCGATTCACGGTCTTCTCGTGGGGTGAAGACCAAGACAAGAGAGTCTTCCTGCATGACGCCCGGACCGGCGAGTTCACCCAGGTCCCCGTAGGTCTGACCGAGGACGGGGCCCCCAACGGATACTGCGATTATCCGTCCATCTCGGCCTTCGGGCGCTATATCGCCTTCGAGTCAGGGGCCACCAACCTGGTTCCCGACCAGGTCCCTGATGGGCGCTTGTTCTATAACGTCTTCGTCTATGACCGCCTGACCGGGACCACTTTCCTGGCTTCGCCGGCTGTCGACTCGAAGAAGCCCGACGACAGTTCCGGGACTCCTTCCATCTCGGCCGACGGTCGCCTGGTGGCCTTCTACTCCTGGGCCACGAACCTGCTGGCCGACCCGGCCCCGAGAGGTATGGTCTACGTGCGTGACCTGGTGGCGAAAACCACCACCATGGTCTCGGTCGACAATGAGGGGAACCCGGCAGCAGATGCTTGCCACCGGCCCGTGATCTCCGGGAACGGTCGCTATGTCGCCTTCTCCACCGAAGCTTCCCTGGTTCCAGAGGACACCAACGGCAAATGGGACGTCTACGTCCGCGATCTGCAGGAAGGAACCACCACCTTGGTCTCCCAGAACGCGGCGGGGACCAACTCGGGGAACAACTACTCGAGCGACCCGGTGCTCAGCTTCGACGGCACCCATGCCCTTTTCGAGACCCGGGCGACCGACCTGGTCGCGGGTGGGACGCCCTCGACACACATCCAGGTCTACGTCCGCGACCTCCTGAACGGCCTGAACGTCCTGGTCTCGCGCACCCTTGCCAATACCCCGGGCAACGGAGACTCCAACACGCGCAATTGATTCCATCATCCAGCACGCGGGTCCCGAATCCCTATGACGGCAGTCATTCCTGGCCGGGTCCGCTTCTGGTTTGATAGGAATGGTGTTTTCATTTGCATGAAGCTCATGAAGCTCATGAAGCGCCGCCGAAATCATCATATCAGGGAGGGCTCTCCGCCATGGCTCAAAGCAGGGACCTGTCCAGACCGACCAACCTTTGGAGCATCTGGCTCCTGCCACTCCTCCTGGTGGGGGCCCTCTTTCTCGTCGGATGCGGCGATGGAGGCTCTACCACTCCTTCCTCCATCGGAGGCGGAGGCGCTGGTGGAGGTGGAGGGGACATCACCGTTGACCTCGCGGGGAAGGTCACCGATTCTACCGGCGCCCCGGTGGTCGGGGCCCTGGTAAAGCTGCTGCTCG
>JAAZKF010000148.1 GCA_012799975.1 Burkholderiales bacterium
GATCCTGGTCTATGAGCAGACCCTCCGCCAGAGGGTCCTCTATCCCCCATTGGGCACCCAGATCACCTGGCGCCAGGTCGTGTTGGAGCAGGCGCGCCGCCTGGCTCGGCACATCAAGGCCGAGGAGATCTACGAGCCCTTCGTACCCCGCTGATGTTCATCGTGATCACCTACGATGTCGTCGAAGACGACCGCCGGACCCGCCTTTCCAAGATGCTCTGCGACTTCGGCCGCAGGGTCCAGAAGAGCGTCTTCGAGTGCGTGCTGACCGAAAAGCAGTACCTGGACCTGAAGGCCCGACTGGATCGGCAGATAGACCATGAAGTCGACACCATCCGCTACTACCACCTGTGCCAGCGGTGTGTCCCGGCCGTGGAATTCACCGGGACGGGCACTGGCCCGGAGGACGAGACCGACGGTGTGATCATCGTCTGAAGGGGAGGAACCAGCATGAGCACCCCGACCCAGGAACAGCCCGTGACACAGGAAACAGCAGCCCCAGAGCCCAGGCCGACTCTGAGCTGGACCGAGGCCGAGGCCCAGCGAAAGGCAGGGCAATACGCCAGCGCCGGCCGAGCCTTTCACGACTTCTGGAACGAGCGCAGTCAGGCCGCAGCCGGTTGGCGTTATGCCTTCTGCCTCCGCAAGGCCGGCTATCCCAACCCCGCCCTGAACGTAGCCCTCCGCGTCCAGAGGGCCCACCCGGAGGATCCGGCGACCCGCAGCGAGGTGGCCTGGTGCCTGTACTACGCCCGCCTGAAGCCCGCCCAGGCTGCAGAAAGCGAAGAAGCGGTCCTGCAGGCCGCCCGAGACATGGTGAAGGCTGGGGCCGAAGGGTTGCCATTGGAACTGGCGGTCTTCGCCGCCATGAGCGCCGCCAAGGGCAAGGGCCACTGGGGAGAAGTCGCGCGCTGGTGCGAACTGCTGACGCCAGAGACACTCTCGGACGAACCCCAGGAGGGGCCGAAGGGGCGCAAGATCCCCTCGCCACGCGAGCGCTACTACTATGCCCGCGTGAAATCACTGGTCCACCTGCAACGCTGGCCCGAAGCCCTCCAGGCAACACAAGAGGCATGCCAGGCCTATCCTCGGAACCTGGAATTCCTGCGCTGGCAGGCCGAGGCCCAGGCCGGGCTGGGTAACATTGAAGAAGCAATCCGCCTGCTGGCACCCCTGGAACGAGACCGCCGGGTCCGCTGGTACCACCTGGCAGACCTGGCGCGCTTCCTGCTGGAGATGGAACGCCTGGACGAGGCCTGGAAGACGGCCCGGCGAGCCCTGGACCTGCCCGCCGAGGACCAGGCACGAGTTGGTCTGCTGGCCACCATGGCCAAAATCGCGCTGCAGCGCCAGGATCCCGAAGCGGCAGCCCGGCATCTTGCGTGGTGCCTGGCCCTGCGCCGGGAACAAGGCTGGCCGATCCCTCCGCCCCTGACGGAACTGCGCCAGAGGCTCGACGGCGTCGAAGTCGACTGGGATGCCTCCGCCCGGAACCTGCGTGCCTTGTGCCTGCCCAGAGGCCAGAGCCCCTCCGCCGCCGATCCTGGAACAGCGCGGCTTCGAGGTCGGGCCCCAGGAGAACCCGTCCGGAGCACGACTTCGGGCAGCAACCCAACGGAGAGCCGGCCACCTCCCCTGCCCGACCTGGCCGAAGACGGAACCCTGATCGGCACCGTGACCTCCTTCCAATCCGACCGCTCCTTCGCCTTCCTGAAGGTTGGGAACCGTGAACGCGTCTTCGTCCTGACCGCCGACCTCCCGGAATCCTGCCGCCAGGACGGCGCGCGCGTTCGCTTCGCGCCCGTCCGGAACTTCGACCGGAAGAAACAGCGAGAGTCCTGGCGGGCGGGCAAGGTGCGCGTGGTGGAAGACTGAGGCGCCAAGCCTGCCAGGCTTCCCACTCTTGCCAGATTTGTATCGTGGGCCGGCTTGGGAAGTGTGCTGCAAAGAAGCGCCGTGGAGGGCGGCAAGCCCTGGGACGACAGGGTTGAAGGGCTCGAACGGCGAATCCCTGCCATGAGACCTGGGGGGGCGTTCGATCGGCGTTCGATCGAGCTGAGCTTGATTGCAAGGAGTTCAATCAAGCCGAGCCCGACCAGGCCGGGGCTCGGAAGAACTTTCGACAGACTTTCGATCTGCGCACGACCAGGAGGCACCCGGAAGTTCTTTGAAAACCCCAAAAGTGGCCTATTTTACGGGAATTTCCGCTCGCCCGCCGTCACGCCTGTTCAAAGGTAAGCCATTCCCCTCCTCCAACATGGGGGATAGGGGGGAGGGGGATTCCCGCGAACCACGCCGAAGACCCTAGCCAGCCCAGGGTCCGCTGGCGGGTTGTCGACCAATCAGCCCCGACAATGAGGGGATGGAAACTTGACGGCCATTTCGGCCGCGTTGTCGTTAGCGTTGGTCGACCAATCAGCCCCGACAATGAGGGGATGGAAACACGGCTTGCTCGGCAACGTCGACGGCCATTTGGGCAGGTCGACCAATCAGCCCCGACAATGAGGGGATGGAAACTTTAGAGCGCTAATGAACGCACCTCCGGCGCGCAAGGTCGACCAATCAGCCCCGACAATGAGGGGATGGAAACTGGGCCGCTCTTCGGCGACCCCTTCTGGTCTCCTAGGTCGACCAATCAGCCCCGACAATGAGGGGATGGAAACGATTCCTGCTCGAGGGTTTCGGCGGCGGGGGCGGCGGGTCGACCAATCAGCCCCGACAATGAGGGGATGGAAACTCATCCGACATCAGTCGATATGACAGTACGATCACGCGTCGACCAATCAGCCCCGACAATGAGGGGATGGAAACATGTCCTCGGCCTCGACCTCCTCGCCGCGCTGGCGAGTCGACCAATCAGCCCCGA
>JAAZKF010000149.1 GCA_012799975.1 Burkholderiales bacterium
ACGGAAATCCCATTCCCCAAGGGACCTTCCTGCGCCCGAACGACTTCATCCTCCTGGGAACCGGGGTCGCCCTGCGCTGGCTTCCGGTCAGCGTCCTGGCCAAGGAGGAACGCCCGGCGCCAGCCCCCGAGGCCGACCTTGAGGCGGAAGCCGCAACGCCGGAGCCGGAGGTCTGCGCCGAACCGTCCACCGAAATCCCCCGGCCCGAGCCGGGAAAGGAAGCCACCACCTCGCAGCGCGCGGCCTTCTTCGCCGACCTGGCCGGACGTCTGGAGCGCGGCGAGCCCATTCGCCGGGCTGTGGAAGAGTCTGCCCAGGCCTTCCTGCCAGCCCTGGCCGGCCCGCTGCACGAGACCCTGGGTTCCGGCCAGGGCCTGGCTGAAACCCTGGCCCGCTTCTCGGAAATCTTCACGCCCTACGAGCTGGGCATGGTCGCTGCAGGCGAGGAGGCAGGACTGCTGGACGAGCTGCTCAGGACCCTGTCGGATTCGCTGGAGGCAGAGCACCGTGCCCGACGGCGGCGGCTCCGAACGGCCGGCTGGACCTGCCCGTTCCTGGCCCTGGTCGTGACTGCGCTGTGCCTGGGACTTCTGGGAGTATCACCGGGACCCGCAGGCTTCGGATCGGCGTTGGGCCTGAGCCTGGCGGTGACGACCCTGCTGGTGCTCTCCCTGGGGCTGACCCTGAAGGCGCTGCAGCGCAGGCACTGGTTCAGCCGTCAAACCGACCACCTCCTGGACCGTCTACCCCTGATCGGCAGCGCCCTCCGGCTTCAGGCGGGAGAGCGCTTCCTCAAGGCCCTGGGTCCCCTGCTGCGTTCCGGGCTGCCCGCCCACCGCGGGGCACTCCTGGCCGCCGGATGTACCGGAAGCGCCACGCACACCATGGCCCTGAGACACGCGGCTGACCGGATCGAGAAGGGGGAGCCCGTCCTGGATTCGCTGGCACCCACCGGGCTATTGAATGCCGAGGTCCTGGCCGAAATAGAAAAGGGCGAAGAGCACGGGGACCTCCCCGAACGTCTGGCTGCCTCCTCAGCCCGCCTGGAAGAGGCCTCACACACGGCCCTGGCCCGGGCCTTCCCCCTCCTGATCCTGGGGCCGGCCCTGCTCGTGGCCCTGTTGAGCGCCCTCAGCACCGCCCTGGTCTGGCTGGCCTCCCGCTGATCCCACACCCCTGGCTGGACCACATAGCTCACAGAGAGGGCAGGGGGTCAGGATGCATTCACGGTTCTCGATCCCGGTCTCAACAAGACACCCTCCCGGGGTCAGGAAGAGCGAATTGGTTGGAGGCGCGGAGAACGGTTCAAAGGCGGCCTCAATCGAAGATGTGATAGACCTTGTTGACCCCGAAACTGGGGACACGCTCAAACAGATAGATGAACAGCAACAAGGATCCCACAATCAGGATAATCCAGAACAGGGGGTTGCCCGCCAGGATCAGCAGAATCTTCTTGAGTTTGTCCATGGTGGTCCCAGGATAGCAGATCTACCCCTGCCAAGAAAACCTGCTCTCCCCCCGGGGAGGCAGGGTTCTACCCTGGCAGGGATGGGCTAAACTCCGTTGAACGGGACGCTACCCTGGTGCAAGTCCCTCACGGAGGCCTCCCCATGTTCCGTCTCAGCCCAAAAATGGCCATGGCCATGGTCATGGTCATGATCTTCGGCCTGAACCTGGCCATCCAGGTCCAGGCCGCTCCCGACGGTGACTGGAATGCCGTGAAGGCCCGCATCGAATCGGCCAGGGATTATACCCTGAAATACGACTACTCCAGCGAACGCGGGGTCCTGAAGTTCGACTACTCGGTCTCGCTGGCCGGGCCCAGGATTCGTACCGAGGTGCTGCGCGGGAGCAGTCGCAACGTGGGCAGCATCGTGGTCTACGATCCCTCCTTCGCCGCCGACAAGGTGCGTGCCAAGGTCGGAATGGGCCGGATCACCCGAGGCCTGGACCACCCGGACGTGGTGGGAACCCCCTTCTTCCAGCCCTTGTTCACGATGATCCTCAACGAATTGAAAAGCTATCCTACCATGAAGGTGGCCGGGACCGAAAACGTCCGCGGCCAGCAGACCACCGTCTATGAGTTCTCGGGAACCTCGGCTACGGAATATCGGGTCTGGGTCAACGCCAACCACGAAATGGTCCGGACCGAAAAGAAGCGAGCCGGGAAGGTCATCGAGACCCGCGACTTCCGTCAGATCCGCTGGAACTGCGACCCCAAGGTCGGGTTCTAGGTGGCCTCGACCGGGGACCGTCGACCGGCCATACTCCAAGGGAAAGGACCCCAGACGATGGACGAGCCGTCGAGGAGATCCCCTCCCCGACACGAACCTTGTGCGCAGGTGCCCCGGACACCACGCAAAGGGAGCTGACATGCAGGACCTGGAAAAGAAGTCGGTAACCGAACTGACCCAGCAGGTTGAAACCCTGACTAGACAGGTTGCCGACCTGACCCAGCACACCCGGAGCCTGGAAGAACGAGCCTTCGACCTGTACACCATCTGCCAGGTCGGACGGGCCTTCACCGGGGACAACCCCTTGAAGATCAGTGAGGTCCTGGTGGCCGCCATGTCCGACCGGATCGGCGCCACGCGGGCCCTGGTGTTGCTGGCCCGCCAGCCCAAGGGTCCATTCAAGCCTATCTACTCCTACGGACTGCCCAACGAGATGGTCCAACGGATCAGTTTCCAACCCCGCCAAGGCATCCTCTGGCAACTGCTGAAGGCCGGTGAACCTTTCGCAGTGGCTGATTCCATCGGCCAGACGCTATTCCCGCGGGAATTCGAGGAGGCGAATCTGACCCAGACCGGGATCTGCTACTGGGTTCCGCTGGTGGCCAAGGACGAGGTCCTGGGCGTGGTCTGCCTGGACAAGGCCTGCGACAGTGAGGCCGAAGCCCGATTCTTCTATCTTCTGGCCAGCCAGGGGGCCACAGCCCTGGACAATGCCCGTCTCTACCAGGAGTTGCAGACCTCCAAACGGGACCTGGGCTACCAGATGAACAAGCTGGCCATGCTCTACGACGTCGGGCGGGCCCTCAACGTGATCGACGACCGCAATCGACTGCTTACCGAGATACTGGGTCGGGCTGCAGCCATCGCCGAAGCCGAAAAGGGCTCGATCATGCTCTTCGACGAGGGCAGTGATGAGCTGGTCGTCCAGGTCGTCAGGGGGATCGACCCCGAGACCGAGCAGAAGATCCTCAACGGCGAAATCGTCACCAAACGCCTGAAGCGGGGAGAAGGCGTCGCCGGCCAGGTGGCGGCGACCGGAACCCCGATGGTGGTCAACAACGTCTTCGACGGTCCCCAATTCGTCCGCTCACTGACTTCCAGGGTAAACTCGATCCTGTGCGTCCCCTTGCGGGTTCATGGCGACGTCATCGGTGTTCTGAACATCACCAACAAATTCCAGGGGAAATCCTTCTCCGACGCCGACCTGCAAATCATCCAGCAGGTGGCCGACCAGGCTGCCGTGGCCATACACAACGCCCGTTTGTATGAGATGGCCGTCACCGACAGCCTGACCCGCCTCTACATCCGCCGGCACCTCTTCCATCGCCTCAACGAAGAGATGCGCAGGGCCCACCGCTACAAACACCCGGTCAGCCTGCTGATGGTGGACATCGACCACTTCAAGGCACTCAACGACGCCCACGGCCACCCCTGCGGAGACAAGGTCCTGGTGGAGGTGGCTCGAATCCTGCGCCGTTCGGTTCGCGAAACCGACCTGGTCGGGCGCTATGGGGGCGAGGAGTTCTGTCTGGTCATGCCCGAGACCGATCTGGACGGTGCCTTTGTGGTGGCCAACCGTATGCACAGCCTGCTCGAGGCCCTGGAACTGGTCTGGGAAGGGACGCCCTTGCGCATCGCCGTAAGCGGCGGCGTGGCCACCTTCCCCGAACAGGCCTCCACCCTGGAGGACCTGGTTCGCTTCGCCGATGCCGCCCTGTATTTCTCCAAGCGTAACGGGAGAAACCAGACCAACCAGTTCCGGCCCGAACACCTGGTCTACATGAAGGAGACCTCGAAGCTCCATCCCGATAAGATGAACGGGGAGATCATGGAATCCGATCTGCGTTCCCGCTCCCGTTCCCGACCCGCCCCGAAGCGTAAGAAGACCTGTGGGAAGGCCGTAAAAAAGGCCGCCCAGAACCCTCCCGAAGCCCAGGCTGAGCAGAAGGCAAGCCCCCGAAACTGAAGTTCAGGGCCCCGGATTCAACGCCCCCTCAAGGTGCTGGCGCAGGTCCTCGATGTGTTCGCGTACCTGAGCCGCCTCTGCGTGGTCTGGAGACATCTCCAGCCATTTCTCGAAAGCCGCCACCGCCTCCCGAGGTCGGGTCGACAGGTCCAGCAGGACGCCCAGGTTGTACCAAATCTCCGGACGGGTAGGGTCCAGGGCATTGGCTGCCTGCGCCGCTTCCAGGGCCCCGGAGAGGTCGCCGGTCAAACGCAGGGCCAAGGCGAGGTTATGTTGAGCCCAGGCGGAATCAGGCTGGGCCACGGCTACGGCCTCCAGCAACGGGAGGGCCTGCCCTTCCTCTCCCGCTCCCAGGAGAACCAGACCCAGAAATTCCTGCCCCAAGCGGTTTTCAGGCATGCGCTCCAGCAAGGCCTCGAGCTCCTGGCGGGCCTCGGGCAGGCGCCCCGCCCGGTAGAGAAGGGCCCCGTACAGGAGGCGGGCCTCCTGCAGGGCCGGGTCGCGATCGACCAGCTCCGCCGCTTGCACCAGGAGGTCTGGTTCCCCATCAAACCGAGAGGCCAGTAAGGTCGAGTTGAAGTGCGCCAGGTCCAGGTCCCCGGTCTCGATGGCCTGCGAGAAGGCCTGATGGGCAGCCGGGACGTCACCTCCCCGAGCCAGCAGGACTCCCAGGTTGTTCCAGGCTTGCGGAGCCCCCGGGGATTCCCGGACCGCCTGGCTCAGGAGGGTCAGGGCTTCCTCCGAGCGTCCCATTTCCCGCCATGCCGAGGCCAGATTTACCGCAGCCGCGCTCCAGCCGGGGCGCATGGCCAAAGCCACCTGGAAGTCATCGGCGGCCCGGGCCGGCTGCTCCAGGCGCAAGAAGACCACTCCGCGCAAGTTGTGGAACTCCGGGAGCCCGGACGCAGAAAGCTCGATCTCCTGCAAGGCTTGAAGCGCCTCGAGCTCGGCCCCCAAATGGATCCAGGCGGCGACCTGATTCAAACGGACCCGAAGGTCCTCGGGTTCCAAGGCCAGGTAGGTGTCGTAGTGTTCCAGGGCCTCCCGGTAATGGCCCAGCGCATCCAGGGCCAGGGCCAGATAGGGCAGGATCTCCAGTCGCCCGGTATCGGCCTGGAGCCCTCGGCGGTAGAGGTCGACCGCCCGCTCCAGGCGACCCGAACG
>JAAZKF010000150.1 GCA_012799975.1 Burkholderiales bacterium
CGCTGAGCTGCTCGGCGCGTGCGCCGGCGGCCCCGGGGGGCAGGCACGTCTCCTGGTCCCACGAGAGAAGCGCCGAAGCCTCCCTTAAACAATAGATGGTGCGCAACCTCTTCCTGAGTTGGTCCAGTTTCGTGCCCATTTCCCTAGTACTCCTCGCTTGAAGTCCATCGCCTGGAAAGACCCGCAGGGGATGCCCCAGTTCAGGAAATCCCAAAGGCCCGGTCCGCGCTGGGATTTCAGTCCCCCACGGGCAACTCCCACTCCCAATCCAGTTCCCAGATCCGAGCCAGACCGTCCTGCCCCGCCGAAGCCACCAGGCGTCCATCGGGCGAAAAGCGCACCCAACGGACCGGGCGCTGGTGGGCCTCCAGGACCTGCAAGGGCCGGCCATCGGCGTGCCAGAAGTGGATTCGCCCGTCATCCACCGCGGTGGCCAGGAAGTCTCCGCCCGCCAGGAAGTGCACCGAGCGGACGGCAGCCTCGTGGTCCGGAAGGCGGAGTATCTCCTCCCCGCTGGCCACGTCCCACAGAATCGCCCGACGGTCCTCGCCTCCAGAAAGAAGGGCGGTTCCCTGGGGGTTGAAGGCCAGGGCCTGGACCGGACCGGTGTGCCCGCACAGCTCCAGGCCCCGCCGTCCCGAAGGGATTTCCCAGAGCTGGATGCGCCGGTCCCGACCCGCCGTGGCGGCCATCCGGTCGGTCAGGCAGAGGGCCACCGCATAGACGGCTCCCTCGTGCCCCGGGAGTTCCAGCAACCCCTCTCCGTTCTGCAGGTTCCAGACCCGAACATTCCCATCCAGACTGCTGGAGATAACCATGGGCAGATGACGCGAGAGGATCCCGCAGGTGATCTCGGCGGCGTGTCCGCGCAGCGCCCGCACCTCCTCGCCCCGCTCCAGACTCCAATAGCGCAGGGTCCGGTCATAGCTGGCGCTGAGCAGGTGCTCTCCGTCCGGGTCGAAGTCCAGCGAGGTTACCTCGCGGCCGTGCCCCTCCAGCCAATCCAGGTGTTCTCCTGTCAGGGCGTTCCATACCCCGATCCGGCCATCCAAGCCGCCGGTCGCCAGCAACTGCCCGTCCGGCGACCAGGCCACCTTCAAGACCCAGTTGCCGTGCCCTTCCAGCTCGCTGCGCAGCCAGACATCGAGAAGGCCCACCCGGCGCCCCGGTCGGGCGCACTCCTCGAGCAGATCCAAAATCTCGGGGTCACGCTGGCGACCCGGCAGGCCCTGGGCGCGACGCAGCAGGGCCAGGGCCTCTCTCCTTCGACCCGCCTCCAGCTCGGCGCGAACCTTCCCCAGGGTGTCCCGAACCAGGTGGTTGGCAGCCTCCTGACGATAGACCCGATCGGCCCCCGCCAACAACAAGGGAGGAAGTCCCGGGGCCAGGGGCAGGAGTTCCTCCTTCCACTCCCACCAACGCAGCGATCGGTCCAGGCTGCCCGAAAGCCCGAAACGGCCGTCCGCACAGGCGTGTACCGCGGTGACCTGGTGGGAATGGGCCGAGAGGGTGCGGATGCACTCGCCGGTAGCGACGTTCCACAGACGGACCGTCTGGTCCCAACCTCCCGACAAGGCAAAGCGTCCATCCGGCGACAACGACACAGCACGGATCTCGTTGGTATGCCCCTCCAGGGTCCGCAGGCACTCGCCGGTCTCCAGATCCCACAAGCGCAAGACCCGACCTGCTCCCCCGGTCAGCAGGTAACGCGAATCGGAACTCAGCGCCAGGCCGTACAGTTCTTCTTCCAGGTCCTCCCACTCGAAAAGCAGCCCCCCCGTCACGAGCTCCCAGACCCGGACCGAACGATCCACTCCGGCCGAGATGCCGATCTCGCCGTCAAAGGAAAGGGCCACCGCGCTGACCCGACTGTGATGACCTGAGAGGACGTGGCGCAGGTCACCGGAGCGGGGCTCCCAGACTCGCACCGTCCGGTCGTCGCCTCCGGTAAGCAGGACCCCTCCAGCCGGTGAAAGGGCCACGGCCGTGACGGATCCCTCGTGGCCTTTGAGGACGTGCAGGGTGGGGCCGGAGGGCAGGCCCCACAAGCGCACCGTACCATCATCGGAGGCCGAGGCCAGGGTGCTTCCGTCGGCCGACACCGAAACCGAACGCACCGGACCGGCATGGCCGCGCAACCGCGAGCGCACCTCGCCTTGCAGGGGGTCCCATACCAGGATGCTGTCCTCATGGCCGGCCGAGACTATGTAGCGCCCGTCATAGGACATCGTCAGAGCGTTGATGGCCTCGTCATGCCCCGAGAGCATGCGCACCAGGCGCACCGTCCACAGCGAAGCCAATTCGCGAAGCTCGGGAGCCGTGGCTGAGGACGAACAGATTCTGGACGGCTCCGCCTCCAAGCCGCGCCTCCGGCGGCACTCCGCCAGGGCCTCGCGAGCCCGGAAGAAACCGGGGGTTCTCGAGACCGCCGCCTCCAGGTGGACCTGGGCCGCCTCCAGATCGGTCGGAGCCGCGTCAAAACCGGGGATCCGCAGACCCATCGAGGCGTGGTAGGCCCCCAACGCATAACGGACCCAGGCCGAGTCGGGGGCCCTTTCCAGGGCGGCCTCCAGATGGGGACGGGCCTCACCTGCGCGCCCCAGGGCCGCCAGGGTCACGGCCAGGGCCACCCGGACCACGGGGTGACCGCCCAGGGACAGGGCCTTCTCCAGGTGTGGCAGGGCCGCTTCCTTCTCGCCGATACGACTCAGGCAGATGGCCAGGTTGTGGTGGAACTCCCAACGCGTGGGTTCGTCGGCTACCGCCCGCTCGAAGGCGGTCAGGGCCTGGCGCGCGCTGCCCTCCTGTAGGAGCAGGATTCCCCGCAGGTTCTGCAGCCAGCCCGAGCGTTCTTCCGCCTCCAGGCTGGTCAGGAGCTCATCCGCCGCCTTCTCTTCGCCGGCCGCCAGCAGCAGCCAGGCTTCTGCCCGTCGTGCCGCAGGCAGTACCGGGGCGACCTGGCGAATGGCCTCCAGGGCCTTGGGAGCCCCGGAGTCGCCGTGGAGCCAGCCCAGCAGGGCCCGATTGAGGTGGGCTTCTGGCAGGTCTGGATCAGCCCGCAGGGCGTCCTCCAGATTTTCGCGGGCCTCGTCGGCGCGGTCCAGGGCCAGGAGGGCCGAGTTATTGCGGTTCTCGGCAGCGAAGTGGCCGGTGGCAAAGACGGGCTGGGGGGAGGCGCGACCAGCCAGCGAGCTGAAGGCCTCTTCCAGCGACTCGGCCACAACCGCCACCGACTGGGGGCGCTCGTCCGGCTCGCGGCGCAGACAGCGATCCAGAATCCGAGCCAGGAGTTCGGGGATCTCCGGGCGGAAGAGGCGGGCATCCGGCGGGTCTTCGCAGAGGACCCGAGCCTTCAACGAGGCCAGGGGAGACCTCGCGTGACGCTTGTAGGGCAGGA
>JAAZKF010000151.1 GCA_012799975.1 Burkholderiales bacterium
CCGCCAGTCGACGCGCCTCGAAGGGTTTGTTGGGAAAACTATCCAGCAGGCAACGGTCCCAATCCTTATCGAAGATCCACACACTGTCCACGTCACTCACGATGACCAGGGGTTTGTCGTCTTTGAAGGCATCCGATGCGCGGTCGATCAAGACGGCCTTGACCTCTCCCAGTTCCAGGGGCTCGCTGGCCTTGCCCGGGGCGAGCCATTCCAGGCAGGACCAGTTGCTCAGGGTCCGGGCGCGGCAATCCAGGGTCCTGCGCTGCCGGAGCAGCATCAAGAGGACGCCCAGAACCAGCATGGTGCCTCCAACAATTTCCAGGAAACCCCACAATATCGCCGGTATCTGGAGGAGCTGCAGCGACGCCCCCATGATGTAGATCGTGAAACCCAGCAGCGCCACGACCACCCCTATCTGCAGGCCATTAGGAAGGGGGCGAGTCCCCTTCAGGCAGTGCCCTTGATGGAACCAGCGACTTGCTAACATATAGTATTTTTCGCAAGCTACCGGCCTGGACCCTCTGCTGGCTCCGGTCGCGTCCGGCCCTGCCCTTCAGTTTTCCGGGTGTATTCCACGATGCGATTCACCAGGAGCGCGCGCAGATACTCCAGGTTGGCCTCATCCAAGCTTCCTCCGAAGCGGGCCTCGACCCGGTCGCTGCGGGCGCACAGGTAACCCACGGGGAAGTAACGTTCGGCCTGGAAGTTGCGGTTCAACTGATTCTCGCGGAAGTCGAGCAGGATCAGGTCTTCCAACTCCTCCAGGGGGATCTCGTGGCGTCCGTACATGGTGGATTCGACCTTCAGCGAGCGTCTGGAAAGGAAAAGGCTCTCGGTCAAGCGTGAGGCCGGCCAGGTCGTGCAGAGCCAGGGCAGCGTGTAGGGCATGATGGAGACCAGGAGGATCATAAGCGGGCCTTTCCAGTCGCCGCCCCAAAGCATGGTCCACCCGACCAACGCTGCCAGGAAAATCCCCACCCCACACAAAAACGGTCTCCAGAAATCGACCAGGTTGCCTTGCGGGATACGGATATCCAGGGCCTCTGGTAACTCTATGCAGCGGAAGCTGAGGCTCGGGGGTTTCCGGAGTTTGGGGAGGGGCCGGGCCTGGCGCAGATAGCGTTGGCCCAGACTCTCGTCGAGTTCGCTGCAGGTCTTGTTTTCCGGGGGGTTGCAGGTCGTGTCGCAGTAATCCGCGCCCAGCAGCCGGCTGGCCGCTTCCGCCAGTCGACGCGCCTCGAAGGGCTTGTTGAGCAAGCTGTCCAACAGGTGGCGCTCCCCTTTCCGGTTGAGGAGCCACACGTTGTCCCGGTCCTCTACCGTGTCCGGCCTCTTCTGGTAGCGGATGAGCTTCGACTCGCGGTCGATCAAGACGGTCTTGACCTCTCCCAGCTCGATGGGCTCGCTGAAAGCGAGCCCTTCCAGACAGGACCAGTTATTCAGGGTCCGAGCGCGGCCATCCAGGGTTCTGTGTTCCCGGACCAGCATCCGGAGGACACCGAAAACCACCAGGCCGATTCCGATATATTCAAAGACATTCAGTGGCCCATTGTTGGAGTTACTCGTCCACCCCATGACCCAGATGAAAGCACCATACGCCACCCAGATAAGCCCGAACAGCGGGCCACCAGGAAGTGAGCGTTTCCCTTTCAGGCGATGTCCTTGAAGAGTCCAGCCACTTTCCAACATATCGCTTTTTTCTCAGGCCAGCGGCTTGCTTCCTCCGCCACGGCCCGTTCCAGCAACTCGGCCGGTTCCCAGCTCATTTTCTCGACAGCTCTGTTCCCCCGGCAACGCGAACCTCCGCTGGGCCCATGACCGAACTCCACCGCTTGGTGGGTTCCCTGCAAAAACGGGGAGCCGGGCTCGCCCTGGACACCACCGATCCATGTTTCCTAATCGTCCTGCGCGACCGGGCCGACCAGGCGGCCCTGGCATCCCTGGAAGAGGAGATCCTCTACGACGTGTACGAGCAGGTCTGCGACCTGACCGACCCGGGAGCCGGCAGGTGCGCAAGAGGGCCACCCATGCCCTGCAACGTCTGCGCCAGCAACGACTTCTGGGATGCGTGGATGGAGCCGGGTTGGTGCGGGCCGGCCAGCACCTCGACCACCCTACGCGAGCTCAACGAGGTGTTGCTGCAGGACAAAGCTCATCTCCAGGCCATTCAGGCCTTCCCCCAGACGCCCTGGTTCCATTTCGGGGATCTGGATCCCAACGGAGTGCGCATCGCCCACAAACTGCAGGGCCTGAGCAGGGCATCCAGCCACACTTCCAGCGCCCTGTCCCTACTCGCGCGTGTCAACCACCAGGATCTGCAGTCCGGCGGCCTCCCGGGTGGCGCGCAGCAAGGGGTGGGGGTCCTGGCCCGGGGCCAGGCGGCGCGTCCTCGAGGCGTAGGGAGCCAGGGCCAGGTCTAGCAGGTCCAGGTTCACCGGTTGCCCCCCGGTGGCGGCGGCCACGCCGTTGGCGAAGATCGCGACCTTCAGGGGCAGATTCCTCTGGGCCGCTTCCAGAAGAGCCAGGGGGCCCATCGAGAGGAACGAGAAGTCTCCGGCCAAGGACCACACCTCGGGGACGCCTGCAGCCAGGGCTCCCAGGCCTATCGGCAGGCTGCCGCCCAGGCAGGTGGAGGCGTCCACACATCCGAAGGGGGGCAAGCCGTACAGGCTGGAGAGCGTGGTGTCACCCGCCACGAAGGGGGGACGGTGCTGCTGAAAAGCCGTAAAGAAAGGCTCCCAGGCCCGCAGTTCGGCGCGCTCGGGCAGGACGGGCAATTCCGGCCGGGGCACCGAGTCCGCCGGCTGGCCGGCCAGGCGGGCCTGCAACACCTCGTGCTGGTAGGGCACGAGGAGCGGAGCCACCAGATGCCGCTGGGGGTCCCGGGAGGGCGGGAGGACGGGCGGGCAGACCGTGGTCCAGGGCTCGGGGGTGGGAGCGTCCGGGTCCCGGGACATCATCTGTCGGCCGTCGATCACCACCGCCACGGGCAACCCGACCCGCTCGGACCTGGCGAAGGCCTCTGCCAGGACCAGCTCGGGCTGGTCTTCGCAGGGCAGGTGGGGGAGATTCAGGGCCCTCAGGAAGGGCCGGGCGGCCAGGATGTTGTCCGAGCTGGTGGCCAGGGGGTCCTCGAAGACCAGCAGGACCCACCCCGAGCGGACCCCGCTGGAGAGCGCCGAGGAGACCTGGTTGGCGGCCTTCAGCAGCCCGTGCGTCTTGAGCAGGGTGGCCGAGCGGACCCCCGCCAGCGAGGCACCGTGGGCCAGGCCACAGGCGATCTCCTCGTGGTAGGACAGCATCGGTCGGCCCAGGGCCTCCCAGACGGGGGTGACCCCAAAGCCGGGAACAACGGTGAGGACTTGCGCCCGACAGGCGCGCAGGGCAGAAGCGAGTTGCCAAGCAGTCATGGGATGAGCCTTCGCGTCGCCCCCGGGGGAGGCCTGCGGGTTCAGGCATGTAAAGCAAGCTGGATTGCACATCTCGGCAAGCTTCTTTGATTCCAGTGGAACCGGGCTGGTAGTTTTGGAGGAGAACCGAGGAGGCCCGCCCTCGCAGGGCCCTCAGGAGGATAAAGATGAACAAGATCCAGGTCGTGGCCTTCTCGGCCTGTATACTGGTTGCGACAGCGTGTGGCCCCAATCTGGAGACGACGACCCCGGCGGTCCCCGGAGGTGGCACGGTGAGCACCACCCAGAGGCAGGGTCAGCCCCGGGGCACCGTGGAGGGGGGAAAGGCCCACAGCGCCAAGGTGGAGGAGTCCTCCTTCTCGGTCCCTTTCTACCCCGGCGCCAAGGTGGAGGGTGGCGACCAGCACGAGGTGGCCGGCCCCGAAGGCAGGACTTCCAAGATGGTCACCGCGGAGTTGTCGACGACCGATCCGCTGGACAAGGTCGTGGAGTTCTATAGCGGGAAGCTCCCCGGTGCCAACAAGATGGACAGCACGGTCGAGGGCCAGCGCACCGTGGTCTTGGTGCCCGAGACCCCCGAACAGGGTACTTCGGTAACCATCGACCAGGATGAGGGAGGTATAACCCGCGTCATCCTGGTCGCCCGGGGTGGCTAACAGCCGCGCGCAGGCTTATCTCAAGCCGACATGGAGTTCCTCCTGGAAGCGAACCCTTCAAGCTCCCGCAATCTCAGCGTCTGGTAGCTTGACCGAAAGCAGATGTACATCTTCTGTACCGCACGTCTGCCTGCACATACTTCAATGTTTGATGTCCAGATTGCCCGGCACGAAGCTCTCTAAAATACAAATGAACAGATCATTGTGTTCGTCCGCAGGAAACTTCAACAGGAGGGTATTGGCAGAACCTGCGCCTACCCATGTGCGTTTATAAAAATAACGGCCGCCCCGTTCCCAACTGAGGATGAATCCGTTCGCCTGTAATTCATCTACATGGATGTTTTCACCGGCCAGCCTCTTTTTGGCCATTCCATAAAGTGCCTGGCAATTTCCCCGAAGGTTATCCTGCCGGGTGTTTTCACCCCATACCCGTATTTCAATGTTCCCCCCAGCGAAAATGCCGCCATCGCCATCGGCGAGAACATTCTTCTTCATCTTCATACCGCGAGGCAGAGACAGGCGATACCCATAGCGCTCGTTTTCATAGACCTGCATCTCGTCGCCAAGCTCGCCGGCCTGGACTGGCAGCGTGCCTTCAGGAGCTCCTAAGGGGATTCCAAAGCTCATAAATCCCGCACCACCTACACCGTCGTACACGATTTCATGGATATTGCTGTGCAGGCCGCGCTCCGCATAGATTTGTCCTCCCGGCATCCCTTCTGGGATATTGAGGCGTATCAGAACACTTTCTCCTGGCTGCAAAGCGTAATCTGCCACTTTTTCCAACTGCCACTCTTCGAGGTAGCTGTCACGGATCGGTCTAATTGATCCACCCAGAGATCGGATGAAAAGATCCACTTGTTCGATCCCCGACCTCGGAGCTTTTGTTCGATTCTCCTGTTCGGGCTGGAGGCCTCCTTTCTGAGTCGGCA
>JAAZKF010000152.1 GCA_012799975.1 Burkholderiales bacterium
ATGGGAGCCAGCCCCTGCCAGGCGGGTTGACCCGCCCAGCCCAGAAGGAGGACCAGGGCCAGCGCTAGGAGGGCTCCGGGGCACAGAGCCTCCGCCGCGACGTACAGGCCCCGGACCTGGCGCTCTCGTACGGCGAGCTGGCGAGCCTTCTCCAACAGCCCCATCTCGTCCATGACCGCGAGATTCCACGTCTCGGGGGGCGGCCCTGCGGAGGGGAGGCAACCAAGGCCGGAGAATTGCTCTTCAATATGGATTCGAAGGGGTTTTACATGTTCTACCGTCGCTGCTTCTGGTTGCTTGTTCCCTGCCTTCTCTTCTTGTTGTGCGCTTGTTCTGATCCTGCGAGCGAACCCGAGCCATCGGCGTTTTCGGAACCCGCCGCGCAGGCCGAGCCCACTGCGCAGGCTGAGCCCGCCGCGCAGGCCGTGGAGGCGGAGGCTCCCCCCGCTAGCCAACGCTTGGAGTTGCGGATGCCGGCGGATATCCTTCGGTATAACCTGAAGGTCCGTCAACCTGGCCAGAAGTGGCAGCTCGTCGACGGCCAGGATCGTCCCCTGGCGCACTTCAAGGTCCAGACGGACCGGGTGAAGGTCCGGGACAGCCAGGATCGGGAACTCTTCAAGATCAAGAGCAAGTCGAAGGGCTGGGAGTTGGAGGATGGCACCGGAAGTCGCCTGCTGCGGGCGCGTCCCCGCAAGGGCGGCTGGGAGATCCAGGATGGTGCGGAATCCCTCTTGGCGAGGATCGTCGAGCGCGATGGAGGGCTGGTCCTGGAAGATGCCCGAGGCCGGGAGTTGACCCGGGCCGAGGCCGGGGCCGGAGAGGTCCTCTTCCACAGCCCTTCCGGAGAAGGGACAGCCGTCCTCCGAGGGACATCGGATCCAGCGGTCGCGATCTGGTGGATGCTCCCTGAGACCGACCCCCTGGCTCAGGCCGCCCTGGTGGTCTTCGCCATGGAAGTCCGATGACGCTTCCTATCAAACAGCTCCCGGAACTTTGCCGCGAGACGGCAGGCTTCTTGTTCTCGCACCCATGCAGGAACCCGGCCGTGGGCCGTTGCAGCCATTGTGGCAAACCGATCTGCGCCGAACACTCGCGTCCGGGTTCGGCCGGAGCACCTCCCGAAAAAAACGTTCCGGGAGGTCGGCCTGATTCCGGTGGGACCGTGTGCGTGGGATGTGCCCGTCGCCAACTGGTCGCCTCGGGGGAGGAAGGCCAAAAGGCCTGTCAGGATGATCCCATGTTCTGGGGCTGGACCCAGGAAGATTTCATCTGGGACTATACCGATGAAGACTACGAGGCCTTTGATACCGAGAGCTTCCCTGCGGGAGCCGAGTCCTGGGAGCAGGACTGGGACGCTTCCTGAGCCTCCTTCATCGTGGGAAGCTGGTCGGCTTCCCTCTGGAGGTTGACGGCCACATCCTGTCGCGACGGTGGGGGACTTCAGGTAGGGCAGGCATCCTTCCAGGGCGCGGTGGATGGCGTTGAAGGTGGGGTTGAGATGTTCGTCTACCGGGGTGCCCACTACCAGGACCAGGAACTCGCAGTCCCGCAGGCCTTCCGGCGAGCTCGAGGCCCGCAGCAGCCCGCTGGCCAAGGCCTGGCTCAGCGCTTCCTGACCACCCTCCTCCCGGAAGGACATGTGACCCGCCAGGATCCTCTCGATCTTGGGGCCGTCGATGTCGTAGATGAGGGTGGGATGACCTTCATTGGCGAAAGTCAGGGCCAGGGGCAGGCCTACATGCCCGGCCCCCCCGATGACTGCGATGGGCGGACGAGTCGCCGATCCGTTCCTGGGCATTGGCGGGTGTTCTGAGGTTCGGACGGGTATCCTCCTGTCCCGGGAGATCCAGGGTTTCCAGGCTGTGGTTTGGCCCGGTCCAGCCTGGGGCTCCCTCGGCGATTCAGGCCGCTAGTAGTTGAATCCACTTCCTCCGATGAACTCGCGCAGGACCGAGTTGGAAGGGACGTGGTCGGGGAAGATCGGCACGAACAGGTCCAGGAAGCGCAGCAGGGGATAGGCTTCGATCCGGGCGGGGTTCTCGCG
>JAAZKF010000153.1 GCA_012799975.1 Burkholderiales bacterium
CAACAGTTCGATCAGCGTGAAGCCGGGGGTTCTTCTCGTCATGTTCATCGGTTGCCGGTCCTGGCTGTATGAATCGTCACCTGACGCTGCATCATCTGATGGTTGACTGGCTCCATCCAGTAGACGGTAACCTGGATGTCCGCATAGGTGAAGGGTGTGTCGCCCGCCACGAAGATACCCATATTCTTTCCATCCTTCGAGACCAACGAGTAGGGCTCGGGTATCTCGGTGCGTGGGAAGTTGCGGAAACGCTCGGTGTCCGGCCGCCATCCGCCGCCCCGAGCGAAATCCTCCAAGTACAGACCACCCGGGCCAAGCGCGGAAGGTCGATTGAAGGGCAATGTCCGGAGTTCCTCGGCCACTGCACCGGCCAGCTCAGCGGCCTGGACCGAACGATGGGTCTTGCGGTTGAGCTTGAAGGCCGCCGGATAGACCGCCGCGAAAGCGATCAGCGTCGTGCTGAGCAACATCAGTGTGATAAGAACTTCCAACAAAGAAAGGCCTCTGCTGGAACCTCGCCGAGTCATACGCACCTTTTCACTCCGCGTGCCTCTCTTCCCCCCCTGCATTCTGTTATTATTATAGTACACGATACAAGGACCAGAATTCCACCTTCTCTGGGAGACTTCCATGAACATTCCGAAAAAAGGGCCGGTAATCCGGCTGACTTTCAGGGTGGCGATTATTGCCGTCACCTTGCTACTGACCTTCTGCATCGCCGCCCAGGCCGCCGTCGTCGAAGGCGGCGATGTCGAGCGGGAGGTGGACACCCCCGCCGGGGTCCAGATCCAGAAGAACCTTGGAGAGGACTCATCCGAACCGGAAACCTTTCCCACCTCGACCGGGGCGACCACCCATGCCCCTCCCCAACCGACTTCCACCTCCCTCCAGCAAGAACCCGAGACTCCGACAGAAACGGGCGTCCAGGTCCCCCCACCGGAAAAACCGACCACGAGGGGTGGGGTCCTGGGTTACGTAGTGGTCGGACTGATCGTGGTAGCCCTGGGGACCTTCATCGTCCTCATGGTTGCCCGCTCACGAGGTAGGAACTGATGACACGCCGGGAACGCGGGGTAACCCTGCTGGAAATCATGGTGGTGATCTCTATCATGGCCATCCTCCTGGCCATCGGTACTGGCCAATATCGTAGGATGCAGGCCAACAACACCTTCAACAACGAGGTGGAACGCCTGGGGACCGAACTCCGCAACGCGGGCATCCTGGCCCAGGCCACGGGTTTGCTCCAGCCAGCGGTGTCTCCCGGCACTGCCAGACCCGAAGACCTGTCCAAGAACCGAAGTGGATTCTTCCTCTGGCAGACCTGGCGCAATGGAAGCGTCGTGGCTCAAGGCAAGCTGGGTAGCCAAGGCAAGGTCCGACTGGACTTCAACACCAACTTCACCTACACCCATACTAAGTTCACGCACGGAGTCTATCTGACCCTCACACCCCTGGATCCGGAAACACACGTCCCCCTAGGGGCACCCGTCCTGCGGGTGGTCTACACGCCCTCGGGCACACCTCTCAGCTCGGGTCGAATCGTGTGCTCCTACCTGGGGCGACCCCTGACCATCAAACTAAGCTCGCTGGGAGACATCGAAGGTCCCAACGAATAGCGCCCGACGCTCAACAAAGCCAGCGGCTGGAACCCAAGCGAAGGCTCCCTTCCCAAAACCGTGCCGGCGTCGTCCCCAAAAGAGACCGTCGGTGCCCACCTGGGAAGTCGGGGCTTGGTTTGGTATCCTCGGAGAGAGACCGTGAAATCGAAGAAGGGGGGCGCCCTGACCGCCCTGAGCCTGCGCCGGATGCAGGAAATCCACCGGCGTCTGAAGAGCGGTGCCCGCTATTCGTGTACGCAACTGGCTTCTGACATGGAAGTCTCCGAACGAACCATCATACGGGACATCGCGTTCCTGCGCGACCGGTTCCAGGCCCCGATCCCGCCCCCTCCCCTCCCCCTGGGTTACTTCTACGAAGACCTCGACTGGGAATTCCCCAGCGACATTCAACTAGACGAGGGAGATTTCTTCGCCTTCATGGTGGCCCAGAAGGTGATCCAGGGGATGGGAGCCGACTCTCCGTTCGCCAGCACCCTGCAGACCTGCCTGAAGAAGCTCTCCCGACACCTGGCCGGTCGACTGCCGGTGCGGAGCGAGGACCTGTTCCACTGCGATTATGACTTTGACATGGGCCCCTTGCGCCAGGTCGCCCCGGAGGTGTTGCAGGAGGTCGATCGGGCCCTGGCCCGCAAAGCCCCCGTGGACCTGGTCTATCACTCGCTGCACCGGGGTCTGGAGCGCAACCGACGTGTGGTAGAGCCCTACGTCCTGCGCAATTTCCGGGGCGACTGGTACCTGGTCGGTTTCTGCCGGAAGGCAAAAGCCTTGCGCACCTTTGCCCTGAGCCGTATAGAGAGCTGCCAGGTTCTCTCCGACCAGAACTTCCGCCCGCGAAGCGACTTCGACCCCGAGAAACACTTCGAAAACTCGCTGGGCATCTTTACCACTGGTGAACCAGGGCCCTGCCGCATCTGGTTCTCTGAACAGGCCTCCCGCTGGATCCTGGAACGCAGATGGCATGAAAGCCAACGCTACGAACGCCTGGAGGACGGCTCGATCGAGTTGATTCTGGATGTCGGCCCCACCCTGGAGGTAATCCGCTGGGTTCTGGCACACGGCGCTGATGCCCGACCGCTGTCACCCCCGTCGCTGGTGGAAGAAGTCCGGCGCCACGTGCGGGCCATGTCCGCCTGGCTGGAAGAGGGCTGACCCGCCACAGGCCTTTCAGGAACCCAGGAGTGACGGAAGGTTCATGGCCAGGACGAAGATGGCGATACCCAGCATGAACCAGGCGAAGAATCTCTGCAGGAAATCGCTGCGCAGACGATCCGCCAACCTTCCGCCGACCAGTACACCCACCGCGGCCAGCCCTGAAAAAGACGCCGCTATCTGCCAGGGGAGCGAGAAGTAGCCGACATAGCCGGTGGCGCTGGTCAGGGAGGTCAGAGCAATCACCATCAGGGAGGTCCCTGCAGCATCCTGCATCGACATGCCCGGTCCCAACAGGACCAGGGTGGGCACGATCATGAAACCTCCACCTACACCGACCAGCCCAGTGAGGATCCCGACTCCAAAACCTCGAGACAGAAGCCAGAAGAGGGACACGGTCCTGTTGGATGATGGGTTGCGCTCATCCGCTCGGCGCAGCATCCAGAAAGCGGCTGTGCCTACCACCGCGCCGAACAAGGTCAACTGGAGGACCTCGCTGATCTGGCGGCCCAGGAAGGCCCCCCCGAAACTGCCCAGGACAGCGCTGGAAGCGAAGGTCAAACCGGTGCGCAGGCGTACACGCCCCACCCTCCAGGCCCGGAAGGCCCCCACCATGCTGACCAGACAGACCACCATCAGGCTGGTGGCGATGGAAGCTCGGGGTTCCATGCCGACCAGGTAGACCAGAATGGGGACCATCATGATCGACCCCCCGCTGCCCAGGGCCCCCATGAAGAATCCGACCAGCAAAGCCAAGCTCAGGGGTAGCAGGTTCAAGTCGCCTCCAGCCTCCTGAATCCACCGCCTACCGTGGCATTCGGCCGTCGAGGCGTTTTGAGACCCCACCCACACCAGGGTGTGGGTGGGAGGGGCCCGTCTGCGTCGTCAGGCGCACCTCTGCGGTGCTCACGTAGTTTC
>JAAZKF010000154.1 GCA_012799975.1 Burkholderiales bacterium
CGGAGAACAACCGGCCCACGAAGTGGCGAAGAGAAGGCGCCTACTTCATTGCCGAGCCCGAAACCGAGCCCCAGCCGATGACCCGTTAGGCGGTTGCCGAAGACCGGGCCGCCCTGCTCCGCCTGCTGCAGTCCGAGCCCCACCCCGCTGGCTAACCCCCCGACCCCATACCATGACCCCACGAAGGCCCCACCACCCGGGGCCTTCTGCATTTTCAGGAGGACCACCATGGTCAGCAAGCATATCCACGGCGCCGCCTCCACCGGCGCCCCAGCCTGCGAAGGGAGGCAAGAAGGAATGAGCCTGCCGGTCTGCCTGTTGGAATCCTCGCTTGTCGGCGACCTGGTGCACTTCCAGGAAAGCGACGCCCCGCCGGTAAACGCCGAGGTGTCCCGCGAGCTGCGTGAAGCCGAGGTCCTGCGACCCGGCACCTACACCGACATGTCCGGGCAGCGAGTCTCCTTCACCGTGGATGACCCCCTCTGTGCCAAGATGAGGTAAGACAGATAGCCCCGTCGACGAAATTACATCACTTGACGAGACACAACCGGTGGCCTGGACCCCTGGAAGCAGTTTGACGACGAATGACGACCCGCGCGAAGCAGCAGATAAGCGAGGAGGCCTATAACTACGGGCTTCCAGGCAGAATTTGAGAAATATTCTGCTGGCTGTTCTGGTGGTTGTTGGCTCCCTCCAAAGGCCTTCATTTGCTACTATTTTTCAAGTCAATGGGGCTCGCTTCCGCCGCCCTACAAATGCAGAAAGCCCCGTCAAACAGGGCTTTCTTGGCGGAGAGCGAGGGATTCGAACCCCCGGTAGAGTTACCCCTACGGCGGTTGTCAAGACCGTTACACGAACACCGCAATCACCCTTTTCATCGGACTTTCCGCCAGAGGCATCTTCATCGGTGGCTGTTTTGGTGGCTGTTGGGTTCCGGACCGGAGTCGACGCAGGATCTCGGCTGACCCGGAGACGAAGTAAGAGCCGGACCACATCGCAGAGGAAACGCCGCATGGACTACGCCGACTTGCACCGACTGGTTGACCAGGTTCCCCGCCACAGCCTCCACCTGATAGCCCGACTGGTTGAAGCCGTGTTGTCGGAGGAAGACCCCGTGGCCAGGGCCCTCGACAACGCACCCGAGGACGACGAGCCGATCACTGAGGAGGACCTCCGCGACCTGGAAGAGGCCAGGGGCGCCGCCCGCAGGGGCGACCTGGTCTCCGATGAGGACCTCTGGTCTCGGCTGGATGCTGAGGGCCGCCTGTGACACCCTGGAAGGTGGAATGGACGGGAGCCGCCCAGAAGGACCTGCTGACCCTGGACGCCTCGACGCTGGCGCGGGTCCGGGCGGCCCTACGCCGCCTTGCCGAGACCGGCGAAGGGGACGTCAAGAAGCTGCAGGGCCTGCCCGGATACCGCCTGCGTGTGGGATCCTGGCGCCTCTTCTTCCTCCGGGAGTCAAACCCCAGGACCCTGCGCATCTACCGCGTGAAGCCCCGGAAGGACGCCTACTGAGCCAGCGGTCCGGCCACTCGCCGATGAAGTTCCAACGGGACGACGTTGGAGCCCACGGGGCCAGGCCCCCTTACATCCAGCGCCATGATCGCCGCCCGCTGATGACCGGGCGAGAGGTGGGCGTATCGCATGGTCACCGTGATCGTCTTGTGGCCCGCGAGCTGCTGCACCGTGCGCAGGTCCACGCCCGCCATGACCAGGCGGGAACAGAAGGTATGCCGCAGGTCATGCCAGTGAAAGTTCTCGATGTAGGCCCGCTTGAGGGCCGGGACCAGGACCCCACGATAGACGGAGTCTCCTCGTCGAGGTCCACCACCGCGCGGGGCGGGGAAGACCCATCCCGAGGAATGCCCGCCCAGGATGATCGCGAGCGCATCCCGGGCCGACTGGTTCATGGGAACGTGCCGCTGTTCGCCGTGCTTCGACCGTCGGAGCGTGATCATCCCAAGGCGGAGGTCGAGGTCCTCTCGGCGGAGAGATAGCATCTCACCCTGCCGCAGGCCCGTGGCCAGCGCGAAGCCCACGATCGCCCAGTCCTCCTGGGACATCACCGCCCGCAACCGCTCCTCTTCCTCGTCGAGCAGGTACCGGATGCGACTGTTGTTCTCGGTCAGCATCTTCAGCCTGGTCACCGGGTTCCGCTCCAGGAGCCCATCCCGGATCCCGAGGTTGAACAACCTCTTGAGGAAGGCAACCGCCCGGTTCACCGTCGCCGGCGCGGCCGGCTTGCCAGTCCTGGTCTTCTCCTTCAGCCGCTTCCGGCGCCACTTGTCCACGTTCTCAGGCTTGACTTGGTCGGCCGGCGTCGAGCCCATGTGTTCCAGCCAGTAACGGGCATAGCGCCGATCGTCCTTGGCCGAGTTCTTCTTCTCCATCTCGGGCAGGTATCGTTCGAGCAGGCCCTTCACGGTCAGCACCCGGCGCCTGGTCACCCCCTCCGGGTCAAACTTGTGGAGGCGGATCTCGGTCTTCCGCTGCTGGTAGACTTCGAGGGCGGCTGACTTGGAGCCCACCCTCTCCCGGTGCCTGCGGCCCTCCCGGTCATAATAAAGGACCCACCAGACCCCGCTGCCCGCTGGCCGTTCGAAGAGGCCGCGATCTTCACCGCCTGAGCGCGCCATATTGAAAAACCCTCCACTTACTATTGCATTTGAATTGCAAATATATTGCCATAATATCGAGGTGGGGCATCCCCTCCTTGGTCGGCCAGCAGGCCGGCCCCACGGTCACACCGTGGCCCCATTAGAGTGCAAGCAAAAGTCCGTCCTGTGCCCTCGCGCCCCACGCGCGAGGAGCAGCGCATAGGAGGATATATGCACGTGCCCCCCCGAGAGACCCAGTCCTACAGCCTGTCCCTGCCCGCCGCTGTCCATGCCCGCCTGCGTCGTGTGGCTGCACAGCGGGGCGAGAGCATGGCTACCCTCATCCGTCAGGCACTGTCTGCCTGGTTGCGCGAGCATGAGGACCAGGCATGATGCGCGCCGATCTGCTGCAGCGCGACCCAGCCCTCTCCCTGGCTGAGGCCGCAGTCTACCTGAGCGTGCACCCCGTCGAGCTGCGAGGCATGGCCCGGCGCCGGGAGATCGCCGTGATCCGCCGCGGGCCCAGAGGCCACATGCGTTTCCGCTTGTCCGAGCTGAACCGCTACCTGGAGCGCCTGACCACCCCCGCCCGGCGTCAGACCGCAGGCGAGTAGACCCTGCCCCCTGTACGTGACGGGGCCGCAGGGGCGAGACCTGCGGCCCAGGGAGAGTCTGTATATGCATAGTATACCACGCCCCCGGCGCGAGCAGATAGCCGCCGCCATCCTGCGTGACCTGCGTCCCCTGGTCGAGCCTGGTCGAGTGGTCGAGCTGCGCGCCCTGGACGCGGTGACCACGGGACACCGTAGCCCGCACGTCGTATCGGGCTACTACGATGACCTCACTGCCTTAGCGCGTGACGCCGCGGAGCTGGACGGCCGCTGCCGCGGCATCTACGTCACCCTGAACCCCGTCGCCCCCGCCCTCCTGGCCCGGGCCGCCAACCGGATTAGGAGTCCTGGGCGGGACTCCACCACGGGCGACTCCGACGTCAGCCACCGGACCCTGCTGCTGGTCGACCTCGACCCCGTGCGGCCCGGCGGTATCTCCGCGACCGAGGAGGAGCATGGTGCAGCCCTGGCCCGGGCCCGCGAGGTGCGCGACCGCCTCTCGGCCCAGGGATGGCCGGCACCGGTCCTGGCCGACTCGGGCAACGGTGCCCACCTACTGTACCGCGTCGACCTGCCGGCTGACGCCGAGTCCGCGGTCCTGATACCGCAGGTCCTGCGGGCCCTGCACCTGCTGCATAGCGACCAGGCCGTGGCCGTGGATACCTCCGTAGGCAATCCCGCGCGCATCCGGCGCCTGTACGGCACCATGACCTGTAAGGGCGACTCCATACCCGAGCGACCGCACCGGCGGAGCTGTATCCTGGAGGCGCCGGACGGGCTGGACGTCGTCCCCCGCGACCTGCTAGAGGCCCTCGCCGCCAGGGTGCCCCATGCTCCCGCGACATCGCCCAGCCGCAGGGGCACGGGGCAGGCCATCGACCTCGCAGCCTGGCTGCGCGGGCCTGTGTCCATCACAGACCGCCAGGGAGGGCAGGCGGATAGGTATGCTATCCGCTGCCCCGGTGGGCACGAGGATGGGGCATGGGCGATGCAGTTCTCGTCTGGAGCCGTTGCCGCGGGATGCCACCACAGTTCTTGTGCGGGCTTTGGTTGGCGGGCCCTGCGCGAGCACCACGAGCCGCGCCCTGCGCGCGCCCAGGAGGCCCACCCAGGGACGCCTGAGGCCCGACAGGCCCAGGAGGTAACCCCACGCCCCAGGGCGCCCCAGGAGGCGCCCAGAGGCGCCATAACGCGACGCCTGTCCGAGGTCGAGCCTCGCCCCGTGTCCTGGCTGTGGCCTGGACGGGTCCCCCTGGGGAAAATCACTGCTATCGCGGGTCGGCCGGGACTGGGCAAGAGCATGCTCGCCACCACACTGGCTGCAGCGGTATCCCGCGGGCGGTCTGTGGTCCCCGGTGAGACCTCCTGCCGGTCGGGTGGAGTGATACTACTGGCCGGCGAGGACGGACTGGAGGACACCGTGGCCCCTCGCCTCCTGGCGGCCGGAGCCGACATGACCCGCATCGTCGCCATCGATGGCGTCGCCGGACCCAGAGGAGAGCGCGGGTTATCCCTGGCCGAGGACCTCTCCGAGCTGGAGGCCGTGATAGACCGGGACCTCGATGGGGACTGCCGCCTGATCATCATCGACCCACCCGCCCAGTTCTTGGGGCGGCCCGGGCAGATAGACTCCCACAGGGACTCGGACGTGCGGGCAGTCCTAGGGCCCCTGGCGGCCCTAGCGGAGCGTCGTGGTCTGGCCGTCTTGCTAATCACACACCACCGCAAGAGCGCAGGCGCGACGGCCGACCAGGCCATCTCCGGGTCGCTGGCCTTCTGCGCCGCTGCGCGCGCCATCTGGCACGTGGTCCCCGACCCGGAGGACCGCTCCCTACGTCTCCTCGTCGCGGGAAAGTGCAACCTGGCAGCCCAGGCCCCCGGGCTGAGGTTCGGGGTTGATGACGCAGGAGGCGCCCCTCGCATCGCCTGGATGGGGACGGTCGACGCAGCCGCGGATGACTATATGCTTGACCAGCCCCGCCCGGCCCGGCGCCTCCAGAGTGCGGCCGACTGGCTCCGAGTGCGACTCCAGGTCGGGCCGACCATCGCCTCCGTGGTCAAGCAGGAGGGGCGGGCGGCCGGATACCCGGAGCGCACCCTCGACCGGGCCCGCGTCGAGATCGGCGCGACCGCGTACAAGGATGGCATGCAGGGGCCCTGGGTCTGGAGCCTCCCCCCAACACACAGACGACTTGGCGCCTTCGAAAGAAAACAACGAAAAAACCTCGTAATTACGGAAGGCGCCACGATCTCGCCACTTGGCGAGATCGAAGACGCCAACAACAGCGAAGAAAGCCCGTGGTTAAGGAAGGCGCCAAATATTCTTGTTGGGGGATTGGCGTCTTCGGGGGGAGGACCGGCCGGGCCCTCTCCCGTCGAGATAGGCTCGGATCCGGATCTCCTGGAGGTCTGGCTGTGACCGCCCGGCGCCTCCTCCAGACTGCCCACGAGCGCGGCATTACCCTCCAGGCCCAGGCCGGTCGCCTCCGCTGCGCCGGTCCGCGGTCGGCCCTGACCCCTGACCTGGTCGCCGCCATCCGAGAGCGCCGCGCCGAGGTCCTGGCCCTGCTGGAGAAGGAGGCCCGCGCCGAGGAGCCAGAACAGGCCATCGAGCAGGACGTGGCCCGGGAACAAAGCGAGCAGCAGTTTGACCAGGCTGGAGCCCACCACGTCGACGCGAGCTTCGAAGCCGAGGTTGAGCGCCGGGTCGAGGCCTTCCGTGACCAGGCCCGCCGCCCAGGCCCGGTGCCGTTCCTAGTACTGCCGGGATCGCCGGACACCCCCGCCGCTTGCCTGTCCTGTGGCGCGGACCTGCCCACCCCCTGGCCGCCCCGCTGCCCGGCTTGCATCGAAGCAGCGCATCGAGTCCTGGCCATCCGGGCCCAGGGCAGGCCCCAGGAGGCCCGCCAGAGTCAGGACGGCTTGCTGCCCGGCTTGTGGGCAAGGAGGCGCCTGGAAGCGGATAGCGGGCCCAGGACCTCCTCCCCCGCATTGACCTGGACTTCACCACCACCACGAGCGCCACGAGCGCAACAAGCTGGAGGACCACCACGATGGAGAACTATTCCCACCCCCGCGCGATCTTGCACTTTGAGTTCGGCCGAGACGGCAGCCTCGAATCCTGGCCCAGAGGAGACCTGTTCTATCTGCGCGAGTCCATGCGCACCCTTGCCGGTGCCCTGCTGACCGAACCCGCCACCCTGGACCAGGTCACCGGCGCGGCCGGGATCGGGGTCGACCCGTCGAGCCTGTGGATAACCCCTCCGCTATTGGCACAAAGTTTGTGCGAATCGAATGAGGCCC
>JAAZKF010000155.1 GCA_012799975.1 Burkholderiales bacterium
CCTGGGGCGTTACGCCGAGGACCCTTCCTGGGCGGGAATCCTACCCCTGGTCGATCTGCTCAGCGGCCTCAACCCCATCATGCTGGGTCAGCAGGACCTGATCCCCGTTCTGCCCGTTCACCAGCAGCTCGGGATTCTGCTGGTCCAGATCCTGTGCATCCACATGGTCGCCTACCGGGTCCACGCCAGGAGGAAGGCGTCCCTCTCCCTACCGCCTCCCGAGACGCCTGAACCCTGAGACTTGGGGAGACCTGGCGCGACGGCCAGCCCCATCTCCAAGGTCGGCGCGTCGCTCATCGGTAGATCTCGAATCCTTCGTGCTCGGGGGCAACTTCGGCCCAGCTTTCCTCCACCCGGGTCACCCGGGCTCCTGCGGGGCCTTGGCGCAGGGCTTTCAGCAGGGAGGCCAGAGCGGGCCGGGGACCTTCGGCTATAACCTCGACCGAACCGTCGGCCCGATTGCGAACCCAGCCGTTCAGCTCCAGGGTTCGGGCTCGGTGCAGGACGTGCCAGCGAAAGCCGACGCCCTGAACCGTCCCATAGATCCGGGCCCACAGCCGGTTCAACGACGGGGGGAAAGTCGCAGGCTTCGCCATTGAAGGTTCAACAGTCGGATGACCGCCTCTTCCATCTCTCGGGCCAGGCCCAGGCGCTGGACCAGGCGCCGAGCTGTTTCACGTAGGACTTCGGGACCCTCCTGGATGGCCATCCTGGAGTCTCTTGAATCGAATTCTATGCGGCTCTGGTCGTAGATTTGCATCTCGCAGGCTTCGTCCTGGCAATGGCGCAGGATTTCGACCTCGTCCAGCAGCAGGTGGTCGGCCACCTGGCAGAGGTGTTCGAAGAAGGGAGAAAAATGGGTGCGGTCCGCCATCCCCGCATCATCTCCGGAGACCGGCCACGGCCCGGCTGTGTTTCCGGCTTCCAGGGGGAATCGCAGGTTTTCGCTTCCGGCCAGGGCAGGGCGCACTTCCAGGAGGCAGGGGCGGGGATCGGCCTGCAGGGCCAGGTTGAGTCCCGCCACCAGACTGCAGAGAGATTCGATCCGATCTCGATAGGGCCGGGGTCGGGGGGGGTCTTCGCGCACCAGGAAGCGCGCGCCGGGACTGCGCTCCTGAGGGAAGATCAGGAATCCCCGGACGTGGTCGGTCACCTGGGCGCTCAGGCGGGCGGACTCTTCGGTGCGCTGGGTGTGCCGGTCAGCCTGCCGGGTCTGTACCTCCAGCAGGTGGGGAACAGGTCGGGTCGGGGCCAGGGCCAGGGCGACCAGCGAGGCACTGGCCGCAGCCGATACTCCACGACTCCGATCGGCGCGAAGCTCGCCCAGGATTTCCTGGGATTCCTCCGGAACCAGCGTTCCCAGGGTTGTCCCCAGCAGTCGGGCCACGACCCAGCGGACCGTCGTCTGGGAGGAGGCAGCGTGGATTCGCAGGATCGGCAGGAGGAGCCGTTCGGCCATGGCTCGTGCCTCCAGAGGCGGGGCCAGGGCAGTGCCGGCTGCCAGCAGTCCGGTCTCGGAGGTCTCCGCCATGTCCAGCATGGCCAGAAGGGCGGGGTGTGCCAGCAACTCCTCCTGAATTCCGTCGGGATACCGGGCAGCCTCCAGGATCTCCCGGCGGACTTCTCCCTCGATGGTGTCGCTGGTCAGACGGATGAAGGCGGCAGAGACCAGTCCCAGACGGATCTGGGAGAGAAGGCGGGGGTGGTCATGGAGCGAGGCCATGGTTTCGCCCTGCAAGCCCTCCAGGGCGATCTGGAGATCGGAAAGGCATTCCGGGAAGAGTTGGGAGTCCTCCAGGGTCGACAACTCCTGACGACTCATTTCGCAGAGCACCGGAGGCACGGCATCGGGTGGGGGCAATTCGACGATCTCGCCCGTCCAGCGGAGTTCCGGGGGAGGGACCAGGAGATCCTCCTCTGAGAACCGGGGGTGGTAGCGGAACGAGATCCGGCCTCGGAGATCAGCCCAGGTGGTCAGGACCGATTCCCGGCCCTCCAACTCTTGGGCGTTCGCCGGAAGGATCCGTCCCAGAGCCCGGCAGGTGAAGGAGGCTTCTGGTTCGGGGATTTTCGCCGACCAGATCAGTTGCCGCTCCTTGGTTGTCCGATAACAGGCGTGGACCGGCAGGCCGGTCTGGGCCAGCACCTCCAGATCCCGGGTGTGCAGGTTCTCCAAGAGTGGCAGATGGGCCAGGACGCAGGTCAGGTCCTGGGTCGGCGAGGCCTCTTCAGGGGTCAGGAAGTCGCATCCCACCTGGATCAGGGCCTGGCCCTCGGCCAGGGCGACCAGGCTGGCGACCTGCTCGGCAGGAACCCAAAATCCCCGCAGTTCGAAGTCGCAGGCCCCTCCTACGGCTGCCAGCGTGTAGGGCGTAGTGGGAGGACGTTCTCGCGAATTGATCAGGTCTTCAACCTGTTCAGCGGTGAGCAGACCCAATTCGGTCTCCACGAAGAGGCACAGGGCGGCCATGGTCCCCCGCGACAGGGAGCGACCTCGGGCCGAGAGGAGACGCCGCAGCGCCAGTTGGGAACGGTCGGACAGAACCGAGGAGTCGCGTAGATCTCGGCGCAGGAGGTGGACTATCCTGGCCGCCGCTCCCGCCTTGCTCTGGGAGGAGAGGTCCGTGAGTACGCGCAGGGCCGAATCCTGGGTCAGGGCTCGAGCCGCCTCTTTCAACGCCTTTTCGCACGGCGAGTCCAGTTCGGTCTCGTCGTGGACACCCAGGGCGGTTCGGAAGAGGATCTCTTCGAAGCACTCCAGGACACCGGGTTGCGGTTCATAGGGAATGGCCTCTTCCAAAAGGACCGTCAGGTTATCGAGCCCGAGGGCGCCCGCCTCCAGCTCGGCCGCCAGGCAGGCAGCTCCCAGGATGGTCGTCGACATCTCGACCCGGCGCATGGCCAGTCTTTTGGAAAGGCGGTCCAGAGGTTCCATCTGGAAGATCACGGCCATACGTCGTTGGCGCATCCGGCTCACGGCGTCCCGGACTCGAACCGAGTGCAGGCTCTCCGCCAGATCGCTGAGGATCTGCAATTGATTCCGTCTCTGGTGCATGCAGGCACGCAGGTAGGATGCCATCTCGGCCACGCCCGGCAGCTCGCGGAAGACCGGCTGGAGGTCTTCAAAGGGCCGGAAGTCTGTGACCGGAATCCCCGGGGGCAAGGTGAACTCCAGGATGACCTCGGCAGATTCGGGAGCCCGGTCTGAACGGAAGTGGAATTCCAGGCCTTCGGGGAAGGCCACGGCGCGGATCCGGCGCAGTACCTGGGGGGTGCCCGAAGAGGCCGTGCTGAGGATTTTCAGGCGGATCCAGTGACGCACGCCGGCCGCATCCCGGAGAGGCAAGCGCAGGACCGTATCCCGTTCACCTTCCACGCGGGTCAGGGCGGCTTCCAGCGTTCCCTGGATGCTGAACAGGCGTCTGCCGTCCAACAGGCTGGTCAGGGCCACGTGCTCGTGGTCCAACTGATGGGCCTTGATCATGGCCTCATTGGAAACCAGCTCCGTGTCGCCTGTGGTGGGGGCCTTCTTCAGGCGCCGGACCAGGCTCCGCAGACTCGTCTCGATTCTGTGCCCCAACCCCGTCATTTCAAGAAGCATTTCCTTTCAGCCTGTCAGCCTCTTCCCAACTGCACCATGCCAAAACCACAGGTTCCGACCAGGGCCTTGAGCCTCCAGCAAACGCTATTTTTGTGTTTTGCGGAAACGCAGACCTGCCCTGCGCGCGCATCGCGCGGGTGAACCCATGCACCTCTCGACGATGTTCGGTCGGTTTTCCCGACCAGGACCTCAGTATAATGGCCTCGAGTCATGATAGCAGATCCGGGCAGGACCTTTCATCGTCCCACGGCGAAGGAAGGGAGAATATCTCCAGAAAGGCGTTGACTCAAGCGAGATGATCCTGGATCGTGAAGCCGAGAGGGTTCTGATGGAGTGGGGCGTGGTGCATAACGCCCTGGTGCAGGGGGCCTCAGACCTCCATTTTTCTGCTGGTTCTCCCCCTATTGCGCGGATTCACGGGGAACTGGTCCGGATGGAACCGGACCCCATCACCCCGGAAGAGATCAATAAACTTATAGATCTTCTGACCGACCGCTACCTGAAGAGCGTCTTCTATGAGGCCGGGGGGAGGGACCTGGACTATACCGTCGAGTTCCCCACCATGCGTCGCCGTTTCCGCTTGAACGTCTTCAAGCAGTATCATGGCTCGTCGATCTCCATGCGGGTGTTGGCCCATCGGATCCAGACCTTCGATGAATTGGGCCTGCCCCGCAACTTCGAGAGCCTGGCCTTTGAGAAGAACGGCCTGGTCCTGGTCACCGGCGCCACCGGTTCGGGGAAGTCCACGACGATGGCAGCCATGATCGAGACAGTGAACCGAAAGAGCCAGCGCCACATCATCACCGTGGAGGATCCCATCGAGGTCCTCTTCGAGAACAAACGATCGATGATCGAACAGCGCGAGGTGGGGACCCACGTCGAGGACTTCCACATTGCGCTGCGCGGGGCCCTGCGTCAGGACCCCGACATCATCTTCGTCGGCGAAATCCGCGACCCCGAGACCGCGGCGATGACCTTGAGGGCCGCCCAGGTCGGTGCTCTGGTGCTGGCCACCCTGCACACCCGTAGCGCTATCGAAACCGTGTCGCGCTTCCTGTCCTTCTTCGATGACAACCTGCGGCTCAGCGCGCGTTACCAGTTGACCGATGTGATCCGGGGCATCATGTGCCAGAGGCTGGTCCCGCGTCGCAGCGGCACGGGGCGGGTGGCGGCTGCCGAGGTGCTGATCTCCAACTCGGCCGTCAAACATATCATTCGTGAGGACCGCACCCACCTGCTTCATTCGCTGATGGAGATCGCGGCTTCCAGCGGGATGACCACGATGGAGGAGTCCCTGCTGAATCGCTATCACGAAGGGCACATCGACCTCCAGACAGCCTTCGACAACTGCAACGACAAACAGGCCTTCATTTCAGCCTTGCCTCCCGAGTTGCAGAAGGAGGTCCAGATGGACTGGGA
>JAAZKF010000015.1 GCA_012799975.1 Burkholderiales bacterium
ATTCGGCCGTCGATCCGTTGAGACCCCACCCACACCAGGGTGTGGGTGGGAGGGGCCCGTCTGCGTCGTCAGGCGCACCTCTGCGGTGCTCACGTAGTTTCCAACTACGCTCCGCTCCTCGATGTACGACTTCCTGGCATCCAGACCCGCCTCGATGGCCTCGGTTCTCACGCCAGGCGGCGGATTCAGGTTCCAGTCGGACGGCTGTGAACTTCTATATCTGCTTGAGTTCTGCCACACTCTGCCTCGCCGCTCGACGGACCCCGAGAACCGTTACCCCGGATGCTCCCTCTTACCCTTCGAGCAACTCGCCGAGGAATTGGTCCGGTTCTTGACCCCTCCGCCCCGGGTCACCCGAACCAGGGATGCGATCCAGTTTGATTGGCAGGGCGAGAAGGGAGCCGTGGTCCTCATAGCCCCGGAGGAGATCCAGACCCGGATTCCGCGTATCGAGTGGTTGGCCGCCTATGACTCCAGGAGGACCAGCCGCCTCGACTCCGCTATGAAGGTGACCGAAGCCCTGAGTGAAGAGGGCTTTCAGGAGATTTTCAAGCGGATCCGGAATAGCGCTCGGAAGCGCCTTAGTCTCTATCGCACGTGCCGCTTCTGCGGCGAGCTCTTCCCTCCCGAATACGGCGACAGCCGTGGCGTTTGCGATATGTGCGTTGAAAAACACCTCGGCTTCATCTACTGAGCCGGGCGGACCGGCCAGCCCCTGCGTCCATCCTTCCACGCCTGCCGTGGGCGGCTGCTGTTCGCCGGCAAGGGACGGGCGGCGTGGCAGGGTGCGGGAGGGCACTGCCGCGGAACCCCGAAACATGGATCTGCGCGCCGGCTATCGGGCAATTCGCGGTGCGCGGAGGTCGTGGGATGCACAGGAGCCTGGTCGCGATGCTGGTTTTGCTGGGGGTGACCGTCGGAATGGCATGGGCGGACGTCTCCTTGCCTTTCATCGACACCGACGCCGCCCGACGGGCCGGCGTCTCCGACGGGGAATGGAAAGGACGCCAGGATGGCGAGGCCCAGGGCCGCCGCGAGGGCGACGACAAGGGCTACCGAGAGGGCAAGAACCGCGCCTACCGGGAGCGCTGCGACGAGCTGAAGCGCCGGGCTTTTGACGACGGGGTCCGCGAGGGCCGCTCCCTCGGCTCGGCCGAGGGCCAGCGGAAGGGCGAGTTGGATGGCCGCACGGAGGGCATTGCGGAAGGCCGGACTCAGGGCGAGCGCGACGGCGACGCCCGAGCCCAGCGGGATGGCCAGCAGAACGCCTCCGCTCCCGCGGCCCAGGCGGGCCGCCTGGAGGCCGACGCCTCCGACGCCCAGGCCCGGGGCCGCGCCGAGGGCGTCGCCCTGGGCGACGCCGAGGCCCTGGCCCGCGCTCGGGACGTGGACTACGCCCGGGGCCGCCAGGAGTATTTCAAACAGCGCAGCGGCGAGCCGGTGAAGGGCACGGGCCCGATGAAGACGGAGTCGGCTCCGACGAGCTTCCTCGAGGGCGCGCTGGTGGCTTCCCTGAGTGACGGGTTCCTGCTGGCCCAGGGGAGCGGCAACTACACGAACCCCGAGGAGAGAACGGCCTACCGGCGGGGCTACGACGAGGGTTATGCCCGCGGACTCCGCTCGGGCTACGACAGTTACTACCGCGACGCCTACGACCGGGCCTGGCCGCGGGGCCGAGACGACGGTCGTCGCGAGGCGGACCGCCGGGACTACTCCGGGGACCGCCAGAGAGGCTACGACCAGGGCTACCGCGAGCAGTTCGACTCGACCTACGCGTCCTTCCGAGCGTCGGCCTTCAAACTCGCCCGGGCCGAGGAGAGCGCCCGGGTCTCCACGGAGACCTACAGCCAGCGCTACCAGGGCTACTACGACGCTGCCTTCACCCGGTTGAAGCAGGAGGCCTACCAGGCCCGCTACAAGGAACTGCTCACCTCCGCCCGCGAGGCCGCCCGTACCCAGACGATGGCCCAGAAGTACCCCGAGTATGCCAAGGCCGAGTTTCAGCGCGGTCGCGTGGAGGAGAAGGCCGACCTGGCGGCGCGCCCCCTGCGGATCGTCACCGCCAGCTTTACCACGCCCGGTGGCGGCCCCGTGACGGCCACCGGCCAGCCCGCCCAACTGAACCTCTCGGTCCGGAACTTCGGCGAGACGAAGTACGGGCCGG
>JAAZKF010000156.1 GCA_012799975.1 Burkholderiales bacterium
CAGGCCGAAATCGCGCTCTACAACCTCAAGGCACGCCTGCGCCAGGAGGAAGAGTCGGCCCTGCAACGCTTGCGTGCCCTCGAGGCCGAACTGGTCAACGCTCGCATCGACGAAATTGACGACCAGATTGCCGACCTGGAGGACAAGATGGCCGCCGAGCAGGAGGCCGGCCGGTCCACGGCTGCCACCTGGCAGGCCATCGTGGAACTGATGCGCGAGAAGCTGGACATCCAACTCCAGATGATCGAGGCCTCGACCCGAGAGCGGATGGAGGCCGAGAAGGACCCCCGGGTCAAGGCGAAGCTGGCAGAGGTGGCCGAGAAGAAGAAGGCCGACGCCAGGCGCGACTCGGAGCGGGAAATCCGCCGAGCCAACGAGGCCCAGAAGAGGCGCGCCCTGGACCTGGTCAAGGCCAACCAGGACGTAGCCGGCTCCATCAGGGATGTCGGCAAGGCGGCCCAGGCGACCAAGACGCAAGTCGATGACGCCTATTCGACCATGTCGACCATCGAGTGGACCCCGGCGCCCCAGGCGTCGGACGAACTGGACAGGACCCCACCAGAGGCCCGACAGCCTGTTCTGTCCATGATGACGGACGAAGAGCGTTATGAGACGCCCCGCCAGGCCCGAGAACGGCGCGAGCGGGTGGCCCGGGAGCGGGAGGAGGCGCTGCGTTCCCAGCGCGAGGCGGCCGAGCAGCGGACCAAGGACCGCGAGGGCCGGGTGGCCGAGGACGCCAGCGAACGAAAGCGGGCCTGGGAAGAGTCCTGGCGCCCTCCAGGGGCCACCCCCGCGCAGGCAGAGCAACCCCTCAACACCATGACTCGGGACCAGGGCGACCAACTTGTGGCGCTCCTGACCCAGATCGCAACCAACGCGCAGGCAGAGCAACCCCTCAACACCATGACTCGGGACCAGGGCGACCAACTTGTGGCGCTCCTGACCCAGATCGCAACCAACACCAAGACCCAGGGCGGCAGCGGAGGCGGCAGCCTGGCGTCCCGCCTGGGTGAGGCCAGCTACTTCAGCGCCGGATAGGAGAAGCCAATGTCGGTGACCGCAGGGGACATCAAGCACTACCAGGCCCAGACCATGGCCGCGAACTTCACGACCTCCAACATCGGAGGGGCCATCAAGACCGCTGCCCAGATTCAGGGCAGCATCCTGTCCGAGGTCTTCTTCACGATGGCCTCGGCGACTGCCGGCGGTGGGGCCAAGGTTCAGCACGCCTCGAGCCACATCAAGAACACCAACGCTACGGACTCCCTTATCTCAGGGCGGGTCTGGCTGGCCAACGCCCTGGACGACGTAGCCAGTGCGGGGACGGCAAGCTTCGCCTCCGCCTCGGCCGACGACGACTCCACCAGGAAGGTGCGCATCCTGGGCTTGGACGACGCCGGGACGCCGACCCAGGAGGACCTGCCCCTGAACGGAACCTCCACCGTTACCAGCCTGACCACCTGGTCTGCTATCCACCGGGTGGAACTCCGCCTGGTATCTAGTGGGGCCCTCGTGGCTGCAGCCGGGAACATCACCGTAACCCGGGGAGCGGAACTCGGAGTAATCCCGGCCGGCTACTGGTCGGCTACCGCCGAGGTGGAGTTCGGGCTGGAGGCCACCCTGGGAACCTTTGCCACCACGGCTGACGCAGCCACGGCTCCAACAGGCATCTCCTTTGCCAGACCCCGGGCCGAGGCTGATGGGACCGCCCTGGCCGGGCAACTGGCTGCAGGCTCCACCCAACAGGTCTGGTGGCGCTGGACCCTGGCCGAACAGGCCCGGGCCTCCGCAGACATCCAGGTCGTGCTGCGCTGGTCTGGGGAGACCGCCTGATGCCAGCCGTCTCTGGAGACCTGGAGGCGCGTTATCGGACCAGGCTGGCCGTCGGCGCCGACCTGGTGCAGCGGACCTGCTCTCGCCAGGGGCTGACGGGGGATGCCGTGCAGCGTCTCGGGGCCCGCCAGGGAGTCGGTGGAGCCTGCCCGCACCGCTATTCCGATCGCCGGGTGGTGGGCGACCTGGTGCACCGTTGCGGTGGCTCCCAGGCCATCGGAGGGGACTTGGTGCAGCGGGTCTCGACTCCGACGACGGACTACCTGTCCATCATCCGGACCGGTCGCCCGGCCACGGCTATGGTTCCGGAGTTCTCCGTCGACCTGCAGGCTTGGCGTCCAAGCGGGGCCGTCTCCATCGAGCGTGCCTATGACCTGGCCATCACCCTGCGCGAGTCTGCAGCGGCGACCTGGGAACTGGCTGTGCGGGATGAGGACGGCACCTATAACCCCGACAACCCCACGTCCAGCATCTGGTCGCAGCGCATGAC
>JAAZKF010000157.1 GCA_012799975.1 Burkholderiales bacterium
CAGGAAGGCGTGCATCGAGGAGCGGAGCGTAGTTGGAAACTACGTGAGCACCGCAGAGGTGCGCCTGACGACGCAGACGGGCCCCTCCCACCCACACCCTGGTGTGGGTGGGGTCTCAACGTCTCGACGGCCGAATGCCACGGTAGGCGGCGGGTTCAGGCTATGCCAGTTCGCTTGGAGGCCTTGTCGGTGATCTCCCCTTCGATTTTTGTTCCGTTCCTGGATTCGGAGCTCGAGGCCTTGATTCAGCCCCGTCCAGGCGAGGTCCGGGTGGGACAGGTCGTCAGCGTGCTGGGTGCTTCGCCGGCTCCGGAATCCTGGCAACAAGCCCACCGAGCCGGAGCGCGCTATGCTTTGTTGGGCATCCCCGAAGACCTGGGGCCTCGGGCCAACCTGGGACGTCCCGGCTCAGAAGGGGCCTGGGAGGCCTTCCTCCAGGTCTTCCTCAACCAGCAGGCCAACCACTTTCTTCCGTCCCGGCAGGTCCTCCTGGCTGGACGCGTGCAGACCCGGGACCTTCAGGAGGCTGCCCGCGGGCTGGGTTCGGAGCCTCGGGACATTCAGCGCTTGCGGGAGCTCTGCTCCCAGCTCGACGCGCGGGTGGCTCCGCTCCTCCAGGAGATCGTAGCCTCGGGGCTGATCCCCGTGGTTATAGGGGGGGGGCACAACAATGCCTTCCCCATCATGCAAGGGGTGGTTGCCGGGCTGCGGGCCCGTGGGGAGGATTGGAAGCGCGGCCTGGCCGTGGTCAACTGCGATCCCCACGCGGACTTTCGGACTTTGGAGGGCCGGCACAGCGGCAATGGCTTCAGCCATGCCCAACAGGCCGGCCTGTTGGCCTCCTACTTCGTGTTGGGCCTGCACGAGGGTTTCAACTCCCAGGAGATGCTGGACCGCTTGGTGGCCAGCGGCGGTCGCTACGTCACCTACGAGAGCGTTTTCGTCCGTCGGGAACTGGATTTCGGTCAGGCTCTGGACCAGGCCTGTGCCCATGTCCTGGCCAGCGCGTGCCCCGTAGGGCTGGAACTGGATCTGGACGCGCTGGCCGGCATGCCTTCCAGCGCCCAGACGCCCAACGGCCTGTCCTGCGAAGAAGCGGCGCGCTTCCTGCACCATCTGGCCCACCGGGTCCCGGTGGCCTGGCTTCACCTGGCCGAGGGGGCGCCATCCCTGGCCCCCGAGGGAGGCCTGCGCCAGGTCGGCAAGGCCCTGGCCTTCCTGGTTTCGACCTTCCTTAAAGCCGGTTAGGAGGCGTCCGGGTCGGTCCTCCCCCGAGGGCCTCCCGCTCCTGGGCTCGCCGCCTCAGGAAGCGGAGGCGGTAGGCGTGCCGGGCGGTGTCGCCGACGTCGCCCAGAAGCTGGTAGTTGACCCCCGCTCCGACCACCGAGCCGACCACCGCCAGAGTCTGGGCCAGCTTTCTGCGTGTCAGGCCGGTCCCCAGCTTTTCGGCCAGGGTTCCCAACCCGCGCAGGAGGACTTGTTTCCCCATCTCGTGTCCAGGCACCCCTGAGCCCAGCATAGCCTGTATGACTTGGAGTTCTTCCAGGCCAAGGCGCCGGGTTTCCAGATCGGTCTGGTGCCCCAGTTCCATCACCTTCAGGATGTGGCCCTTCTCGGCGGGGGGGTCGATGGGAAAGGCAAAGAGGATCGAGGTTTCCTGAATCATCCGGAAGACCAGCCCATAGAGTGCTGGAATGTCCAGGAGAAGCCCGGGCCACCCGGCCATTCCGCTGACCCCGCCCTCTACGGCAGCGGCGCGTCGGTAGGCCTCCACGCAGCGACGACTGACCCGATCCAGCCCCGACAGGGGCATCCGGCGGATCTGGTCGGGACCTGAGATCTCCCGCCCGGCTTCTGCACATAGGGCATCCAGGATGGTCTGTTCGGTGAGGCTTCCTCCGGTGCCCTCCAGCATGGTCTGCAAGGCGGAGTGGATGGCCCGGGTCGTGGAACTCCGGGCGGTTTCGGGCACCCTCTGCCAGAGACCATCCAGCGGGCGGTCGAGCAGGCCCAGTATACGGCTCAAGCCGCTCGGCGGGCGCTGGAACCAGTCCAGACTCTCTCGCAGTGCGGCCAGGTCCCCGGCCTCCAGCCAGATACTCCAGGGTGGAAGGGGCATGCGGTCTACTCTCCCAGGATGGCCACGATTTCATCCTCCTCCAGACCGAAGAAGTGGGCCACCTCGTGGACGACGGTCACCCGGATCTCCTCGACGAGTTGCTCCTCATCCTGGCAGAAGTCCTCCAGCGGACCTTGGAAAAGGATGATCTGGTCGGGCATCTGGTAGGGGGTGTCCAGGCTGCGTTCGGTCAGCGGAGTGCCCAGGTAGAGACCCAGCAGCGATGGGCTGTCCATCTCTTCCAGCAGGGCCGGGTCCGGTTCATCCTGGATGCTGATCAGCACGTTGTCCAGGCGGGCCCGGAACTCTTCGGGAAGGCTCTGGATCGCTTCGCGGACGCAGCGGTCGAAGTCCCGTCGCCTCATGTTGCGCTTCAGGGCCTCTGCCTGGGTTCGGATTCCTGGAATTCCGGCAGGTCCAGCGGTGGGGGGGGAGGGATCTGTTCGACCCAGGGGGGATTTTGGGGTCGGCTCTGAGAGGGGAATGGCAGCCCGGTGGCCGGGTCCAGGAGGTTCGCCAGTCGGTACAGGTGCTGGCGCCAGAGCAAGGTGCCCTCCAGGAATTCGTCTCGGGCCTGGAGAGTCCGCGTGTTCTGGCTCTGGAGCTGGTGCGTGTCCTCCTCGGCGGCCTGCAGGAAAAGGCGCAGGCGGCTTCGTGGAGTCCC
>JAAZKF010000158.1 GCA_012799975.1 Burkholderiales bacterium
GGGGTGGTAGCGCAGTTGATCCCGGACTTCTTGGTGATCTGGTTGATGGCCGCCGTATCCCGGCTTTCGTGCAGCCCCACCATCTGGTTGGCGTGGGCCAGCATCCCGGCCGTCCCTTGGGCCACGGGGCCCGCGTTGGTGACCCCTCCTACACCCGTCAAGGCCCCCGCAGCCCCACCGGCGAGCCCTCCGGCGGCTCCTCCGTTCATGTAGGAGTTGAGGTTCTGGGCCATGTTCTGCTGCTGGTTCTTCATCTGGGACATGAAGTTCTGCATCGTGGACTGTGTCTGAGATGCAGTCATCATCATGACCATATGCAGCATCTGCATGGCCATATTGTTCATCATCTCGCTCATGACGAGCAATTGGTTCAACGCACCCACATCGGCCATGCCGGTCAGGGGGTTGCCACCCATCATGCCCATACCGGAAAGGCCCATACCGGGATTCCCCATCATCCCGGACTGTCCCATTCCAGGCATTCCCATCATCCCGGGCATCGCAGTCATTCCGGACATTCCAAGTTGCATCGGGTTGACTTGACCAAGCACGGCTCACCTCGTAAGAGTGGATTCTTTACCCTTCCTTCACGACAACCCGAGCCAAGGTAAAGAGGCATCCCCAGGATCCAGGGGACTTATTCATCCGCCGCCCGCGACGCCAGGCGCCCCTCCACCAGACGCTGGAGGAAGACGGCCACCTGGCGGGTCTCGCGCACGGCCGCCACCAGGGCTTCCAGGGCCCGGCCCAGGACCTGTTCATCCAGTTCAGGAGTCAAAGACTCCAAATGTGCCAGCCCTTCGAAGAATTTCCCCAGCCCGTTTTCGACCGACTCCTGGGAGGCGTGCCAAGCTTCCAGCTCATCCGCAGGTGTGTTCGGGACGGGGGCGGGCACCCGTTTCAAGATCTCCAGCGACTGCTCCGAGCGACGGCGCAACTCTGCTATCGTCGCCTGGAAGGCGTCCCAATCGCCATTCCCAGAGCGCATTTTCTCTGCTTCGTGGAAGAGCCTCTGCAGATAGTCCGGAAGGTTCTCGGTCTGGCCCAGGGGAATCCCGACGGGCGCCTCCGGGACCCGCTCGGGCATGCGGGCGCTGCAGGAAGGGCAGTTCCGGTCCCATTCGCTCACCTCTGCACCGCAACGGGGGCAGAGGAAGACCACCGTCTCCGGCTCAGGCGTAGGCGGAGAGTCCAGACGCTCCTTGAGTTCGACCAGGGCCTCTCCGGTGGTCCGGACGGCCTCCAAAGCATCTTCCAGGGCTTCGAGTTCCTCGGCGTTGACGACCCGCACCAGGTTTTCCAGGGCCTGCCCATGGGCCTCTACCTCCGGGGGCACCTCGCCAACCGAGACCAGGGCATTCCAAGACGGCTGGAGTGACTCCAGACAGTTGACCAGGATATTCCAGTTCCGGCGTCCTTCCAGGACGGCCCGGCCAGCACGCAGGATGGAGTTCACCGAAGGGACCCGCGAAAGCACCGGACGCTCTGCCTCGGCCTCGCGGAGTTTGGCCTGACAGGTTTCCAGGACCCGAACCTGGCCGACCATGGCCGTCACATCGCGGGCTACGGCCTCGGCATCGTTCTCGGAGACCGAGATGTGCAGGCTGGCCATCATACCCCGAAGCCCAGCGAAGGCTTCCAGGGCATCCGCCACGACCTCCTCATCCTCGACCGAGAAGTCCTGGCCGGGAAGCGAGCTCTTGAATCCTTCGTAGAGCGCCCCCAGGGCCAGGTCGACTTCCTGGAGCTCTTTCTGGGAACAGTCGAAGGGAGTCCTGGTCTGTTGGCACTGGGTCAGAAGTTCGACCAAGCCGCGCAGTGAAGGGACCAGGATGGGGAACGTTTCATCGAGGGGGGGAAAAGTCGTACTCACAGTTCTACCTTTCTCCCGATGTCGCGGAGGTTCCTCTGCCCTCCGCAAAGCTTCGTCCTCAGACGCCATTCTCCGCCCGAACCGTCCCTTCGGCGATTTCCAGCGCCTCCCAGAGGGCCTCGGTTCCAGCACCCGAGCGCCAGACAGCCTCATTCAGGAAGCGCCTCCAGACCCGGGCTCGCGGCCTGCCCAGATAGAAGCCCAGCAGGGGCCTGACCAGCACCGGAAGCCCGACTCCTCGGCGGACCTGCTGTTCGGCGTAGGAAAAGAATGCTTCCAAGACCTCCCGTCGCGACGGAACCGAGCGTTCCTCGCTGAAAATCTCCTGATCCACCCGGGCCAGGAGATAGGGATTGATATAGGCTTCACGCCCCAACATCACCCCATCCACGGCCTCCAGGTGGGTCCTGGCTTCTTCCAGGGTCCGGAGACCTCCGTTCAGGACTATCTCCAGGTCGGGATGATCGCGCTTGAGATGATGGACGTCGCCGTAGCGCAGGGGGGGAAGCGAGCGGTTCTGCCTGGGGCTCAGTCCATCCAGGCGGGCGTGGCGGGCATGGATTACGAAGGTCTGACAACCAGCCTCGACCAGTCGCCCGACGAAGCCGACCAGCCACTCATACGAGTCCTGCCCAGCGATCCCCAGACGGCACTTGACGGTCACCGGGATGGAGACCGCCCCTACCATGGCCCGGACGCAGGCCGCCACCACCTCGGGGTCGGCCATCAGACAGGCCCCGAATCGGTTGGAAAGGCCCCTCTCGCTGGGGCATCCGACGTTCATGTTGACCTCGTCATAGCCCCATTCCTCGGCCATGCTGGCAGCCCGGGCCATCAGGTCCGGGTCACTCCCTCCCAGTTGCAGGGCGACAGGATGCTCGCATGGGTTGAAGTCCAGGAGCTCGCGGCGATCCCCAAGCACCACGGCGGCGGGGTTGAGCATCTCGGTGTAGAGCAGGGCCCGCTGGGTCATCAGGCGGGCCAGGAAACGCTGGTGGCGATCCGTCCAATCCAGCATGGGAGCAAGACAGAAGGTCCGATCCATGAGCGAAGCGCTTCGCGCAGTGGCTGCGAAGCCCTGGGAACGGGGTGACATGGCAAGTTCGCCGAAGTGCCCGGGCCTTGGTCGCGGAATTGACCGGGAACTCGTCCTCTTCTTCAGGGCCGAGACGATGGGACCGGTACAAGGGGCATCCTGAGGAGGCGATCGGTCAAGCGCTTCACCAGGGCCAGAGACGGCGCCAACGCGCCCAGCGTTCCAGACGACGACCCACCCGACCCAGTTGGTGAAGGCTGCGCTCGACGGTGAAATAGGGCAGACCCCGGAAGTCGACCCGGGGATTCTCGTCCAATACCCAGGCTGCGGCGAATCCTGCGCCGCGCAGGGCCCGACCCAGCTCGCGGCGGGCCTTGGAGGGGGAGGGGAGCTGTTTGCGGTCGCTCAGGATCAGCAGACATGCCGGAGTCCAACCCTCCTCCCGGGGAACCCTGCGGGCGGCCTCGAGGGCCTCGGGAGGAGGGCCCTTCGGGGCCGGGACGACCAGCAGGGTCTCCTCGCCGGGTCCCGGTTTCCTGGACAGGACACCTCCGGGAGTCTTGGGTCCCGGGGCTCCCAGGGTCAACGCCAGAAGGTCGGGGCCCAGGACCCGCAGGCGGAACCCACGCCGATCGATCTCCCAGGGAGCCTGGGGCCCCGTCCAGGACCGGGGTAGAACCAGCGGCACGACCCGCAACAGGTCGCGCCGCCGGGGCGGAGGCTGGCGGAGCCGGCTCATCGCCGGTGGCGCAGCAGGACCTGACGGACCACCTGGATGACGTACTCCTGGTCTTCTTCCTTCAGGCCGGGATAGAGCGGGATCGAGATGACCTGTTCGGAAGCCCTCTCGGTATGGGGAAGCATGCCCGGCGCGAAGCCGAAGCGCTCGCGATAGAAGGGGTGGAGGTGCACGGCTCGGAAGTGGATGCCGATCCCCACGTTCTCGGCCTGGATCTCGTGCATGATCTGGTCGCGGTTGGCCCGGAGGTTCTCGGTCCGCACCTGGATCACGTACAGGTGGCAGGCACTGCGGACGTGGGGATATCGGACCAGGAGGCGGAGCAGATCTCCGAGGTCGGCGAAAGCCTCGTCGTAACGGGCGGTCTGCCTCTCGCGCTCGAGGAGGAAGCCGGGCAGCTTGCGCAGTTGGTGCAGCCCCAGGGAAGAGGCCAGATCGGTCAGGTTGTATTTGTAGCCCGGAGCCACGATGTCCCAGTGTTGGTAGCCTTCGCTGGAGTAGCGTTTCCAGGCATCGCGGCTCATCCCGTGCAGCGACAGCAACCGGGCGCGCTCGGCCGTCTGGTCGTCCTCGATGCCCAGCATCCCGCCCTCACCGGTGGTCAGGTTCTTGGTGGCGTAGAACGAGTAGGCCGTCATGTCTTCGAAGCGGCTGACGTGGCGACCCCGGAAGGTGGATTCGACGGCGTGGGCGGCATCTCCGATCACCAGCAGGCCGTGGCGGTCGGCGATCTCGCGCAGGCGATCCTGCTCGACCGGGTGGCCCGCGAAGTGGACGGGCATGATGGCGCGGGTCCGCGGGGTGATCCGCTCCTCCACCAGCGAGACGTCCATGTTCAGGGTTTCGGGCTCGACGTCGACGAAGACGGGGGTGATCCGCTCGTGGACCATCTCGTTGATGGCCGAGGGAAAGGTCATGGAGGGGGTGATGATCTCATCCCCTTCGCCTATCCCGGCCGCGACCATGGCGATGTGCAGGGCCGCCGTGCACGAGTTCAGGGCCACGCAATGCCCGGCCCCCGTGAAGGTGACCATCTCGGCCTCGAAACGCCGGGTCTTGGGGCCCGTGGTCAACCAGCCCGAGCGCAGGGTGTCCAGCACCTCCTGTTCCTCTTCAGGGCCAAGACAGGCGCGGTTGTATGGCAGGAACTCAGAACGTCGGGTGAAGGTCATCTCCTGAATCAACTCATCCTCCTTGGTTGGAGGGCCGGTGCCCCCCGCCGCGCACCGGACTCCCCGAGGCCACCGAACCAAACTCTAGTGCATCTCGATCTTGCCGGCAGCGGTGCGGATGGGAATCTGGCGCAGCCAGATGCTCTTCTCCCACCACTTGCGGTTCTCGCGGTACCAGGCGATGGTGCGTTCCAGCCCCTCCTCGAACTTCACCTTGGCCTGCCAGTCCAGAAGGTTTCGGGCCTTCTCGGTAGAGGAGGCGTGGCGGAAGACCTGCCCGGGCCGGTCGCCGACGAAGACGATGGGTGAGTGGGTTCCGGTCATCTCCTTGACCATCTGCGCGATCTGCAGGACGCTGATCGAACGGCCCGTGCCCAGGTTGATCACCTCGCCCTTGAGGTTGTCCATCGGGGCGTGCATCAACTTGTCCAGGGCCTGGCAGTGGTCACCGACGTACAACCAGTCGCGCTGGGCACTGCCATCGCCGTGCACCGTCAAGGGCTCGCCGAGGATGGCCGAGGTGATGAAGCGGGGGACCACCTTCTCCAAATGCTGGTAGGGCCCGTAGTTGTTGAAGGGGCGGGCGATCACCATGGGCAACTTGTAGGTGGCCCAGTAGGAATACACCAGCCGGTCGGCCCCGGCCTTGGCGCTGGCATACGGGCTCATCGGCATGAGGCGATGGTCCTCGTCCATTATTTCGGCGCGCGCCGTGCCGTAGACTTCCGAGGTCGAGATGTGGATCATCCGCTCGATCCGGTCCTGGTGCTTGAGGACCGCGTTGGAGACTACCTGAGTACCCATCACGTCGGTCTCGAAGAAGATCCAGTTGTCGTAGATGGAGCGGGTCACGTGGCTCTCGGCGGCAAAGTGCACCACGATGTCGCACTGGCTGACCAGAGTGTCGACCAGTTCGCCGTTGCGGACGTTGCCGTACCAGAAGTTGAGGCGCCCGTGGCCGTTGTTACCAGGGTTCATGTATTGCTGAGGCAGATTCTCCATGTTGCCTGCATAGGTGAGCACGTCCAGAACCACGACCTTGTAGTCGGGATAATTCTCGAGGACGTAGCGCACGAAGTTGCTGCCGATGAAGCCGGCCCCGCCGGTGACCAGAATCGTCTTGGACATCTAATGAACCTCCAGGGTGTGGAGCGTCTCGGGCTCCTGCGATGCTCCGGTGTGGGTGCGCCGGAGGATGGCCCGGCTCTCGGGGCCATGGTAGAAGAGCAGATCGACGACGGACATATAGGGGACGAAGTCCGGGCCGCGTTGTCGGTACTCGGGATGGACATAACCGTGCCAGTGGACCTTCACCCCCAGGTCCTGGAAGGCAGATTCATCGAGATAGGAGCGGGCCGCGTCCCCGGTGAGGTATTCGGAGGCACCCAGCTTCTGGCAGAGCCCGATCAGTCGGGCGTTCTTCTGCCCGGGGACGCCCAACTCCGAAGAACGCCGCACCTTCCAGGGCATGCCCAGCAGGTCGACCAGGGTTCGCAGCATCGCCAGGTCGAGATCGATCAGGAACTCCCACTCCTGTTCGAGGACCCCGGCCAGGGCCGGGTACACGGTCGAGAAGAAGGGTGCCTTGGCGTAGGCCTGTTCCAGGCTGATGCGGTGCTTGCGCCGCCAATCCCTGGTGGAATCGATGGCCACCTCGAGGATCGGGGGGAAGTCCTGCCCCGCCAGGCGCACGGGGACCGTCAGCCAGGCCGGACCGTTGGCGGTGAGGATCCGGTTGCGATTGCGCCAGCCATTCTTGTCATACTGGACATCATCGTACAACACGAAAACGTCCGACCAGTCATACTGGTCGAAGAAGCCCAACCAGGGCAGGTAGGAGGGCTGCAGAACCACCAGTTTCACGCCCTGCCCCCCGCGTCTTGCCGGACTTTCGCATCCATCGCCGTCACTCCTGGGCGGATCGGTCCCCGGGAACCGTGGGCGCCTGCCGGCAATACCAGAGAAGAGGCAAGATGCCTACCCGGGGACTGAAGTAGTCCAACATGAAGCGCCGGCACCTGATGCCGAGTTCCTTCCGCCTCTTCGGGTCCGCCACCAGGTCGGCCAAGGTCTGCGCCAGCAGATCCGGCGTGGTGGAGATCCAGGGGAACTCCACGTCCAGGCCCCAGTATTCCAGGTGGCGGTTGATATTGAACTGGTCGAACGCCTGAACCACGGGCCGGCCGAGGAACATCGCCTCATCACCGGAAAGGCCGTGGTACCCTCGCAACTGGTTGAAAGTCACGTCGCAATCCAACCGAGCCTGCATCACGTCGTGATGAGGCCAGCCAGCGACCTGCCACAGTTCCGTTCGGCCGACTTTTCTCCTGCACAGCTCGCGGGTCGCGTGGAGGTAGGTCTCGGTGTCCTTGTGGTAGTAGAAGCGGGAGAGCGTGGGGTGCGGCAGACTGGGGGTCTGTAGGATGCGGACGATGCCATCCTCTTCCGAGAGAGGAGGCCGCAACTCGACGTCCTCCAGCGTGGTCGGAGGGAAACCTGCATAGAAGTAGGCCTGGGGGAAAATCCGGAGCAGATGGGGCAGCGGGGTCAGGACCATGCGACCTGGGCGCTGGTGACGAGCCACGTCGCGATGGACCCGCTGACCGATATACAGGTGTACCACCCTCCTGCCTTGTACGAAGGGACGCAGGTCCAGGTTCGCCAGAGGTGTTTCCTCGTCGTCGTCCTCGAAGAAGACGAAACAGTCGGCGGCCTCGAGTTCCTCGAGAAGGTTTTGCGAGATCCCTTCGTCGACGAAGACAGCGCGCGACTCCTCCTGGGGGTATCCGATGTAGGGGTGGCGCGTCCGGCACAAGGCCAAAGCCCGGTGGGGGGTGTGTCGGTTGACGGCTACCGCGTGGTTGAGCACCGACCCGGCGATATTCTGGGAGTCGACGAAGACCACGCGCATCCGTTCCTCGTCCGGCAGCCGGAAGCGTTCCAGCCAGTCCTCGGGGGGGAGGTCCTCATGCTCCAGTCGCAACAGGAACATCGGCAAGGCGCCGTCGGGGGCCTCGGCATGGATCCAGGGTTCCTGCCAGAGGGGGCGTCCGCCGCCACGGGCACCCAACACCCGCGCGCGAATGCGCTCGGGAGGAACCACGGCGCGGGCCAGGGAGCGCAGGTCGTGGCTGGCCGGGCCCAGGGCGAATTCGTTGTCATAGTCTCCGTAGCGGAAGGTCGGAGAGCGGTGGGCCAGGGGCATGTTGACCGGCAGCAGGTGCAGCGAGCGGACTCGCGAGGCCGACCAGGCCGCCGCCAGGGCCCGTCCGGGGTCCTCCTCGGCGGCAGCGTGCAGGAGGTCCACCACGCAGTCCACCGACCCCTCCAGGGTCTGGGCAGCGCGCACCTGGGAGCGGGGGGCCAGCTCCTGCAAGGCTTCGGCGGCGCCCTCCGGGCCCAGGACCAGGCATTCGCCCTCCGGCAACAAGAGGGCCAACTCTTCGAGGTGGGCCCACATCAATTCGCGCACGGGTCGGCGGGGAGCCAAGGGAACCCGATGGAAGGCCGGGGGGGGTTGGAGCAGCCAGTCCCGCAGGACCTGCCAGTCTCCGGTCAGCATGGTGGTTCGCCGATTGGCGGGCTGGTGTTCCGTAGCCGAGCGCATCCGTTGGGTTTCCTCGGCGTCCAGCAGGCCCAGGGCGTCGGGCGGCGTGCGCAGCAGCCATTCGGGAGGCTGGTCCAGGGGCTGGTCCGGCCAGACCAGCGTGCGGATCCCCTCCAGCATCCAACAGAACTCCAAGGCCTGGTCGAAAGGCGGCAAGCCGTTGGGGAAAACGGCAACCTGCGCCTTCTCCTCTACCAGGGCCCGTTTGATGGCTTCCAGCAGCCAGGCCTCCGAATTCTGCGGGGCAGACAGCGAGAACTCCTCGTAAAAGCGGTGGATCAGCGGATTTTCCTGGATGGCCCACTCCTCGGGAGTAGCCACCAGGGCCATCCCTTCAACCAGGCCTGAATCCGCCAGGAAGCGGGCCAGGGGCAGCATGGCTCGACCTTCGGCCTGGTTGCGAGTAAAGAGCAGAACGCGGGTCAGGGCCATCGCAAACCTCGATTCGGGACCGATTCTGACATAGCCCGCCCCCTTTCGCTTGGGGAGGGCAGCCCCCTCCCCGCCGGGTTCGGGGCAGGATTTCGCGCCTCTGTGGGCTAATTCGTGGTGCCGCCGCACGAAGGGCTTCGGAGGACCACCACCCATGCAAGACCTGCTCACCCAGCCGCAACTGCAGACCGTCTATCATCGGGCTTTGCGTCGCCTGGGGCGGACCGGTAATCCGGAGGACTCCGGAGAGGTGGATCAGGAGTTCCTCGACGTCCTGGCCCGCGAGATGTGCGCCGACCGCCGGGTCCCTGATGGCCTGCGCCGGGAGGTCCTGCGCGAATTGGTCGGGCCCACCCCGGGGGGGCTCCAGGCCCTGGCCTGGCTGTGCCGCAACCAGCCGATGGAGCCCGGCGTGGCGATGAACTTCGTCGCCGGCCTGAATGCCGGGGATCCCACGCCGGACGCGTTGGCTCCGCGTGAGGCCGTCGAGGCCCTGGAGTCCCTGATGCGGGCGATGGAGACCTCGCGTAGCGGGCGCCTGGAGGTCGTGACCCGGCTCCTGGCCAGCCCGCTCTTCAGCGAGACGGGGCGCAGTGCCGGACTCAAGCGGGTGGTCAGCGGTCCCTGGTTGACTCCGGGCGACCGCCGCACCCTGGTCGAGTGGGCCCTGGGATTGGATGTCGCCGACGAGATCGCGGTCAGTTTCTCACATTCCATCCCCCAGGCACCGGCTGGCCTGGCCCGGACGGCCCTGCCCTGCCTGGTCGACCAAGGCGAGGACCTGGCCGGCGTGGTCCGCAGCGTGGTGGCCAACGCCACCAGCTGGGAAGACCCTCGCCCCCTCCTGCAGGGGCTCCTGGACCTTATCGAAAGCAACGGGGCCGAACTCCAGCCGGCCTTGCGCCGGCAGGCCCTGGATTTGTGTCGCCGCCACAAGGAAGCCCTGCTGCGCCGGCGCGCCTATCAGTTGGCCGCGGATACCGAAGGTCCCGACTTCCTCCGGGAGGCCCTGCGCGATCGGGATTTCGGGGTCCGTTCCTGGGCTCTGAGCCGCCTGAACCGCTCGAATACCCAGGACTGAAGAAGCCAGAAAGGGGCAGACCATGAAGGTCGGTATCTTGCGCGGGCGCGAGAA
>JAAZKF010000159.1 GCA_012799975.1 Burkholderiales bacterium
AACGCCAGGCTGGGCGCAGCCATACCCGAAAATCGCCGCGGGCGGGCCAGTTGGCGCCCGAGGGCCCCTCCGCGGCCCGGGGCTACCATCAACAGCCGCCCATACCCCCTCAACCGGGCTCGGGAGGCCCCTGTCCCACCCGGAGGAGTCCCTGCGCGCTGTTGCCGGGGTCCAGGCGGCGGATTCAGGAACCCAGGATAATCTTGACACTGAAACGATCCTTGAGCCCCGAAACCGGCGGCATCTGGTGTTGGTTTTCCGAACCCCATTGCCCCTAGAAGAGACCAGGACCTCAGCTCCCCTTCAGAATCTTTTGGGCTTGGCGGTAGATCAGGACGGCTTCAGTCAGACGCCCCGAATCAGCTGCGGCCTTCGCCTGCTTGACCTGAACATCCGCCTGATTGATCCGGACCCGGGTCGCCTTCTCCCTCAGGGGAGCCATCTGCTCCCTGAAGGCTTGTTCCATCAGGCGCGCGGCCGCCTGGACGGCCTGCTTCTCGAGGGCGCGCTGGCCCTCCACATCGCTCTGCCCTGCATATATGGCTTTCTGGAAGAGGGTCTGGACCGGAGTGACGTCCACCCCCATCTCCGTAAGGATGGGGATCATAGCGTCGATCTGGTCCTTGGCGCCAAACCCCACCTTGGAATAACCTCCAGTGTTCGGTGGTGGAGGCGTCTGGCCCTGAGGGGGAGGTCCGGGCGGAGAAGGAGAGTGGTCGAGCGCCCCGGGCTGGGGGGGAGGTCCGGGCGGAGAAGGAGGGTGGTCGAGCGCCCCGGGCTGGGGGGGCGGGGTGCCCCCGTGGGGGGCTACAGTGGTATGTGCTGGCCGCTCCCTGAGGTATAACCACAGGCCGACATTCGCCAGGGCCACCAAAATGAGGGCTACGGTGAGCCAGTCGATCCCGGCTCGGCGGGGCGGACTAGGCGAGGGTTCTTCCGCATCCCCATCTGGAGAGGTGAGCACCTCCTCGGATTGAACCGGAGTGCCAGATTCCACGCCGGAGCCCGGAGCAGACTCTTTCTCGGAACGCTGTTCTTCGGATTCAGACGCAGGACTGGCCACTAGACACACACCTCCAGACGGGTCTCGAAGCCCTCCCTCCAGCCCCGGGGCAGGCTGTGAACTTCGTAGGGGAGGATGGAGCGGGCGGAGCTTCACCCGCGCTCCCGAAGTTCGCCCAATGAAGATCTCATCCTTCAATATCTCGGAAGCACGGTCGACTCCAAACGGAAAAGGGAGAAACCGAGCGGCCTGGAAGGTAGGTCCGCCCCTCTGACCGGGGAGTTCCGGTTTAAGGTCTGGCATGCGCCGAATCCTGAGTTTCGACAACCTAATCGGCACCAAAACCCCGGCTCCCCACCCGATTGAAGCGCAGCCTCGAGATCGCGTACTTCCTGCCGAGCTGCTCTTCCTGGCGGCCTTACTCGGAGTGTTGGTCTGGCCCGCCTGGGACTGGATCCCCCGCGCCTTCCGGAGACGAAGCCACCCACCTATTGGCCCTCCTGACCTTCCAGGAACACTTCCTGCGTGCCCATACCCTGTCGGACTGGCTACAACCGGCCCTGACCTGGAAAGACCACAATGCCTACCCTCCCCTGTTCTACCTGGTCACCGGGATTGCTGGGGCCTGGTGCGGTGGGCTGGAGATCGCCGGCCTAGCCCGCACCAACATCGGGTGGCTGGCCTTGATCGTGGTATCCACCTACTTCCTGGGCCGAAAACTCTTCGGCGGAAGGACCGGCCGGCTGGTCGGAGCGTCGGCTGCTGCTGTGGTGGCCTTTACACCGATCACCCTAACCCAGTTGCCTTCCTTTCTGCTTGACCTGCCGGCCACAGCCACCTTCCTGATGGCTCTGCCCATACTGGCGGGGAATGCCTCCATGAAGAGCCGGTCCGGAGCCCTGTTGGTCGGAGTTGCTGTAGCTGCCGTCGCCTTGACCAAGTGGCTGACCATCCTGAGCCTGACTCCTGCCCTGCTCTACGTCGTCTTCCGGGTCCTGCGCGAAGCCCCCCGAGAAGAACGCACACCGTTGGCTGCAGGCCTGGTGGTGTTGGTGCTGGTACTGGCTACGGCCGCCTTGCTGATCAACCAAAATCCGCCCCGCTCCGGACCGTACAGCAACACACCTGCAATAGCCGAAGTCCTCTCCTGGAGGAGCGGTCTGAGCATCACCTGCATCGTTGTGCTCTTCCTGACCTTCCTGTCCGTCCGCTCGGTTCCTGGACGGAACCTGCTGCTGGCGAGCAGCCTCGTCCTCCTGCTGAGCGCGCCGTTCTACCTGACGAACCTGGAGATGCTCTGCCGCCACCTGACCAACGAGATGGGCCAATTCTCGGCACTGGCCGACAATGCGCGGGAGCATGGGGTCTTCTTCTCGGATCCTACCCTGAAAGCTCCCATGGCCCTGCTGCTCCTTCCGGGCCTGGTCTGGCTGGGCCTGCGAGGTCCACGCGGCGGGCTGGCTT
>JAAZKF010000447.1 GCA_012799975.1 Burkholderiales bacterium
CAGGTTGAAGTAAGTAAGGGCACGCGGTGGATGCCTAGGCGGAAGGCGCCGATGAAGGACGTGGCAGGCTGCGATAAGCCTCGGGGAGCTGCGAGCGAGCATTGATCCGGGGATTTCCGAATGGGGCAACCACCAGGTATTTTAAGGACCTGGAGCGTAGCATGAATACATAGTGTTACGCAGACAACCCGGCGAAGTGAAACATCTCAGTAGCCGGAGGAACAGAAATCAACCGAGATTCCCCAAGTAGTGGCGAGCGAACGGGGATTAGCCCAAACCTTGTGGACGTGATAGGCTGCCGCCGTTGTTCACCTGGTGTTGTAGGGCCTACCGTGGGTGTTCGGCAGGGCGCTCCGGGAGTCAGAAACCTGTGTTTTAGCCGAAGTTGCCTGGAAAGGCGCGCAGTATGGAGTGATAGCCTCGTAGGTGAAAAGGCACAGGCTTCCGTGGTAGGTACCTGAGTACCGCGGGACACGTGTAACCCCGTGGGAATCTGGGAGGACCATCTTCCAAGGCTAAATACGACCTTCCGACCGATAGTGAGTAGTACCGTGAGGGAAAGCGTGAAAAGAACCCCGGGAGGGGAGTGAAATAGAACCTGAAACCGCGTGCTTACGAGCCGTGAGAGGCCTATGGTTTTTATGCCGGGCTGATCGCGTGCCTTTTGTAGAATGAGCCGGCGACTTACTGTTACGGGCGAGGTTAAGGGCTTTAGAGTCTGTAGCCGTAGCGAAAGCGAGTCTTAATAGGGCGTTTAGTCCGTAGTAGTAGACCCGAAGCCAGGTGACCTATCCATGGTCAGGGTGAAGCGCATTTAATCGTGCGTGGAGGCCCGAACCGGTTGTTGTTGCAAAAACTTCGGATGAACTGTGGATAGCGGTGAAATGCCAATCGAACCTGGTGATAGCTGGTTCTCCCCGAAATAGCTTTAGGGCTAGCGTCGGGTGTTGAGTCCTGGGGGTAGAGCACTGACAGAGCTAGGGGCCCTGACAGGTTACTGAACTCCATCAAACTCCGAATACCAGGATGAATTACCCGGCAGTCAGACTGTGGGGGATAAGCCTCATTGTCGAGAGGGAAACAGCCCAGACCGACCGTTAAGGTCCCTAAATTCCAGCTAAGTGGAAAAGGAAGTATGGCTTCATTGACAGCCAGGAGGTTGGCTTAGAAGCAGCCACCCTTTAAAGAGTGCGTAATAGCTCACTGGTCGATGTTGCCGTGCGCCGAAAATGTAACGGGGCTTAAGCTGGGTACCGAAGCGTCGGGTTGTCAGTTTTTTTTATCTGGCAGCGGTAGGGGAGCGTTCCGTAGGCCTGTGAAGGGGTATCGTGAGGAGCCCTGGAGGTATCGGAAGTGCGAATGCCGGCATGAGTAGCGTAAAGAGGAGTGAGAATCTTCTCCGCCGTAAGTCTGAGGTTTCCTGGGGAAGGATTGTCCTCCCAGGGTAAGGCGGGACCTAAGCTGAGGGCGAAGGCCGTAGGCGATGGACAGCCGGTTCATATTCCGGCCCCGCGGACGTTCGTTATGAGCGATGGAGTGACGCAGTAGGGTAGGTTTACCC
>JAAZKF010000160.1 GCA_012799975.1 Burkholderiales bacterium
CCTTCCGAAATCCTGGAAACTGACCAGGAAGGCCCGGTTATCCGATTTCAGGTCGGCCAGGACCCTGGCAAAGCCCGGCAGGCTCCCCACGTTCTCACCGGTCTTGCGTGCCGAAAGTGCGGCGGCGATGCTCTTGTCCGCATCGTTCAGACCCAGCAGGATCTCCTTGTCGGAGAAGGCCAGGGCAAAGGAGGGGGCATCCGGCCCCTCCTCCTGTTTGGGCGACGAGTAGACCTTGGCTCCTTCAACCTCGGTGACCGTGAAGTTCGACAGCATCATCGCCACCGGGGGGATCTTGCCGAGCAGGCGATCCAGACCAGCCCGGTCCTTCAGGCCCAAAGCCGCCATCAGGGGAATCTGGCTGAGGTTCTGGAGGGTCGCCGAAATATCCTGACAGCTACCTTCGCCCAGGGCTTTGTATTGGGCCGCCTGGATGCGACCGGAGTTCCTGGCCGAATAGGAAAACTCTCCCGAGAACACGCCCAGGATATCCTGCTCGAGATCAATGCCTACCTCACCAAATTGGCTGGCGACTCTCGCGAGTACCTTTTCGCCTTCAGGGAAGACCGCGGCGATGTCGCAGAAAATGTTCCAGAGCATCCGCAGGTTGAAGGCCGCGTAGGTATCGACCTCCTTGGAATACAGGCCGGCCGACTCAAACGCGATGTTGTGGTTCGTCGAGAAGACCTTCTTGCCCAGCGGACCGGCCGCCTCCAGGTCCACTCCCAGATGCCAGTCGCTGATCAGTTCCCGGCCGGAAATCCCCGAACCCAGCGCCATGAAGCGCAGGGCGGAGAGCATCTTCACAGTCTCCGGCGAAGGGATCTCTGCCAGGGGGGCTCCCTTCAGCAAACCCTCCAGGTCCACGTAGCCCAACACCGCATCGCTCCTCCGCAGCTGGCCAGAGGCGGCCTTGAAACCCGCCTGGTCAGCCAGGGCCTGACCTGCAGCCGGAGGCTTCAGCCCCATTTCCAGATCCGCTGCCAGCAGACCCACCAGAAGCTGTTGGTCGTGAATTGCCCAGGCCAGTCCCTTGCCGGGCTCGGCCGGGAGGTGCACGGAGACCCCTTGGATTTCCTCGGTTCGATAGGTCACCCCTTCCTCGGCGGAAGCCTGGATCTTCTCCAGCGAGGCCCGGGCCTGGGCCTCGTCGCGGATCTGCAGGACAGCCAGGGCGCGGAAGGGCGGAAGTCCCTCAGGGGAATCCTCTATCCCCTCCAACAGGCTCTGCTTGCCCTCGCCCGGAACCATGAAGAAGGCTCCCGAGGTCCCCATCCAAGGGAGGAAGTCCTCTTGCAAGGTCATGCCCAGTTCATCCTGGAGAACCTCGTTCATGACCCGGAACTCACGGCTCTTCAGGAAGGTTCCCAGGACCTGGGTCTGGGTATCGCGGGGAATCCCCGCCTTCTCCAGGTCAAAAGCCAGCAGGAACTGGGTTCGCGCTGGGGCCATCTGGATGGCCCGGGCGATGAGACCTGAACCAGCTCCCGAGGGGCCGCGGTGGGTGACCAGGTACCAGGCGCCGACGCCGACAGCAACCAGCAGGACCAGGACCAGCACGATGATCGCGGCCTTGCCCGATTGTTGAACCCGCCGACCGGGAAGGTTGGGGATATTCATCCGGAATCTCCTTCGAAAACCAAACTCTGACGCTGCCTCCGGCAGCGCCCATGGATCCGGGGCGAACCCCGGGCCTGCCTGTCGCAGGTCTCCGGATATTCTTCCAGCATTCCGGGAAACCTCTGTGCGACCTGGCGGTAGTGGGGCTGTGAGGTGCCGGGTAGGAGCCTGCCAGAACGGTGCCGAACGGGACGGTTCGGTCGTCCCAGGCCCGGGAAGGGTTCTGGAAGGGTTCGAAAGGGAAAGAGAGAGCCGATGTCACGATTCTGCCCGAAATGCGGAGCCGGCGTGAGCCAGACCGCGCGGTTCTGTAACCGGTGTGGGGGACGCCTGCGTCAGAAAGAGGCTCCCCCCCCTGAATCCCTGCCGACCTGGAGCGGATGGGATCCGGCCCCGCCAGCCCCGGTCGCCGCCGTCCCGGAGTCGTCGGTCCCTCCGCCACTCCCGTCGGTCCCCGAGCCATCGCCTCCAGCCTCCGCCGAGCCGCCTCCCCCTGCGGAGGTTCCCTCCCCACCCCAGTATTGGGAATCCTACGACTATCCCTCGGAGCCTTCGACCAGGCCTGCCTGGCAGGATTTTGACTCAGGGCCTCCCCGGGACGCCTCCCGCCCCTTGCCTCCCCTCTCGCAGGTCCTTCCTCCGGATATGGAGTCGACCCGTGAACGGGCCCGGGAGATCATCCTGAACTTCTCGTTGTGGGCAGCGGGCATCGTTCTGTTCCCGGTCCCCTTCTCCGACCTGGTGCTGCTGATGCCAGTGCAGTCTGCGATGGTGATCTCCATCGGTCGAGCCTACGGACTGAAGGACCCCCCCGAGAAGGTCCTGGCCATCCTGGCCGGAGCTTGTGGCGCCAGCGTCTTCGGCCAGATCACCGTCCTCTTCGTGGCCAACTTCATCCCGATCCTGGGGAAGTTCATAAGCGCCCCGTTCGTTTTCGGATGGACCTACGGCCTGGGCGAGGTGGCCATGCGCTACTTCGATTCCCAGGGGGAAGCCAGTCCCGACGAACTGCGCACGATCTTCGAAAAGGCCAGCAAGGAAGCCAGTCGGAACTACTCTTCAAGACCCCGCATCCAGCCCGACCAGGCCCTCGACAACATCCGCGAGTACGTCTCTGAAGAAGAATACCGCAAGATCCGCGAGCGTTTCGGCTCCAACTGAAGGCCCGTCCGGCAAGCGCTAGGGGGCCATGGGGACCGGGTTCCCGACCAGAAGATTCCCCGACAAGGTGTCGGCCCGTCCGGGTTTCTAGCGTCGGGACGCCAGTTCCAGGGCTCCCAAGGCGCCACAGAACTCGCCATCTTCCAGGATGAGGGATTGCCGTCCCAGGAGCGCGGTGACGCTGAGGAGGACCTCTGTCAGGACCGGGTTCCCCCTCAGCGTGGACCCGGCGA
>JAAZKF010000161.1 GCA_012799975.1 Burkholderiales bacterium
CGCCGGACCCGGCGAGGCCCTGCTGGCCATGGGGCACTGCTACATGGTGGGCGGGCAGGTCTCGGAACTCAGCGAGCGCCGTGTGCAGGTCGGCAACCAACTGGCCCTGCCTGCAGATATCTTCCCCGAGACCGTGGCCTACGTCGCCCTGGGGCACCTGCATCGGGCCCAGCGGGTGGGCGGGCGCGACCAGGTGCGCTACTCGGGCTCGCCGATCCCCTTGTCGATGGACGAGGCCCGTTACCGCCAGCACGTGCTGCTGGTGGACCTGGAGGAGGGAGGACTTGCCGATCTGCAGGCCCTGGAGGTGCCCCGGAGCCGGGAGCTGATGCGTCTTCCCGAGCAGGGACCGCAAGCCTTGGAGCAGGTCCTGGAACTGATCCGCGCCCTGCCTCCCGCCGACGGGCTCCCCGAAGCCCGGCGTCCCCTCCTGGAAGTGCTGCTCTGCCTGGAGCGCCCCCAACCCGAGGCCCAGCAGCAGATCGAGGAAGCCCTGGAAGGCCGGGCCCCCCGCCTGATCCGCCTGGGTGTCTCCTATACCGGTTCGGGCGCTGACTTGGTGGAGGCCCAACCCCAGCGCTCTCTCTCCGAACTGCAACCCGACGAGGTCTTTCGCCGTTGTTATGAACGCAGCCACCAGGGCGAGCCCCCGGCAGAATTGCTGGCTGCCTTCCACGAACTTCTCGAATCCGTCCAGGGAGAACCCGAATGAGGATCCTCGCCATCCGCGGCTCGAATCTGGCCAGTCTGCAAGGAGACTTCGAGATCGACCTGGAGGTGGGGCTGAAGGGGGCGGGCCTCTTCGCCATCACCGGTCCCACCGGGGCCGGCAAGAGCACCTTGCTGGACGCGCTGTGCCTGGCGCTCTTCGGCTGCACGCCACGCCTGGACGGTTCGCGAGGCCCCCGCATCGGCCGGGAGGAGGATGCCTCGCGGTTGGGCGCTTACGATGCCTGCTCGCTGGTGCGCCGGGGGGCAGGTCAGGCCCATGCCGAGGTGGATTTCGTGGGTCTGGACGGCGGGCGCTATCGGGCCCGCTGGGAGGTGCGTCGGGCCTACGGAAAGGCCTCCGGGAAGCTCCAGGATCCGGTGGTGACCCTGGTCTCCCTTCCCTCCGGAGATCCCCTGGGGGACCATCGGCGCACCGAGACCCTGGCCGAGATCTCCCGGCGCCTGGGCCTGACCTTTCCCCAGTTCCGCCGTTCGGTGCTGCTGGCCCAAGGGGACTTCGCCGCCTTCCTGAAGGCTTCGGGGGACGAGCGGGCCGAGCTTCTCGAGAAGATGACCGGCACCGACCTCTACTCGCGCCTCTCCCGGGCCGCCCACGAGCGCGCAGCTCAGGAGAAGGCCAAGTTGGCCCGCCTGGAGGCCGAACTCGGCGCGATGCGCCTGCTGGGGGAGGAGGAGCTCGTGGCCCTGCAGGACGGGCTGGCCAGCGGCCAAGCCGAAATCCAGGCGGCCAGCGACTCGCTACGCCAGGCCGAGGCCGATATCTGGTGGCATCATCGGCTGGCTGAACTCTGGAAGGCTCGGGAGCAGGCCGCCCAGGAGGTGGGTCAGGCTCGGGAGGCCTGGGAGGAGGCCGCTCCCCTGCGCCAGGAGCTGGCCGGGTTGCAGACGGTAGAACCTTTGAAGGGCGTGCTGCGCGAGTCGGACCAGGCGCTGGAGGCCCAGGCGCAGGCTTTGGAGGAACTGCGCGAGACCGAGCAGATCCGGGCCTCGCGAGAACAGGCCCGCCTGCAGGCCAAGGCTGTCCTGGCCGCCCGGGAGCAGGCCCGTACCCATGCCGAGGAGGAGCGCGCCCGCCTGGAACCCGAACTCCAGAAGGCCCGTCAACTGGATCTGGGCCTGGATGCCCTGGCCTCGAGTCTGGAGCCGCTGCGCGCCCAGGTCCTGGGAGCCCGCGAGTCCCAGGCCGCTGAGCATCAGCGGCAGGTCGCCCTGGAGAAGGAGGTGGCAGAGTCGAGCTGCCGCCAGGAGCGAGCTTTGGGGTGGCTCGAGGAGAAGGAGAACCTAGCCGAGCTGGTCCGCCAGTGGGATCGCTGGAAGCGCGAGCTCCAGCGCTTCCGCGAGGAGGACGAGGTCTGGGCCTCCGAAGAGTCCAGGCGTCCCGGCCTGGCCGAGGCCGCCGAGCAGGCCCAGGCCGCCTTCCTGGAGGCTGAGAAGGCTCGCAAACAGGCCTCCGAGGCCTTGCTCGTGGCCCGCGAGGCTTCCGAAAAGGTAGCGGCCCGCCGCCGGGCCCAGCCTCTCGAGGCCTTGACCAGCCGGCGCGAGGGCCTCGAAAGACACCTGGAGCACCTGCGCGGTCTGGCCCGGACCGCCGAGGAGGCTGGGAAGGCCAGGCAGGCGGAGGCCCAGGCCCGCGCCGAGGCCCAGACCCGTCTGGCCAAAGCCGCCCAGGCCGAGAGCGAGGCCGGTCGTCAGGCTGAACTGGCGACGCTCCAGGCCCGTCTGGAGGAGGCCCGCCGCGCCCTGGAGGGTCTTCGGGCCAGCCTGGACCTTCAAGACCGACGAGCTGCACTGCGACCAGGCGAGCCCTGCCCTCTCTGCGGGGCGATCGAGCACCCCTTCGCAGATGGGCAGCCCCCGACCTCGGGAGCATTTGCAGCCCAGCAGGAGCGGGTCGCCGACCTGGAACGGCAGTCCCGGGATTTGACCGCAGCCCTGGCCCAGGCCCGCACGCGCCAAGAGATCTGGCAGCGCGAGGCCGCGGATCACCTGCGCCAGGCCGAGTGTTTGGGGCGCGAGGCCGAACTTCACGAGACGACCTGGGCCCAGGCCGCAGAGGCCGACCCCGACCTGCCGCCCCTGGCTCCCGGTTGTCTGGCGGGGCCCCTGGCCGAACTCGAAGAGCAGCGCGAGGCGGTGCGGCGGCTCGAGAAGGAGGCTCTTCGTCTGGACCAGACCGCCCAGGAGGCGGCTACAGCGGTCGAGAGGCAGCAGAAGGGACTCGAGGAGGCCCTGGATCGGGTCCAGGCGGCCGAGAAGGTGGCCCGCGAGGCCCGGGAAAAAGCCCAGGCCTCGGCTCGTCAACAGGACGAGGCTGCCCGGGGGAGGGAGGCGGCGTTCGGGGAACTCCGCGAGCCCTTCGCCGAGGTTCCCGGTTGGGAGAAACCCCTGCGCCGTAATCCGCAAACCTTCGCGGAGCATTGCCAGAAGAGGGTCGCGGAGTGGAACAGGTACCAGGAGGAGAGCGAAGCAGCCAGGCAGGATCTGGCCCGACTCGCGACCGATCTCACCGCGCTCCAGGCCCGCCTGGAGGTCGAGACCCGGGCCCTGGCCGAGAAGGAGGACTCCCTGCGCCTCCTCCTGGAGGAGAAGGTCCGCCTGGAAGCTGAGCGGGCCCGGGTCCTGGACGGAGAGCCTGTCGCGCGGGTCGAACAGCGTCTGCGAGAGGCCTTGGAAGTCGCCGTCCGGGACTGCGAGGAGGCCCGCCGCGGCGACTCCGAGGCTGCCTCCCTGCTGGCCCAGGTTGAAGGCCATCTGCAGGCCCGCCGGGAGGAGGCTTCCCGTCGCGAAGGCCAGGCCCGGCTAACCCGGGAGGCCCTGGAAGGAGCCCTGGCCCGGGCAGGCTTGGAGGAAGCCGAGCTGCGCCGGCGCCTGGAACGGGGAGCTGACTGGGCGGATAAGGTGCGTGTGCAACTTGAGGGGCTCGAAACCCGCCGACGGGATCTCGAGACCGTCCTCCAAGAGCGCACCCGCGCCCTGGAAGAACACGAGTCGCAGGGGCAGCCCGCACGCACGGCCGCGGAGTCTGAACAGGACCTTCAGGTGGCCCGTGAGGCCCAGTCCGAAGCGCAGCTCAAGATGGCCCGGGTCCAGAGCGCCCTGGAGCAGGATGCCGCCAACCGGCGACAGAGCGAAGCCTTGGCCCGGAAGCTGGAGGAACGTCGGGAGCGCTGGCGCGTCTGGGAGGGTCTGCGCGAGGTGATCGGCTCGGCCGACGGGAAGCGCTTCCGGGTCTTCGCCCAGAGCCTGACCCTGGAGGCCCTGCTGGCCGAGGCCAACGCCAACCTGGTGGACCTGGCACCCCGCTATCGCCTGGAACGGGTCCCTCCTCCCCGCGAGGCCTCCGGCAGGGTGGCCGAGGAACACCTGGCGATCCAGGTGGTGGACATGGATATGGGTGACGCGGTGCGCAGCGTCCAGAGCCTCTCGGGAGGCGAGAGCTTCCTGGTCTCGCTGGCCCTGGCCCTGGGTCTGTCGGCCCTGGCTGCCGAGAGGGCCCGCATCGACTCCCTCTTCATCGACGAAGGCTTCGGCAGCCTGGATGCCGAGACCCTGGAGGTAGCGCTGTCCTGCTTGGAATCCCTGCAGGCTGGAGGGCGCCAGGTCGGCATCATCTCGCACGTCTCAGGCCTGGCCGAGCGCCTGGGAGCCCGGGTCCTGGTCGAACCGCAGGGCAGCGGTCGTAGCCGGGTATTGGTGGAGACCGCTATGACCTGAAAGTCGCCAGCCTGTAGTACCTTCGGCCGCCGTTCCCGGAGGCTCACTCACCTCACTTGGGACTCCTCGCTTCTCACCTCAGACGGTGTGCCGGCGGAGACTGGATCTGACATCTTCTGTCACCGCGCGGGGATATCATGATGGGGAACCCGATTCTGTGAGGAGACTTAAGCATGGATTCGCATCCAACTCCCTATGCCCGGATCTTGGCTGGGATCCGTGAACAGTTGACCGGGGACCCGGAGCGGGACCTGCCCTTCCTGAACGAGCAGGCCGAGCGTTATCGCGAGGAACCCTGGGCTCGACCCTTCCTGAGGGAACTAGGGCGGATCTTCTATGATTTGATGCCCGCCGAGCAACGAGCGGAGGCGGCCCGGGTCCTGGACGCGGAGATGGAGAGGATGCAGGCCTTGCAGCAACAGGCCTGGGAACACCTCGAGCAGGGGCGTCTCGACCAGGCTCAGAACCTGCTCGACGAGTTGCGACAGGCTGTGCAGGGGCTGGGAGAGTCCGACCTCGACGCGGCCTTCGTCGACTATTCGGACCCCCTGGAAGCGGAATTCCATCGACTGACCGACCCCAAGGCCAAGACCTTTCGCCCCAGTCCGCTCTCCCATCGACCCCTCCTGATCCTGCAGGCACGGATCCATCTGCTTCGGGATGAGCCCGAGCAGGCCTTGGAGGTTCTCGGCCAGGCCGTCTCACGCGGGCCGGTTTCAGCGCGTCTCCGCCTGTTGCGCCTGGAGGTCCTCCAAGATCTGGGTCGTGCGGAACAGGCCTTCCAGGAAGCCCTGCAGACCCTGCCTCTGTGCCATGTTCCGAAGGACCTGGCCTGGGGTTGGCGGATTCTGGGCTGGTGCCTGGCCGAGCTCGGCCGGGGCGAGGCAGCCCTGGTGGCCCTGCTGTACAGCCTCCATCATCGCTGGGATCCATCTGCCCTGGCTCAACTAGTCCGCTTGTTGGACGCACCCGCTGCTCCGAACCCCGAGGAGTGTGTCCCCCGGGCGGCGGAGGTCCTGAAGACGGAAGGGATTCCTCCCGGGCCAGACCCCCTCTGGTTGGAAGCAGCCCGGAATCTTCAAGAGCGCTCCGGCTCGGAAGAGGATGAGGAGGCGGTCGCCTGTGGCGCGCAGGTCCAGGCAGCCCTGGAAGTACCGGACCTGGATGCGGTGTTGCGCCGCTACCGTGACGAGCGCATCCGTCCGACGGCAGACCCGGAATTGGAGTCCACCCCTGCCGGACGCTTCCTGCGCTCCTTGCAGGAGTCGATGGTGGGTTGGTTCTCTCGCGCCCAGGCCGAGCAGGCGGCGAAGACCCTGCAGGAGAGCCTGGACCGGGCCGAGGAGGCCGGGAACCAGCCCTTCTGGGCTTCTCAGTGGACAGGGGTGGAAGCGGGGCGGGACCTGCTCTTCGGTCAGCCGATTCTGGCTGAGATGGGCGGGCAGATTCTCGAACTCGCTGCCAGGAAGGAGATGCCGGCAGGCCCGGCCGCCGCCTGGGGCGTGCTGCCTTTGCCCGGCCAGGGAGGGCGGGTGCTCCTGACGCCTGAGGGTGAGCGGGTCCCGGTGCTCTTCGCCGGCTCGCTCTTCTTCGCCTATCTGCTGGGGAAGGTCCTGGCCTCCTGCCTGCCGGTCCTCCGTCTGGAGGACGGCGAGGAGGGGTTGGGCTTCCACCGCACTGGCATCGAGGAGCATCTGCGGACCGCGACGGAGGTCCATCAGCGCTTCGTCGAGCTCATGGTCTCGGCGGTCAGGGGAAATCCCGGCATGGCGCCCCCCTGGATCCTGGGTGGGACTCCCGGCCCCCTGGCCTCCCTCCTGTGTGAGGCGGCCGAGTTCTTCCTGTTGGCCGAGCAGTTCGCCCTGGCCGCCCAGGAACCCACCGGGGCCCGGATCGAGCCGCTGGAAGAGGGGCTGGAGGTCCAGACCCTGGTCTTCGCAGAGCAGGAGCAGATCCAGGCTGTCGCGATCGCCATGCAACTGGCCGCGGCGATCCAGGCCGAGGAGGGCCTCGGTTTCGACCTGTGCGTGGCCGCCATCGTCGCGCACCTCTCGGGTCTTTCCCTGGTCGAGCAGCTTTCCGGGACCGCCGAAAGGGAGGATATTACCAGCGCCCGGATTCGCTATATGGTGATCCTGGAGTTGTTGCGCCAGCACGTTCCCGATGCCTTGGAACTCTCCGAGAACATGCTGCACACCATGGACCTGCTCTGGCAGCACAATGGGGCGGCCATCATGGAGTTGTTGAAGGCCGGGGAGTAGGGACCGTCCTGAGCTCGTTGGACTCAAGACGAACTTTTTCCGGAGGCGGTGGGATCGGCTTTTGAAGCCCACCTCGACCCTCTGGATCCTCACGCCAGACCGGATCCAGACGGTTGCTCCGGCATCTGTTGACGAGGCCTTCTGCCCCCGCTTTCAGCCCGGGCCGCGGGCCCGCTCGAACTGGATGCGCAGGTGCTTGAACATCCCACCCAGGAAGTTGGTCTCCCACTCCTCGAGTTCGGCTCGTTCCAGGATGTCGGAGAGCTTGGTCATCTCCTCCTCCAGGCTGGCCTGATGGAAGGGATATCCCATAGCCTGGAGGTGGCCGGCCAAGGCATCAAGCATCTTCCGGCGCAATTCGGGCGAGGCCAGGCGCGCTGTCCGGGTCGAGCTGATGGTTTCTGCGCGGCCGAAGAGCTCGTACAGCATCAGGCTGACGGCGTGGGCCAGGTTCAGCGAGCCCCGGCTGGGGATCTTGATCAGGCGGTGGCAGCGGTCGAGCTCTTCATTGGAGAGGCCGCTCTCTTCGGTACCGAAGACCAGGGCCAGCCGGCAGGGCAGCGAGCGGGGAAGGATCCGGGTCTTGAATTCGACCGGCGAGAGCATCCGGTGACGGCGCTTGCCTGCCCGCCGCGTCAGGCCGGCGACCAGGTTGACGCCCTCCAGGGCCTCATCCAGGCTGGAGGCGATCCGGCTTCCTTCCAGGACCGGCAGGCCATGGCAGGCCCAGTTCCGGGCCTCTTCAGCCGGTTGGCGATAGGGGGTGACCAGCACCAGCTCCTGCACTCCGAAGCAGACCATCGAGCGGGACACAGCCCCGATATTGGCCTCGCCCTCGGGGCTGACCAGCACCACCCGCACGTCCTCGGGACTCAAAATCGAGTTCATCGGAGGGCGCCTTCTTCGCTGGGGGGCGGCCCCCTGCGTGGGCTCAGAAGAGTTCCATCTGCCTGGCCCGGGCCTCCTGGGGCGCGGAGGTCTCGGCCCGGGGGGTAGGGCAGGCTTCCGCGACGACCTGGCAGGCCACCTCGAAGTATTCCGGGTCTAGCTCGCAGCCCAGGAAGTCGGAGCCGGTCTGGATCGCCGCCAAGGCAGAGTGACCGATCCCCAGGAAGGGGTCCAGAACCTTCAAGCCGGGCCGGGCCCCGTGCAGCAGGATGCATTTACAAGCCAGTTCCACCGGGAATGAAGCGGGGTGGGGGCGGTCTGAGCTGCGGGATTGGATGGTCCGGTAGGGGATGAACCAGGTATTGCCTCGGCAGTGTCGATCCGAGGCCGCCGCCGACCAGCGGCGCAGGTTGGACTTGTCCTGATAAGGGACCCCGATGGCCAGGCGATCCAACATGACGTTTCCCCGGTGTGTCAGGTGGAAGACGTACTCGTGGCAGTCGTTGAGGAAACGATTGGAGTTGATGGGCTTGTAGTGGCCCACCGTGAGATCCTGGGCCAGGCCGGCCCCTTCGCCCACGAAATCCTTCTCGATGGTGATGGACTTGATCCAGTGGATTACGTTCTGCAGGGACAGGATCTCCTTGAGGCGGATGATGACCTCGAAGGGAACCCAGGGGTCGGAGGGCTTGGAACCGAGGTTCAGGAAGAGGGAACCATCGGGCTTCAGGACCCGACGAACCTGCAGGGCCCAACCGGTCAGCCAGTCCAGATACTCCTGCCGGGAAAGCCCGGTGTCGTCATAGACGCCGTAACGGACTCCGATGTTGTAGGGAGGCGAGGTCACGACCACGTCCACCGAGGACTCGGGCAATCCGGGCAGGAACTCCAGGCAATCTCCCTGGTGCAGTTCCAACTGGCTTTGGGCAACGCAAAAGGTCGGCATGACCGTGAACCTCGGGAATCTGGATGCCCCGGGTTTCGCCATCCGTCCGGATCCCCTGCAGAGGGCGTCCAGGACTGCCCTCTGCTCATGGCGAAGCCGTTCCAGAGGGGGGGGCGACCGGGTTCCTGGAATTAGGGAGAACTCTTTCGCGAGGTGCTGTGCGTGCTGGGGCGCCAGGAAACCAGAGCTTTTTTCAAGGCAGATGCTCCCCGTCGACCCGGGGCGCTCAGCCCCTGGATTCGCCTGTTGCTGACGCTCCTGCTCTTCTGCCTGGCCAGCGAGTTGGGCTGGGCGGACGACTGCAGCAGCCCGGAAGACGCGATGGACACCATTTGGATGGGCCCTCCGCTCAAGGGGATCATCTCGGTGATCATCGCGGTGGCGGTGAACGGCCAGACGATCCTCAATCAGCTCCTGACGCTTCCAGGCTCCGCAACCCCGGAGGCTCAGGATGCCCCCCCTCCCGAGCTCCGTCTGGAGGTGGTCACCCAGGACCGCCGCACCGATTTGACCCCGGGGGCTGCCGAGGGCCTCTGGGTCTACGCCTCCATCCGCGCTCGCAACGCCCCTCCACCCCTGGTCGGGGCCGCTTTCTCGTCGATTTCCTTCAGCTCGTCCTCCGGGGCCCTGGCCTTGTCGGGGCCGCAGGCTGCCGGCTCGCGGCGGGCCGTCTACGTCCGGGCCCGGGAGCCCGAGGGAGACGCTCCTGCCCCCAGCGCGACCCTCATGGTGCGGGCCGTACTGGCCGGCCAACCCGTCGCAGCGCCGGTGGTCTTTACCCTGGGCGGAGGCTACGCGTTGGAGATCCGCACTTCTTCGGCCTGGGGAAGTCGGTGAGCCGCCCGCTCAAAAGAGAGGGAGGACCCGCCCTGGAAGGCCGGATGGGAGAGGGCTGATGAGCTCCAAACCTCGTCCGATCACCTTGGGCTTCAACGGCTCGGAGTGGACCACCGGAGATCTGGCGGTGCGGGTCCGCTCGCTGTCCGAGCCGGATCGGGAGGTCCCCCTCACGTTACAACTGACCGCGGCCCCCCCATGTCTGAACTTCCAGATTGCGGAAGAAGGCTCGAACAAGCTGGCCACCGTGTCGGTGAATCCGGAAGCCGTCCTTCCTGCCGACGACCGGGCCTTGATCCATGTCGTGGCTGATCCAGCCACCGAGATGGCCATGACCATGGTCAGCGCTGCCCTTCCCCCGGGCGTCCCGCTCCCTCGTCCCTTTCCCCGGATGACGGCCCAGGTCGAGGTCCTACTGGTCCCCTATGTCCTGCAGATCCGCCAGAGGCAGCAGCTGGGAAGTTCCTGGAGCGAAGGCGAACTGGCACCTGGGGCCTGCGCTGAACTGGAAGGAGACGGGTGCAGTTGCACCTTATTGGAGGTCACCTGTCATCGGGTGGATGCCCGCGGTAATCCTCAACACGAACCGGTGAATGCCGATTTGAAGGTCTCGCAGCAACCCGGCGAGGGGGGGGGCGGGGCTGATGTGACCGTGGAACGGACTGCCACTGGCCTGATGGTGAAGTTCCAGTCGACGAAGCCCTGCTTCGGTCCTGGAATCGTGTGGGGGGCGCTGCTCTTCCAGGGGACCGGTCCCGGGGGGAAACGCCTGGAGTCACGCACGGTTCGCATGCAGGTGCGTCCCCTGCGGGCGGCGCTCAAGCTTCTGAGCCCGACCGATGCCTGCTTGGGACTGGCTCCGGGGACCGAGGAGGGGGCCCCGGTCCAGGCCACCCTTCGATTGGAGGTGCTGAATTCCCGGAATATCGGGGTTGCAGGGATATTCGCCGAGTTCCGGCTCGAACCGGCGCTGGGGACCGTCCAGCCTTCCTCGAGCCTGACCGACGACTCAGGCCATCTCCAGGTCGCCTATCGGTCTCCGACCTTCCAGGGAGTCGCGGCCCTGGGACAGGGGGGGGATTCCTCGGTGCAGGTGGTGGCGATGGCGGGGCCCGACCGCTACGAGGTGGGCTCGCAGGCCCTTCGTCTGGCCTGGCAGAGGACCCTTACTTTGAAGGTCTCCAAACCGGGATTTGAAGCCTTCGAAAAAGAGATCAAGCTTTCCCGGTCGGGTGCGGTCAACGTGTTGGTCCTGCCTCCGAAGCCGAAGCAGGGTAGTGGGGAGCTCCGACCCGTGGCCCACGCGACGGTGGAGATCGCGGGGACCAGGCTCACTACCGATAAGGACGGAGTGGCCAAATTGGGCGAGGGGGCGGGGCCGGATGATACGCTGATCGTGCGCCTGGCTCTGAACTCCGAGACCGCGGGGCTGCAAAATAGGCTTTTGGAGATTGCGCCTCTGGCCGAGCTTCCCGTGGCCCCGGATCGATTACAGTCGCTGGTCCAGGATTTCAAGAAATTCGCCGGGGTCGAGTTCGTCGAAAGGCTGGCCGGGCAGGATCCCAAGGATTATGAGAACACCATCTTCAGCGTGAAGTTGTTGGCTGCGGCGACTCGGGTCGTGTCGATGGCTCGCGCCCTGTTGAAGCGGCGATATAGCGTTGTCAGCAAGGATTTTTCCGCTTTCTGCCGCAATCTGGCGGCGGCCTGCTACACCCAGTGGGGTGACAAGTTGGTCGGGAAGATGATCGAGGGCATCACCAACAAGGCCAAGGCCCTCTTCAACCGGGCCGCTCGCTTCCTGACTTCCCACACCAAGGTCCGGTCAGCCATGAAACCCGTGGTCGGCTTGATGCGTCGGGTCATGGATGGATTCGACTCGTTGGGCCAGAGGTTCACCAACTGGTTCCAACGCAAGGGTTTCTTCGCCAAGGGCAAGATGCCCGGAAATCTGAAGTCCCGCCTCCCCAAGACCCCGGACGATGGCCCCTTCCCCATCCAGCGGGGTCAGATGGTCTGCCCGGATACGTCTTTCTTCAAGAAGGCCGAGAGCCAGGCCAGGAAGTTGCTGGAGGGGCTGGACGGCAAGTTGGCCTCGGCTCGCCAGATGGCCGATGATCTGGTCCCCGAGATAAACAAACTGAAGTCCCAACTGGCCGAGGCCCAGAAGACCTTGGGTACAGCCGTGAGACCCCGCACCAAGGCCCATTGGACAAAGCAGGTCAGGAAACTGGAACTGGAACTCGGGGGGTTGCAGGGAAACCTGGAAAAGGCGCGCAAGAGCCTGAGCGATCTGTTGCCCGAACGCGACAAAGCGGCCCGGGCCCTGGACGATGTGCTGCTCAACCATAAGATGGCCCAGGAGTCTGCCGGTTTGCTGGACGAAACCTTGTCCTGCATGCTGGGGCTCCTGAACCGGATCTGGAACTTCGGGACCTATGCGGTGGTCTACCTCTCCGCGATGCTCTTCTCGCTCATCCGTCCGGTGGCCAAGAAGTATGCCAACAAGTACTACCCCTTGCTGGGAGAGGTCTTCTGGAATACCCTGGATGACGTCGTCTTCAAACCCTCCCTCAGCGATATCGTCGGAGGTATGCCCTCAGACGGGATTGTCCCCTACATCGGTCGCAATCTGGAGTCTCGACAACTGAACGCCAGCGCCGAGGCCCTGGCCAGCGCCTTGACGCGGACCCGGGCCTTCAACCTGACCAGAGGTGGCGATGACAAAGAACAGCTCCACGCCGCCTTTCGTTGGTATTACGAGACCATCGAGGCCAACAGTTTCACGGCCGAGGCCTGGGAATGCTACGCCGAGTGGTTCACCACCCTTTTGGATTGGCTGGAGTGCGGGGTCGTCTGGTCCTGCCGCGGGGCCAACCTCATCCTGGCCTTGCTGGGCTTGGTGTTCAGCCTCCCCACGGGAGGGGGGTCGATGGCGGCCTTCCTGGCGCTTCAGCCTCAAATCACCACCTTCATCGAAAAAATGGACAAGGTCTGGGACTGGCTCAAGGCAGTGGCCCGTGGTGGTAAGACCCTGGTCGGGGTTGTGGAGGTGGCTGCGGTGATTCTTCCAGCTCACGTGGCCTACACCGCGAAACTGTATCGGGAGGACGAGATCATGCGGGAAGCCGACAAGGCTTGGGGTTACCCCATTCCGGAGGGCTGGTCTTGACCGGGCGGCTCCCGGGGGCGTTGGCTGCGCCTGCACTCCGCGCGGTCTTCTCGCTGATCCCGGAGGGCATCCCCTCCGAGATGCGCCTGGCAGCCTTGGAGGCGGCCGCCCGCGCCCTTCTGGGACAGGTCCGTTGGGGAGAGGCGGCCGAGGAGGGGGACTGGGAGGCGGTCGAGGAGGAGGGGATTCGCTGGGTCTTCCGCGAGGGAAGTCTGGTCAGCCTTGGCCCCGGGGGGGTGGGCAGCGCCCGCAGCCTGATGCTGACCGGGCCTGAGCGTTCCTTCGCCGTGACCTGGAAGGCCACGGGAGAGTGGGTCGCCGGACCACCCGGTGGAGAATCCTGGGCGCGCCTGGCCTCCGGGCAGGTCGTTCCCGAGACCGAGCTCCTGCGCCACCTCGAGGAAGGCCTGGACCGTCTGGAGGACAAATTCCAGGCAGCCGAGGAAGCTTCGCTGTCCGATACCATCCCCTCCGACCCGACGGCACCTCCTTGTCCGCTAGACGAAATAGTAGGAGGAGGGCCGGGTGACCTCGGGGAGGCTGGCAGGATTGGAGGAGCAGGGCTCGCCGGTCTCTCGGCCGGGTCATTGCTGGCAGGGGCGGCCCGGGTGGTGGGCCAGGTAGCGGCCTCGCGGGCAGCGGCCAGGGACATACAACCGGAGCCGGAGGGTCTGTCGCCCCGAGGGGGGACTCCCGAACCCGCAGCCATCACCTGTCCCCGCTGTGGTCAGCCTGCTGTCCCCGGCGCTCGCTTCTGCAAAGCCTGCGGTGCTCCGTTGCGGGTGGCTTCCTGCTCGGAGTGTCAGGTGGCCCTGCCCGCCGGCGCCCGCTTCTGCAAGAATTGCGGCCGGCCCGTACGACCGGGCCCGGGTTCCTAGCCGGGATTGGTGTCGTAGTAGTCGGCCCGAGCCGACTGCCAGTCCCGGCAATCCCGGCAGATACCGGGCAGGTCTTCCCAGCGGTGTTCCAGGTGCGCCTCGCGCAGTTTCTTCAGACCGTCGTTCCACACTTCCTTGAGGGTGTGCGTGGTCACATCTCCGGCTACGTGCCTGCCGTCCAGGTCGACTGCGCAGGTCACCACCTTGCCCTGGTCGGTGATGGACATACTGCGCATGGCCCAGTAACATGGCCAGCGCTCTTCCTGGCCCAGGACCAGGTTGGGGGCCTCGATCTTGCCGGCCCAGCTCACCTTGGGGCGGATCTTGACGTGGGCGCCCTGCTCGGTCCAGAACCGGATGAAGTCTTCCTTCTCGGCGGCGTTGGCGTCCATCTCGACGAACTGCACGAAAATCTCGGGAGCAGTCGAGTTCATCTCCTTCTTGAGCGCCAGGAGTTTCTGGACATTGGCCACGGTGCGCTCGTAGTTCCCACCCACCCGGACCCGGGCGTAGGTCTCGGGGGTGAAGGCGTCGATGCCGATATAGATGGCGTCCAGGCCTGCCTCGATCAATTGGCGTGCTGAGTTTTCGTCCAGCAGATTGGCATTGGAGTTGAGGACCACATCCTGTAGCCCCTTGGCCTTGGCGTAGCGGATCATGTCGAAGATGCTGGGCTTGCGGCGGCGCAGCATCAAGGCTTCACCGAAGAAGACCATCCAGACCCGGACCGTAGGGTCCTCTTCGGCGATCTCGTCGATCAGTTTGGTGAACAGCTCCCAGGACATGATGCCCCGCTTGCGGGTCATGTTGGCGTGGAAGCACATCGAACACTGCAGGTTGCAGTGACTGATCGAGTCCAGCAGGATGACCCGGGGGAATTCTCCGGCATCGTCCAGTCGACCTTGGGTCTTCTGGGCCTCATAGATGGCGTGGGACATGGACGATACCTCCTGGGTACTGACAACCCCCAAAGATGACACCGGCAGGATACCGCGCCGGTGCCCCCGGGTCAACTTCCGGGGCAGCACCTGAATCCGCCGTCTACCGTGGCGCAGCTCCAGCCTCGAGGTCGGTTACAGGCGCTTCAACTCTACCTGCTCGGATTCCTGGGAGTTACCCTCCTCGATAGGCGCCCCCGAGGCTAGAGATCAGGGCGAGGGGTCTTTCCCCGACTCAGGATTCCAGGCCAGATCCCGCAGGTCTCCGACGCGTCGGGTGAAGCGCGTCTGGTCGAAGTGTTCCAGGAGGGGGATGGCGTACTTGCGCGTGGTCTGGAGGGCCTCGCGGGCCCGCGAGGCAGTCAGGGGGCCCTCGGCGCGAATCCGTTCGGCCAGGATCCCACGGGCCTCCTCCAACAGGCTTTCCAGGAACACGATCTGGGGGGTCAGGCGGACCGCCCGACCCGTCTCCAGCAGATGGTCTTCCAGCACCTTCCACAAGCGGGCATCTACCTCGGCCAGGTAGGGGACGTCGTCCCAATCCACGGGGGTGAAGCGGTCTTTCAGCAGGACCTCCTCGACCCGCTGCAAGGCTTCCTGTTGCGCCGGATCCAGCCGCGGGACATGCGCACGCGGGGCCAGCAGGCCGCACCGGTCTACCACCTCGCCGCAACGGCAGGCCTCGCTGAGCACCTCCTCAGCCAGGCGCGGCTTCGCCGCCCCCAACAGACGCAGGATCTCCTCCCTACGCCAGCCCCCCTTCCAGGGGGCCGCCTGGACCAGATTTCCCAGAAGCTCCGCCAACTGCTGACGCAAGGGGAGGACCTGGTGGGTCAGGGCTACGTAGCGTCCCAGGCGGACCACCTCTCCCGAGGCGACCAGTTCCTCGACCAGGGACTGGACTTCAAGCAGGGGAAGCTGGAGGTCCTGGGCCAGGGCCCCCGGCGTGCGGGCTCCTCCGCTGGCACGCGCCAGGACCGCCAGCAAGGGCTGCGCAGCATCGCTGCCCTGATGGCGGCGCAGCTCGGCCAGGACCCGGACATCGCCCCGGCGATGGCGCGGCGCGGCGGGGTCCAGGACCTCACCGCCACCCACGGTGTGCTGCGCGGTGAAGTCCCGCAGGATGACTCGGTCCAAACGGCGGAGCACGACGGGCTCTTCCAAGGCCACCTGGACCAGCCCCTGGGACCCGGGAGCGAGATCGTCTCCTTCCATCATGAAGACCCGTCCCAGGGCCTCGGCCGTGCCGGCGTAGAGGCGGACCTGGTCGCGATGGCGCAGCGGGCGGGCGGCCCGCGGGAGCGTCCGCAGACGCAGGTCCAGCCTGCGGGTGGGAACCAGCAGCCCGGGTGGGGCCAGCACCTGCCCGCGATGCAGGCTTCCTGGCTCGACCCTGGCCAGGTTCACGGCCATCCGCTGACCGGCGCATACCTCGGATACGGATTCTCCGTGTACCTGCAGGCCCCGGACCCGGGCTTCCAGCCGCTCGGGGAGGATCTCGACGCGGTCTGCCAATTGCAGTCGCCCCGCCCATAGCGTTCCCGTCACCACCGCCCCGAAGCCCGCGCGCAGGAAGACCCGGTCCACCGGGAGGTGGAAGGGGGCCTCGGTCGGACGGACGGGAAGGCCTTCCAGGGCCTCGGCCAAGGTCTCCCGGAGTCGGTCCAGGCCTTCTCCGGTCAATCCTGAAACGCGCACTATCGGAGCCTGGGCCAGGAAGGTCCCGGCCAATTCCCGGCGCAGGGCCTCCTCGGCCAGGTCGGCCAGGTCCGGCTCGACCAGATCCATCTTGGTCAGCACCACCACGCCGGCCCGGGTTGCCAGCAGGTCCAGGATGTCCAGGTGCTCATGGGTCTGGGGGCGCGCCCCCTCCCGGGTATCCACCACCAGCATGGCCAGGTCCAGCCCGCCCACGCCCGCCAGCATGTTCTTGAGGAACCTCTCGTGCCCGGGCACATCGACGATCCCCGCGCGGATCCTGCCGGGAAGTTCCAGGTTCGCGAAGCCCAGGTCGATCGACAATCCCCGGGCCTTCTCTTCGGGAAGCCGGTCGGTGTCGATGCCGGTCAGGGCCTTCAGAAGCGTAGTCTTGCCGTGATCCACGTGACCGGCGGTTCCCAGGATGAAGTGTTTGGTGCTCATGGCGCGGTGGACTCCAGGGCCCGGATCAGTTCAGGCTCGTCTTCGCTCGGCAGGGTGCGAAGATCCAGGTGCAGGCCTCCCTTCCGGCAGGTGGCCAGAACCGGAATGGGCTCCCGGCGCAGGCGCTCGGCCCAGGCCTGCTCGCCATCCGGGGGGACCAGGCGCACGCACCACCCCGATAGCTCCGCCCCGGGCATGCCTCCGCCACCGGGAGTGGAGCGGCTGGAGACGACCTCCACCTGGACTCGACCTCCCAAGCGGTCGCGCAGGTCGTCGGCCAGGGTCTCGGCCCGCTTTCGGAGGGACTCGGCGGAAAGGCGAAGAGCCACCATGGTGGGGAGTTCCTCCAGGACCCGCCGGGGATCCAGATACAGGCGCAAGGTGGCTTCCAGGGCCGCCAGGGGTAGCTTGCCGATGCGCACGGCTCGGGCCAGGGGAGTTTGAGACATGGTTCGCAACAGGTCGGCGCGGCCCAGGAGGATTCCCGCCTGCGGCCCACCCAAGAGCTTGTCCCCCGAGAAGGCGACCAGGTCGAAGCCCGCCGCCACGGCGTCGGGGACGGTGGGCTCGTTGGGAAGCCCGTGTTCCGCGGGATCCAGCAGGAGCCCCGAGCCCAGGTCCAGGAAGGAAGGGATGGTGTGTTCTCGAGCCAGGGCGGCGACCCGAATCGGGTCGGGGCTCTCGGTGAAGCCCTCGATCCGATAGTTGGAAGGGTGGCTGACCATGACCAGCCCCGTATCGGGCCCCAGGGCCGCCCGATAGTCCTCCAACCGGGTCCGATTGGTGGTGCCCACCTCGACCAGGCGGGCTCCTGCGTGGCTCAGGATCTCGGGCAGGCGGAAGGAGTCGCCGATCTCGACCATCTCGCCGCGCGAGACCACCACCTCGCGATTCCGGGCCAGGGTGGCTACCGTCAGCATGACCGCTGCCGCGCAGTTGTTGACCACCAGGGCCGAGGGGGCCCCCGTCAGGAGGGCCAACAGGTCCCGAACATGGACCTGGCGGGAACCTCGCCGCCCCTGCTCCAGGTCCAGTTCCAGGTTGGTCGGACCCGAAGCCGCCTCCTGGAGGGCCTCCAAGGCGACCGGGGCCAGGATGGAGCGCCCCAGGTTGGTGTGGAGGATCACACCGGTGACGTTCAGGACCCGGCGCAGGGAAGGCTGATTCAGGGCCTGGAGTTGCCTCGAGGCGTGTTCCAGGAGGAAGCCTGCCGGATCCGCCGGCAGACGGGAGGCCCTCCGCAGGCTGGAGGCCCCGTCGCGCAGGGCCTCCAAGACCCGGATCCGGCCGTGGGCTTCAAGCAATCCGAGACCCTCTGGCGTGCGCAGCAGCAAGTCCAGCGAGGGGATCCCCCGCCCGGGATGAGGCTGGTTCATCGGGGTTCCAGGCCACTCCGACCGGAATCAAGCGGGTTCAGGGGGAACCTCCGGAGGATGGGGGTGTCGTTTTGTCGGTCTGAGGTTTCTCTGTTTCGGGCGAAAACTCCACCCGTGGGGCCGGGGGTGTGGATTCCGGCGGGGTTGATTCGCCTGCTGCTGGGGGCTGGGCTGGCTCTGAGGCCGGACCGCCCTCAGTGGGGGGTGGGGTTGCTTCCGCGGGTGCTCCGGTCGAGTCCGGGGGTGTGGATTCCGGCGGGGTTGATTCGCCTGCTGCTGGGGGCTGGGCTGGCTCTGAGGCCGGACCGCCCTCAGTTGGGGGTGGGGTTGCTTCCGCAGGTGCTCCGGTCGTGTCCGGAGGGGCGGGACCCTCGCTCGGTTCCTGTGACTCCGAGGCTTCATCCAGGGATTTCAGGACGTTCTCGGTATAGAGTGAGGCCACCAATCTGGCCCGTTCCCGAATGACATTCAGGAGGGCAAGTTTGCGGATAGTGCAGGCATGGTGCTGAAAGAACATCTGGACCGGGAAGGTCAACCACAAGTTGCTCTCGGTCTCGAAGACCCGGGTGACCATCTCGATGGTCTGGGCGTCCACCCGGTGCATCAAGGCCAGCGACAGCAAAGCCTGACGGCGCAGGATATTGTCCTTTTCGATGGCAAAGCGCGCGGCCAGGTAGCGCTGCAGGAGGGCCTGCAGCTCAGGGTTCAGGGTCGGCTCCGAACCGATAGCCCCCAGGAAGGCCAGCACGGCCCGTTTGGGCAGCTTGGGATAGTCCACCATCACCTGACGGGCTGCCAGCTCGAGTTCGTCTGCAGCCAGACCCAGTTCGGCGAAGATGGCCTGGCGCTGCTCGGGGGTGAACCAGGCGGTATTGCAGTCATCCAGGGTGCGGAAGTAGGCTTCCTTGCCTGTCTCGCGGTGGAAGATCTTCAGCAGTCCGGCCTGGTTTCCGATGGACACCCGCTTGAGGTCGACCTCGGGCTGGAAGTTCTCGGGCAGGCGCTCAGGTGGCTCGACGAAAACCTCCTCCACCTCGCTCAGGGCAGGATCTTCCGTCGGAGCCGTCGCGGGTTTCGGGGCGGACGGAGCGGGTTTGGCGGCAGGTGCTGTAACGATTGGGGTACTGGCCTTCGGGGGTGGGGTGGGGGCCGCGAAGGCGGGGCCGGCCATCACCAGGCAGGAGACCAGGAAGACTCCAAACAGGTGGTTGCGGTTCATGGAATCGCCCTCCTCGCGAAAAGATGGTCCCTCTCCAGCGTGGGGGGAAGGGAGGTCGGTTGCCTCCGGCCCAGTTCAGGAGCCCAGCCGGGTCTGGCCCGCCCTCTTCGGTTCATTTCCAGGTTCTTGTCAGGCATGGTTGATCAAAAGCAAGTCCAAAAAAGACGGAAAAGTTCTGCGGCAGGTGTAAAATTCCCGGTGCCGGTGCCGAGTCCTGGTCCCCGGGAAAAAACTTCAAGTGGCCTGGCTCCCTGAATCCGCCGTCTGGGATGAGAACCGAGGGCGCAACGTCTACCGTAAATCGGGGAGCGGGACCTGAAATCAGTCGCTTTCCCCGTGCACTCACCCGGGTTGATCGGCTGGCGGCTCTCAGGGCTCCTGGCGCGCCCGGTTCTCCAGCCAGGGACGCAGGCGTCCCCGACTTTCGGCGCTTACCAGCAGCAGGGGATGGCGGACATGCTGGGCCAGGGCCAGGATGGCATCGGTCCGGGTGACCCGGGAGATCTCCTGCCAACCGGAAGGAGGGTGGAGGAGGACCCGGATCGGAATGCGTGCACTGCCCGGTTCGTAGACGCCATAACCCCGGTCGGATGGCGTGTCTTCGTGCATGTACCATTCCCAGTCCGCCCCATGACATTCCCGGACGGAATCTCGGATCCGGTCCAGGACCTCCCCTTCTCCGGGGTGGTCCAGGGCCTTGAAGGGACGGCGTCCGACGAAACGGGTGGCCAGGTCGGCCAGGACGGGATCGGGGCTTCTCCGCCACAGTTTGATGGCGTGGAAGATGTCGAAGTCGTCCAGGTCCAGGAAAGACTCCAGGAACCGATCCTCATCGTCGGTATGGACCTCGAAGAGGAAGCGGAGATTCGGAGGCAGGTGCACTGCCTGGGGGCGCTCGGAGTGGACGGCGCGCGCTCGCTGCAGGACCACCCTGAGCAGGACCTCTGCCGCCCGCACAGTCCGATGCAGATACACCTGCCAGTGCATGAAGTAGCGGCTGAAGAGGTATTCTTCGACAGCCTCGGTTCCCTTGGGGTCTACGGCTGTCAGTATGGGTTGGTCAGGACCTTCGCGCATGGGTAACATTGTGTCGACGATTCGGTCGATGTCGAAGAGGCCGTATTTGACTCCGGTATACAGCGAGTCTCGCTGCAGGTAGTCCATGCGGTCGACGTCCAACTGGCTGGACAAAAGCTCGTGGAAGACGGGGTTGGGGGCGGTCCCGGCCAGGATGGCCTCGACCCGGGCCGGATCCAGCCCATTGCGCTCCAGGATGGGACCGAGTCGGCGTCGGACGACCCGACGCCCGAGGACCTCGTGGTCCACTCCTGAGAAGACCCGCTCCAGCGCATGCGAGAATGGGCCATGCCCCACGTCGTGCAGCAGTGCGGCGGCACAGGCGGTTTGTCGTTCCTCTGCAGAGAGTTCCAGGAGCCGGAGTTGGTGCCAATGCTCGAGGATTCGGTGCATCAGCCACATGACGCCCAAGGCGTGCTGAAAACGCGAGTGCTCGGCCCCGTGGAAGACGGCAAAGCACATCCCCAACTGTCGGATGCGTCGCAGCCTCTGGAACTCCGGAGAGTCAACCAGCTCCAACAAGACCCGGTAGGGGATGGTGATGTTGCCATAGACCGGATCTCGGAGGACCTTGACGCGATAGGGTCGAGATTCGGGGGCAGGGGGGGGGAGCATCGAGCGTGCGTTCGTTGCGCGCGATGGGGTTCCTGTGCCCTCGCGCAGGAACCCTCTGCTCCGTAACCGAAAGCAGGATGGTGCCCCCTCCTCGTGTGAGCGATATGCTGGCCTGGATCGACGGCTCGGTCCTGCCTCTCCGCGACGCCCGGATCCCTGTCAACGACCACGGATTCCTCTACGGCGATAGTGTGTATGAGACCGTGCGCACCTTCCAGGGCGAGCTCTTCCGTCTCTCCGACCACTTTCGCCGGCTGCGGACTACGGCTCGGGGTTTGCGGATTCCGATCGAGTGGTCGGATTCCCAACTGGCGGGCTGGGTGGAGGAGCTGCGCGGTCACCTTCCCGTGGGCGAGCACTACATCCGCCTGCTCGTGACCCGCGGTCCCGGCGAGTTTTCCTACGCGCCCGACCCATCCCAGAAACCGACCCTGATGATCCTCGGTGGCCCCTTCCAGGCTACGGCTCGGGAGGTTCTCGAGAAGGGATTGGTGGCCGTGACCGTGGGGATTCCGCGCAGTGTCCCGAATCCCCGGAACCCGGGTCTGAAGACCGGCAACCTGCTCAACTCGCGACTGGCCTACTTCGAAGCCATCGAGCGCGGAGCCGATGAGGCCCTGCTCCTCACTCGTTCGGGCCATCTGGCCGAGGGCTCCAGCTCGAATCTCTTCCTCATCCTGCCCGGAGAGGTATTGGCCACGCCCTCTATCGAGTCGGAAATCCTGGAAGGGGTGACCCGGACCGTCCTGTTGAAATTGGCTCGGGAGGTGGGGCTTGAGGTCCGTGAGGAGGAACTGTCGGCGGAATGCCTGGTCCAGGCCGAAGAGGCCTTCCTCAGCAGCACCTCCCGTTCGGTGGCGCCACTTCGCTCGATCGATGGTCGGGAACTCGGCTGTCCCGGGCCGGTGACCCGGCGTCTCATGGACGGGTTCATCCGCTTGGCGGGAGGTCTGTGAGGCTCCCGGATGCGCCGGGTCCTCCTCAACACAACCCCCACCCGGTCCACTGCACCGTGACCATCCTCAGCGACGGAATTTGATCCTGTCGGAACCGGGCATATTCCGGGGCGGGCCTGACTTTCGCCAAGAGCGATGCCCGTTCCTCAGGAGGAACGGGCATCGGGACCGACGCGGCAATCGCGTCAGGACAAGACGAATTGCCGCTGTTCTTGAAGTCGCTTCTTCAGCTCCTCGCGGAAGTCCGGATGGGCGATGGAGATCAAGGCTTCGCCTCGCTCGCGCAGGGTCCGGCCGTGCAGATTCACGGCTCCATATTCGGTCACCACCCAGTGCACATGGCCACGAGACGTCACGACGCCGGCTCCGGACTTGAGCGTTGGGGTGATCCTCGAGATCGTCCCCTTCTTGGCTGTGGACGGCAGGGCGATTATGGCTTTACCCTCACGGGCCAGTGCGGCTCCCCGGATGAAGTCCATCTGGCCACCGATTCCGCTGTACACCCGATGCCCGATGGAGTCGGCGCAGACCTGCCCGGTCAGGTCGATCTCCAAGGCACTGTTGATGGCTACCATCCGGTCGTGGCGACGGATCAGGGCCGTATCATTGGTGTAGTTGCAAGGATGGAATTCGCACATCGGGTTGTCGTCGATGAAATCCAGGACCTTCTTGCTGCCCGAGACGAAGCTGGTCACGATCCGGCCCTTGTGGACTGTCTTTCGCGAGTTGTTGACAACTCCGGCTTCCACCAGGGGGACCAGGCCGTCCGAGAACATCTCGGTGTGGATACCCAGGTCGCACTTGTCGCCCAGCCGGGCCAAGGTGGCGTCGGGAATGGCGCCGATGCCCATCTGCAGGGTCGAGCCGTCCTGAATCAGTCCGGCGATGATCTCCCCGATGGTTTCCTCGGCTTCTCCGCCGCGGCCGTGGGAGGCGGTGCTGAGGGGATAGTCGGTAGGGACGAAGGCGTCCACCTGGCTGAGGTGCACGAAACCGCTGCCGTGGGTCCGGGGCATCTGCTTGTTGATCTCGGCGATGACCAGGTCTGCGGACTGCACAGCAGCCAGGGCCGTGTCGACCGAGGGCCCCAGACTACAGTAACCGTGTTGGTCCGGTTCGCTGAGTTGGACCATGGCGGCGTGCAGATGGATCTGGCCGGAAAGGAAGAGCAAGGGAATGTCCGAGAGGAAGATCGGGACGAAGTCCGCCCTTCCCTCGTCGATGGCCTGGCGGACGTTGGAACCGGTGAAAAGCGACACGGAGCGGAATCGGCCCAGGTATTCGGGCGCAGCAAAGGGAGCCGGTCCGTTCTTGTGGATGTGGTAGAGGTTGACGTTTCTCAGGTCCGTTCGCTCGCACATGGCGGCCTCCAGGACCAGAGGCGAGGCACAGGCGCCGTGCAGGAAGACGTTCGAGTCATTCTTCAGGAGCGAGACCGCCTCGGCGGGCGTCATTTCCCGGGTGTTTTTTGGTTTTTTATTATTGGTCATGCTTGGTCTCCGGTGGGCAGGGGTTTTCCCGGGCTCTTTTCACGCGACATGGGCGGAGCCTGGGAGGTTTTGAAAAAAATCCTGGTTCGGGGGAGTCTCGGTCAACAGGCCAGACAGCCCAGGCACGTTTTCGCTGGGCGGTCTTCCCGGCACTCTCCCGGGGTAGATATTTCGTCTTCCAGGCCCGCCATCTGGGCCAGGCGGGCCTCATCCAGGACCAGGAAGTTCTGCTTTTCTTCGTGGATGATACCGTCCTTGCGCATCCGGCTGAGGACCCGGATGGCCGTCTCGACGGTGGTACCGATCATCTCGGAGAACTCCTGACGGTCCAACATCATCGGGGTGAGCAGGCCCTTGGGAGTTCGTCGGCCCAGGCGTTCGGCCAGCAGGAGCAGGGTTCGGGCAGCCCTCTGTTCAGCCCTTTCGACCGCCATGCCGACCAGCATCTGGCGCTGCAGGCGCATTTTCTCCTGGCAGTCGGGGACGGCCTTGGCCAGGACTCCGGGGTGGAGCGAGCATAAGACCAGGAACTCGTCCCGGGGGATGCGGAGGATTTCGCCGTCCTGGAGGGCGACGCAACTGACCGGATAGGGTCGGTGGTCCAGGGCGCACAGGGCTCCACACAGATCGCCCGGGAAGAGGATTTCCAGGATCACGTCACGGCCCAGGCCGGAGGAACGGCAGACCTTCATCGTTCCCCGGAGCACCAACAGGAACCATTCCGGTTCGGCTCCCTGTTCGAAGAGGATCTCACCCCGATGGACAGTCTTGGGACGCAGCAAGGGCTCCAGGGCCATCCTCTCGTCCCGGGTCAGGCGCTCTAGAAATCCTGCAGAGCCTTTCATGGGTGGACCTCTCCAGCCGGACGCCCCCGTGAAATCGCCACTGTATGGCAAGGCGATGCTTCTTTCATCGAGCGTCCGGTTCCTGTTGATGATCCAGATCATACATGATTATTGGGGGACTTGACCAACTTTGCCCCAAGAACGGGTGAAGGACCGGATGAACCGGCCCTTCACGAGGATTTGGGGGGCACTCAGGCGGGATCAGGGGGTCGGCTGGTACAGCTCGACGTCAACTCCCAGGTCCCGTTTCATCATCTCCTGGTAGCGTTCACCGGAGGTCTTCAGGACGCGAAGCCATCCGTATTTCCAGTCCCTGATGCCGGCGAACCAGGCCGAGCAGCCCCGACAGGGCCAGGCTTCGGCACCGCGCCCCTCCAGGTGTAATCGACGGTACCAGGTGAAGGTCTCACCCTGCCAGACCTCCTTGACCGAGAGGTCGTTGATGTTGGGGAAAAGCTTGGAACTGCGGAAGGATACATCCTGACCACACAGCGAGACCCGACCCAGGGTGTCGATATTCATCCG
>JAAZKF010000162.1 GCA_012799975.1 Burkholderiales bacterium
CGGAATTCGGGCACCTGCCCCCCGACGGGGAGGGAGGTCTGGTTCGCGTGGCCGGCCGGATCTCCAGCCGTCGCGGGCATGGGAAGGCCACCTTCATGGACCTGGTGGACCTCTCCGGGCGGATCCAACTCTACCTGAAGATCGACGAGCTGGGCGAAGAGTCCTACCAGCGGTTGGACCTGGTCGACCTGGGCGATCTCCTGACCATCACCGGAACCGTCTTCCGGACCCGCCGGGGAGAGCTCTCGGTCCGGGTCCGGGAGTGGGCCGTGGCTGCCAAGGCCCTGCGCCCCCCGCCCGAGAAGTGGCACGGGCTACGCGACGTCGAGGTCCGCTATCGTCAGCGCTACGCGGATCTCCTGTCCAACGCCGAGGTGCGCCAGACCTTCGTCCTGCGCAGCCGCATCATCTCGGCCATCCGCCATTACCTGGATGACCGGGGCTTCATGGAAGTCGAAACCCCGACAATGTCCGCCCTGGCGGGGGGGGCAGCCGCGCGCCCCTTCATCACCCACCATAACGCCCTGGACATGAAGCTGTATCTCCGGATTGCCACGGAGCTCTACCTCAAGAGATGCATCGTGGGCGGCCTGGAGAAGGTCTACGAAATCGGCCGAATCTTCCGCAACGAAGGGCTCTCCACCCGTCACAATCCCGAATTCACCATGCTGGAGCTGTACGAGGCATGGTCGGACTATCACGGGATGATGGAGATCACCGAGGGAATCCTGGACCACGTCTGTACCCACGTCCTGGGGACCCACCAGATCGAGGTGGAAGGGCAGACCATCGACCTGAAGCCCCCCTTCGCCCGGCGCACCATGGACGAACTCCTGCGTCAGCACGCCGGGGTGAGCCTGAACGAACTGCGTCAGGGCGACCGGGCCAGGGAACTGGCCGGCGAGCTGGGGATTCCCCTGGCCGACAAGGCCCATTCGCTGGCCCACCTGATCGACAAGATCTTTGAAGCCACCTGCGAAGAGCACCTGGTCCAACCGACCTTCGTCCTGGACTATCCCATCGAACTCTCCCCCCTGGCCAAGCGCCACGCGGAGGACCCCGGCCTGACCTATCGCTTCGAACTCTTCGTCCGCGGCTCGGAACTGGCCAACGCCTTCTCCGAGCTCAACGACCCCTTCGATCAACGCGAGCGCTTTGAGCAGCAGCAGGCCCTCAAGGACGTCGACGAGGAGGCCCACCCCCTGGACGAGGACTTCCTGACCGCCCTGGAATACGGGATGCCCCCGACCGGTGGCCTGGGCATCGGCATCGATCGGCTGATCATGCTGCTGACCGGGAAGACGACCATCCGCGATGTCCTGCTCTTCCCCCTGATGCGCCCACGCGTCGAAGTTCCTGGCACGGCCGGCCCCGATCAGATATAATCGCGCCACCTGAAAGGAGCCGAATCCATGGCCCAAGACATACCCCCCGAGAACAGCCTCCCGGAACTGGAACCCAGCGAACCCCAACCGGATCGCCTCCACTACCTGAAGATCCTGGCCCTGGTGATCCTGATACCGGCCGCCCTCCTGCTGGGATTCTCCTCTTTTCAGGAATACCGAGTCTTCCAACAGGCCACCGAACACCTGATGCAGGCCGATACCCTGGCCGGTCAGGAGAAGCCCCGCGAGGCCCTGCTCGAGCTGGAGAAGTGCGTGGCCGCCTATCCCGGCTACTACGAGGCCTACAACCTGATGGCCGCGCTGCACTACCACGAACAAAACTTCGAGGCCGCCGCCCACGCCTATAAGAGGGGACTGCAGGCCCTGCCCGACCACGGCCTGCTCCATCTGAACACTGCGGAGATGCTGATCTACGCCAATCGTCATGCCGAAGCCCTACCCTTCGCCGAGCGGGCTGTTCAGCTTCTGCCGGGGGATCCGCGCCCCTCCCAGTTGATCCAGCGCTGCCGCACGGAGATGGCCCGGGACACCGCTCCCTGACCCCACGATAATCCGACCACAAAGGGCCGGAGATTCCGCTCCGGCAGGACTCAGGCTGAGAGCAGGACCCCCAGGAAGATCTGGCCATAACGGGCCAGCTTGACCTCACCCACCCCCGGCACCTCGGCCATCTCCTCCAAGGTCGTGGGACGGGACTGGACCATGGCCAGGAGCGTGTTGTCGTGAAAGATGAGGTAGGGGGGGATCCTCTCCTGCCGAGCCAGTTCCAGACGCTTGCGACGCAGGGCCTCGAAGAGGTCACTCGCGAGGGCCGGAGGGGGCACGGAAAGAGCTTTTTTGCGGGCCCGTTGGCGAGTGACGGCCGGATCTCGGCGCAGCGAAAATTTCCTCCGCCCCTTCAAGACCTCCCAACTGGCCGGGGTCAGGCGCAACCCTCCATACCCCTCCATGTCCACCTCCACCAGACCGGCGGCCGCCAGTTGTCGAAAGACCGAGGACCACTCCCGGGCACTGGAGTCGCGGCCCACCCCGAAAGTGGGCAGGCGGTCGTGTCCGGCCTTCTGGATCCGGGGATTGTCCCGCCCCAACAGGACATCGACCAGATAGCCCACCCCATAGCGCTCACCCGTCCGCTTGACGCAGGAGAGGGCCATCTGGGCAGCGATGGTGCCATCTACCATCGCGACGGGATGCAGACAGGTATCGCAGTTGCCGCAGCGCTCGGGGAGCTCCTCTCCAAAGTAACGCAACAGGACCTGACGTCGGCACCCGGCCGTCTCACAGAAACCCAGCATGGCGTCCAGCTTGCGACGCTCCAGCGCTCGACGCTCGGGAGGCGCCTGGGAGCGACTCATGAGCTGGAGGATACCCATCACGTCGGCCAGGCCATAGGCCATCCAGGCCGTGGCCGGAAGGCCATCTCGCCCGGCGCGTCCGGTCTCCTGATAGTAGGCCTCGACGCTTTTGGGCATGTCCAAGTGAGCCACGAAACGGACGTTGGGTTTGTCGATCCCCATTCCGAATGCGACGGTGGCCACCATGACCACCCCTTCCTCGTGGAGGAAGCGCTCCTGGTTGCGCTGGCGCTCTTCCGTGGTCATCCCGGCATGGTAGGGCAAGGCCTCCAGACCATCCTCCCGCAACCATCCGGCCGCCCGATCCACCCGCGCGCGGGTCTGGCAATAGACGATCCCCGCCTCTCCGGGATGATGGGAGCGATAGAAATCCAAGAACTGCCGCCGCACCTCCTGCTTGGGGTGGATCAGGTATTGGATGTTGGGACGATCGAAACCGCTGATGAACTTCCTGGCCTGGAAGAGTTCCAGGCGTTGCAGGATGTCGGCGCGCGTGGGCTCGTCGGCCGTGGCCGTCAGGGCAATCCGCGGAACATCCGGAAAACGTCGGTGCAGCTCGGCCAATTGGAGGTACTCGGGGCGGAAGTCATGACCCCACTGCGAGACGCAGTGAGCCTCATCGATGGCGATCAGCGACAGGCGACAACTCCCGAGCATATCCAGGAAACCAGACATGACGGCCCGTTCGGGGGAGACGTAGAGCAAATCCAGCTCCCCCCGGCACAAGGCCCGGCAGGCCCGACGCGACTCCTCGCCATCCTGGGCCGAGTTCAAGCAGGAGGCAGCCACGCCCATGCGCTGCAAGGCCCCGACCTGGTCCTGCATCAAGGCGATCAACGGCGAAATCACCAGGCCGGTCCCCGGTCGCACCATGGCGGGGATCTGGTAGCACAGCGACTTGCCGCCCCCCGTGGGCATCAAGACCAGGGCATCCCCACCCGCGACCACATGGTCCACCACCTGCTCCTGCAACCCGCGAAAACAGGTGAAACCGAAAACCCGGCGGAGAAGATCGTGGACGTGGGACAAGAGGATACCCCGATTTCAGCTTGGGCTCCGGGCGGGGTTCCCTGAGGGTTTCAGGAGTCCTCCAGGTGGATTCAGGGTCCCTCAGCGCTTCAATCCCGCATCGGGGAGGTCGACCGAGCGGGTGGCCAGGTGCAATTCAAAAAGAGTCTCCAGATCGTGCAAGGCCGAGGCGGGCTCATATCCCTCGCGGAGGGGCGCATACTTCAGGATACGCAGTTCCTTGGCCAGCATCTCCAGGTTGAAGAAGGGCTCCAAAGCGTCGACCAGCTGGCGGACCCGGGGGTTGAAGAGGGCCCGGGCGTCCTTCCGGCTGATATGCTGGATCAGGTAGCGTTCGTCGAACTCCTTCTCGCCGATCTGGACCTCTCGAGACAGGCCCAGTCGCCCCAGGAAACGGCTGGTACGCCCTTCGCGGGACAGGTGCAGATGGGCAGCCGGCAGGAGCTTCAAGGCGATTCGCAGCTCGTCTGGGGCCATGAACTCGAACTCGCAGACCATGTTCCGCCACTCGCCCACCAGGCGGGCTCGGGGTAGCCGGTCGAAAGCGGCGGGGTCTACAGGAGGATCCTCCGGGCGGCGGGGGTTCAAGAGCATGTTCAGGGAGAGCAGGAAACGCCTGGCCAGCAGGTTCTCGGTTACTCTTGAGGGCATAGCGGCGCGAGTTCCGGTCTCCGGGGGTCCAGGACGCCCCAGGAGAGCGGAGGCCTCATTCCTCCTCGTCAGGTGGGGACAGGCGTTCCAGGTTGCCGTCGTCCTCACGTTGATGGGCCATCGCCTGCATGAAGAGTTCCTCGAAATCCTCCACCAGGTCCTTGATATGCATCAGGGTCATGCGGGTTGCGGCGAGCTCTTCGAAGAGGGTGGTCCCCTCGGCCGCATCCTCCTCCACCAGGCGGGGCAAGACCTCGGTGTAGAGGCTTCGGGCGGAGACCATGATCTCGGCCAGCCGATAGGCTACCGACTCGCGGTCCTCCGGGCGCAGGCAATCCTCGGCCTGGAGTCGGCGGTGTAGAACGCCGGTGATGGCCAGCTCCTGTTCGCCGGGACGAAGGGGTGCAGGTCTCCCGTTGTCGGACATGCTCATTCCTCGGGCTCTCGGATAGAGGCGACATGTTCGCCGGAGTGTCTCTGTAACCTGCGCCTGAATCCGCCGTCTGGCGCGAGAACCGAGGCGGAGGAGATCCCCCGGGGCCGTGGAACGGCCTCCAAAATCCTGGAGGTCGTCCCCATTTCCGCCCCCCGTCCCCTCTCTGCAGCCCTGCACGCCGAGGCCCGAAAGCACATGCCGGGAGGTGTGTCCAGCCCGGTGCGCGCCTTTGCCGCGGTCGGAGGCGAACCCCTGGTCTTCACCTCCGGCGCCGGGCCTTGGATCACGGACGTGGATGGCCACGCCTACCTGGACCTGGTGGGCTCCTGGGGACCGCTGATCCTGGGCCACGCCCACCCGAAAATCGTCGAGGCGGTCTGCCAGGCCGCCCGCAGGGGTCTCTCTTTCGGTGCTACCTGCCCCGACGAAATCGAACTGGCTCGAGAAATCCGCGGGGCCCTTCCGACGATGGACCTGGTCCGTCTGGTCTCATCCGGAACCGAAGCGACCATGAGCGCCCTGCGCCTGGCGCGGGGATTCACAGGCCGGGACAGCCTCGTGAAATTCGCCGGCTGCTACCACGGCCATTCGGATGGCCTGCTGGTCAAGGCCGGCTCGGGCGCGACCACCTTCGGGGTCCCCGACTCTGCCGGTGTCCCGGCCGAGGTGGCCCGACACACGGTGAACCTGCCCTTCAACGACGCCGACGCCCTGGAACGACTCCTGGCCAGTCGAGGCTCCGAAATCGCCGCTGTGATCCTGGAACCGGTGGCCGGAAACATGGGATTGGTCCCCCCGGTCGAGGGATTCCTTCAGCGCGTTCGTGACCTGACGAGCCGACACGGAATCCTGTTGATCTTTGACGAGGTGATGACCGGGTTCCGTCTGGCCTTCGGCGGAGCCCAGGAACTTTACGGAATCCGGCCGGACCTGACCTGCCTGGGCAAGATCGTCGGAGGCGGCATGCCGATCGGCGCCTACGGCGGACGTCGGGAAATCATGGAGCACGTAGCTCCGCTGGGTCCGGTGTACCAGGCGGGAACGCTTGCGGGCAATCCCCTCTCGGTGGCTGC
>JAAZKF010000163.1 GCA_012799975.1 Burkholderiales bacterium
CCCGCCGAACCTGAACCGGCTCCCGCGTCGCCGCCGGAACCGGCCCCCGAGCAGACCTCGGAACCATCCTCACCCCCCTCACCCTGACCCCTCCCGCCCAGGGAAACGGCCCGCTTCCTCGGAGGCGGGCCGTTTTTCATCCCAGGCAGTTTGTATCCGTCGGTACTACGGAGCACAGGCAGTCAGGAGTCTGGAGGCCCCGGAGGTGACTCTGTGGGCTCGGGACCGTTTTCAGAGGTCGGGGAAACGGTCGGAGAGGGCCCATCCTGGCTCGAAGGTCCGCCGGAGGAGGGGCTGGGCGACGCTTCCGCCGGAATCGCCGGCGAAGCCTGAGGCCCACCCGGGCTCGGGAGCGTGGTCGGAGGGACAGGGACCAGGTTCGGGCTGAATTCCATCGGGTCCTGGGATGGAGGAGAGAGCGATTCGGAGGGTTCCACAAGAAGGCCCTTCTCGGGCAAGGCCAGGGTCTCCAACAGGGTGGTATCCACCGTCGTCGACGGATCCACGTTGCGGGGGGCCGCTGGGGGCAGGAAGGCACCGTGCAGGGACCAGTCGTTGCTCATGGCCTGCATGGTCTGAACCAGGGTCTCGGGGGAAACCCGGCGGGCTTCGTCCAAGCTCAGGAACTTCAGTCCCGTCTGCAGGATCGCGTGGATCGCCGCCGGTTTCTGGCGGGCTTCCTCGGCGATGGCGTTGGTGGCCAGGCCGGGATTGGTGCGCAGGCGATCGATAAGGCCCAACCAGGAGCCCGCCAGTATCTCGAGGACCTCCACCCCGACTCCACGGCCTTTCAAGACCTGCCTTGAAGCGACCCAGACCTCCATGATCCCCTGGTCTTTAGAAGTCCACAAGGCCTTGAAACCCTCGGCTTGGAGCGCGCTGGTCCAGGGCTCCCACAGGGCAGCGGCCTCGACATCTCCGTGGCGCAACCACTCGACGGCCTGTGCCGGGTTCCGGGCCGGCACCGTGCGGAAGTGCAGGCCCGGGTGGATGGCCATCAAGGTCAGGGTCAGGTAGCCACCTGCGCTGCCCTCCACGTAGGCCACGGCCCGGCCCTGGAGATCCATGGGCCCAACCAGGCCCGAACGGGCCAGAACGGCGTCCGACCCCAGGCTCAGAGCCGATGGGAAGAGCAGGACCCCGGGATCGTGCCGGGGCACGGCCAGGGCGAATTCATCCAGGGTGCTCAAGACCAGATCGAGTTCTCCCGCGGCCAGCATCTCCCACATCCGACCCGGGTCTTCGAATCTCAGAACTTCCAGTCGCAGGCCCCGGCCCTGCAGCAGGCGGCCCAGGGCCCACACCGGCAGTGTGGCCGGCCTATCCGATACGCCGATCCGGATCTGGTTGCGAGGGACGGGAACCGGTGGGGGGGTGGGGCTCTCGGGAGGCCTGGGGCTGCGGAGGAAGGCCAGGAACAGGAAGGCGAAGACCGCCAGGAGCATCAGGAAGAGAAGAGCAGGGCCGGCGGGACGTTTCATGGTCGGGCTCGGCTGAGGACCCCCTCCAGGATCTGCCCCACGGCAGAAGCCCACTCCTCTACCGCTTCAGCGGCCCGCAGGCGCAGCGTGTCCAGGTCTTCCTGGTCGGCCGCCGAGGCGATTCCTGCGATGAGGTCCTCCAATTGAGAGGTGGTTGCGCGATAGCGATCCAGGGATTCCTGGCCCGAGGCCTGATCCACCAGGGTCTCGACCAGTCGGATGGACTCCTGGGCCTTCTCGGAGAGTCCGTGGGCGGGCCCTTGAGACGAACCTTCCAGGGTCGCGCGGCAGAGTTCGCCGAGTTCACGGCTGAGGGACTGCAGTCGGACCAGGTCGGCCAGGATCTTCTCTCGGTTGGGAGGGGTGGCCCCCTTCGTCTCGGTGTTCAAAGGCTTCGTCCTTTCGTGGGATCTCCGGATCATCTCCAAGCCCGGTAATCCAGGTTGTGAAAGAGGGGACTCCTCTCTTCCAGATTCCGCAGGGATTCGGGGTCGACCTTCCCCTCCCGGAATTCGTCATAAAGCAGGTTGAAGGCCACCAGATGGTCCCGGGTTCGCTTGCGAGCATACTCGGCAAACTGCCCGATGGACATCAGGTAGGCCCAATCCGAGGACTGGGACAACAAGAGTTCCCGAGCTGCCTGGTTGAGCAGACGCTGGCGGTCGGGGTCCTCTCCGTCACCCTTCCGGGCCATCTCCACCATGCGCTGCCCTGCCGCCGAGAGGTGGCGATAGACCCAGTCGTTGGTCGGGTTGAGCCACCTGGCGTTGAAGCCACCGTCCCCCCAGGAACCGGGGTTCGGCTCGGCGGTCTGGAGGAGGGGGGCCTCCCGCAGATAGGCCGTGGGGGTAATGGCCTCCAGGCCCTGGCCCTGCGTTGCCAGCTTCCGCAACAGGTGTTCCAGCCAGAGGGGCCCTTCCATCCACCAGTGGCCGAAGAGCTCGGCATCGAAGGCCGCCACCACCACCGGAGGCTGCCCCATGCGTTCGCGGAGCCATTCGACCTGGCGCTGCCGGGCCGAAAGGAAGGCCAGGGCGTGGCGTTCGGCCACGTGCGCTGCCTCCGCGGGGCGGTAGGCCTCCTTGTGGTCGGTCGGACCCGTGATCCTGTAATACTTCAACCCGGTGTTCAAGCGCTTGCCGGATTCGTGCACGTAGCTGCCGACGTAGTCCAGGGGGAGATCCCATCCGATGTCGCGGTAGAAGTCCCGATACTCGGGGTCGGCCGGATATCCGCTCAGCGAACTCCAGACCTCCAGACCTGCCTCCAGATCCCGTCCGAAGCAGGTCAGGCCCCGCTCGGTGCGGATGGGAGCAAAGCCTGCGAAGCGCGGGCGGGGGCGAGCTCCTACCAGGGAGGGGGTGTCCAGGATGCAGTAGTCCAGGCCGGCCTCGGCGAGGATCATATCCAGGCCTCGTCGATAGCCGCATTCGGGAAGCCAGAACCCCTGCGCGGAACGGCCGGTCAAACGTTGGAAGGCCTCCAGACCGACCTGGACCTGCCCGCGGACCATCTGTTCGTTGGGTTCCAGAAGCGGCAGATAGGCGTGGGTGGCCGCCGTGGTCAGGAGCTCGAGATGGCCCTGGTCTGCCAGGCGTCCGAAGGCCGAGGTCAGGTCTCCCTGGTGGCGATCCAGGTAGAGGCTGCGGAAACGCTGGAAGCGTTCGTGGTACATCTCGATGCTGGGCCGCAGTTCATGATGCTGATGGGCGGTGCGGTGCAGTTCCTGCTCGGCCAGGTGGATCCGACTGTCGACGTAGCGCAGGAAACGCTGGCGGTGCAGGTCATCATGCAGCATTTCCAGCAAGGTGGCCGAGAGCGACAAGGCGACCCGGAAGGGGACGCCTTCTTCGGCCAGGCGCTCGAAGGTATCCAGCAGAGGCAGGTAACTCTCCAGGAGCGCCTCATATAACCAGCGTTCCTCGTAAGACTCGCCGAATTCGGGGTGTCGGACGTAGGGCAGGTGGGCATGGAGGACCAGGCAGAGGAATCCGGAGGTCGGAATCATCGGACGGCACCCGGCAGGCTCTTGCGGCCCAGCCGTTGGTCACGGCCCTCGGCCAGGGCCACGCAGCCCCGGGCGCAGTACAGGGCTTCCGGATGCATGCCCACGCTACGCGCGATGCGCTCGTAGGCTTCCTCGACGGGAACCCATTCGGGGTCGAAGTGGGAAGAAGGCCGTCCCCAGGACAGGTCGACCCGGCCGGAGCGAGCCACGGCGTAGAAGGTGCCTTCGGGGTCCAGGCAGCCGAGCTCTCCCCACAGCGAACGGCTGGTGGTCTCCAGATCCACATACCAGGAGCGTGAGGGGCCGGACACGTCGACCTCCTGGCAGGCTTCCGACTCGTCGTCGGCATGCAGGCGCAGGACCATCCGGCATTGAGAGAGTTTCTCTTCGCCCAATTCTTCGACCAGGCGGTTCCGGGTGGACCAGGCGATCTGGAAGGTGGCGAAGAGGCGGGATGGATCCACGGGAGCGAGCATGAGGAAATCCAACCCGTAGGTCTCGGGGAGATCCGCTGGTTCACCGGGGGCGGCCCCAGCCCACGGCAGGACATTCTGGGAACGGTGAATCATGGCCAGGGGCCGGGTCCAGGGGGCCGAGCGAAGAAGGTGCCGGTCGCCTCGCCCAAGAGCCCCGGGCACCCTCGCGGGGCTTGGGTTCCAGATCCCCGCTGTGTCGCAAGCAAGTTCATTCGCCTCCAGCAGACCACCACTCTTTGCCATCTACGGAACTACACACTTGCCCCACGCGGGGGTATCCAGGATCCCTTGTATACTCGGTCCGGAGATTCACGCCGGCTCCCGGAATCTCTTCTCGTTCGGTCCCCTTGGTCTGGAGAAGGGGCAGGCTCTCGCCACGGGCCCTGACAAGCAGGTCGGGATGTGTTGGATTTTGTGAATGTGGGGGCGAATCCTCCCTTCAAGAAACCGTCTACACCGAACCAGGAAGAATCCACCCGGCCTTGCGACGGTCTGGATGGGGTCCCCCGAAGGGACCAAGACAGAGGGAGGTCACGATGCGGAATCGGCTGATCCTGGCTTTGTTGTTGGTGTGCGCGGCTCTGCCGGTCCAGGCCGGGCGCGAGACATCCCCCCACCTGACCCTGGAGACGCTCCTGGCCAGGGTTCGGGTCGGTCCAGCCGAGACCCACGGCAACCTGGCGGTCTTTCCGGTCATCGTCCCGAAGCCGTCGGCGCTGGCCGATCACCTGAACCTGGACGCTGCCTTGAACAGGCAGACATTGAAGCTGACCGAGGTCAGCGAGTCGGGCTCGGTCAATCGGGTACTGGTAGAGAATACCGGGAAGGTGCCCGTGTTCATCATGGCCGGGGAAATCCTGAGCGGAGCCAAGCAGGACCGGGTCCTGCAGGATGATTTGTGGCTTCCAGCCCTCAGTGGCCCGGTGGAGGTGGCCTGCTACTGCGTCGAGCAAGGTCGCTGGTCCTACACCGGAGACCGCGAGTTCAAGTCCCGGCCGGTGACCGGGAACCTGGCCATCCGCCAGAGCGCCCGGAGCGACAACAGCCAGGTGGCGGTCTGGAGTGCGGTGGCCGAAACCCAGGCCCGGGTGGGCTTCGGCGATTCGACGGCTCTGGGTGAAACCTTTGAAGCTCCGGTCGTGAAACGTCGGATCGAGGGTTATATCCAGGCCCTGGGCGATCTGCCCGAGCGCCACCCCCAGGCCAGTGGCTTCGTCGTGGCGGTGGGCTCGCGGATTCTGGCCGCCGACCTTTTCGGGGACCGTGCGGATGCGGTCGCCCTCTGGCCCAAGCTTCTGCCCTCCTATGCGCTGGAGGCTGCACAGACCGATTCCCAGAAGGCGGGTGTGGATCGAGAGACAGCGGCCCGCTTTCTGCGCGAGGCCGCCAGCATGAAGAGCACCACCCGGGCGACCCCTGGCGAGGGCACCTTATTCTCGCTGGAGGGTAGCGGGCGGGTTGGCTCGGCCCTGCTTCTGGGGCGAGCCCTGGTCCACGCCGAGGTCTTCCCCCGGAGCGGAAAGACCCCCCCACCTCCGCCCGTGCTTCCGATCCAGCGACCATACGTTCGTTGAATCCCCAGGCCAC
>JAAZKF010000016.1 GCA_012799975.1 Burkholderiales bacterium
CCCGGCTGATCCGCCTCTACGGTCCGGAAGACATGGAGGGTCGCGGCGCCACCCTGGCCCTCAACTTCCAGGATCCCCAGGGCCAACAGGTCGACCACCGGGATGTCGAGCTCCGCGCCGCGGCCCGCAAGGTCTCCCTGCGCACCGGGTGCTTCTGCAACCCCGGCGCGGGGGAACTGGCCCTGGGTATCTCCGCCGCTCGGATGCACGCCTGCATCGACGAATCGATCCAGGCCCCAGACTGCCAGGACGCGCGCCGCTGCCTGGATCCCCGAGGTGCCGGAGCCGTCCGCATCTCGCTGGGCCTGGCCAGCAACTTCGCCGACGTGCACACCTGCCTGGAACTGGCCCGCGACTTCCTGGAAACCTGAGCCGGTCCCGGAACGAGGGCCCGCTGCTCGGCGAAGGCCCCTGCTGCTCGACCCCACTCTTCTGGACCATGGGCCTGAAACCGCCGACCCCGGCCCGCTACAGCTATTGAGGACTGCCGGGAAGGTCCTCGAAAACCGGACTGGAAGGACCTGCGCGTGGAACCCATCCAACTATGGTGGATCGACCTGAATCCTTCCAAGCCACGTCAAATGAAGCTGGAGAGCTGGCTGTGCCCGGAGGAGCGTGCCCGGGCAGACCGCTTCATCCCTCCGGAGGTCCGGCGGCGCTTCACCTGCGCCCGAGGTTGCCTGCGCGAGCTCCTGGCCTGGTCGCTGGGGTGCCGAGCGCAGGAACTCCGATTCGCCTACGGCGAGCAGGGCAAACCCGTGCTGATGGACCATCCGGAGCTCCGCTTCAACCTCTCCCATTCGGGCGAGCGGGCCCTGGTCGGAGTCTCCTGGCAGCAGGAATTGGGCGTGGACCTCGAGCATCTGCGCTCCGGGGTGGACTTCCGCGGACTTGCCGCGCGCTTCTTCTCCGAACCCGAAAGACGAGCCCTGGAGAAGATTCCCGAATCGCTCTTCCCCCGCGAATTCCTGAGGGTCTGGACCCGCAAAGAGGCCTATCTCAAAGCTCGGGGGACGGGCCTGGCACTGCCCCTGGCCGACTTCGCGGTTCCCTTGGGTGAATTGCCGAGCCCTCGGGAACTGACCTGGACCCGGGAGCGCCCGGAAGAAGCCTCCCGGTGGCCCATCCAGGAGGTGAAGTGTGAGGAAGGATACGTCGGAGCCCTGTGTGCCGAGGGCCCGAAATGGCGTGCTGCGCCCGTGCTTCCGAGATTCTGGGCCGGTCCAGGAGTAGCCGTCGAAACGCCGAACGGCTGCTAGGATCCCTGGTTGAGGACCCCATGAGCAGAGAAGAAGAACCCGAACCGGAAGAAGGACAGGCCTCTTCCCTACCTGCTGAAGAAGAGTCCGCCGAGCCGGCTCTCCACGGAGCCGAGAGCGATTCCGACGACTCGCGGCTCGACCTCCTGGTCTGGGGGCTGCTGGCCCTGGTGATCCTGGGCGGCCTGGCCTGGCTCTTCCTGGCCCGCCGCCCGCATGCGCTCACCTCGACCGCCATTTCAGGGGGGCCGTCCATACCGATGCCTCCACTCTCGACGAGAGACCGGGGCGGCCAACCCCCATCGGGAACGGCTCCTCCCGACACGACGCCCGCATCCGCTATTGCCGGAAGGCCTGCCCCCGAGTACGGAACCGGGCCTCAATTTCCGCCGGCAGCACCCTCCGGAGTGGGGGGGCTGCCGGTGATGTACGTCGGGGCCGAGCCCACCACGGATCCCGCAACCTGGGTCTACGTGCATGGTGATCTGCTGCTGGGGGCCCTACGCGAGGTGGACAACGGGACTTCGACCTCCTTTACCTCGGACCAGTTGAGAAGCCTGGTGAAGCTTCTTGACGAAGTGACCCCTCCGGCCCGGGAGCTGAACTCGCTCTCGCTGGAACTGGTGCAATTGGTCCAAGGCGTGTTGGACCCCCGGCAAATAGCGGGGATGACCGCGGTGGAAGAGACCCTGGTCCTCCAGAACCCGGACCTGGAGGCCTTGATCCAACGCTTGAGTGTCCTGGCTGCAACCCACACCAGCACCAGCGGCTTTGCCGCCCCCCCCCAGGCGACCCAAGCGGTTTATCCCGCCAATTTCCTGGTCGTCGGCCTGGAATATCTGGAGAAATTCAAGCGGGCCCCCTTGCGGGCCGAGCAGGCCGCGCGCATCCTACCCAAGCTCCAGGACTACTCGCGCGCCCTCCGGGCCCAGACGGATCATTACCAGGAATTGACCCGGATCATGACCCCCCAGCAGGTCCAGGCCTTCCGGAATGCCCTGGCCGAGATGCGCCTCTCCAACTATATGTCGCTGGCGGAGCGACAGATGACCCTGGCCGACATGCAGCTCTACCTGGATCGAAGACTGGCCCGCTGAGGCCGGGAATCGAAGTCCAAGGGGCGCCACCAGGCGTGAACTCCCAACCAGGCCAGACAAGCCACCAGAACGGTAATTCCGACGAGGTCGGCCACTATTCGGGGCCCCCAGGCTACCAGCCCCCAGCCGCATAGCAGCGTCGAGACCGAGGCCGTCAGGGTCATGCTGGCGTTGTCCAGGGCCAGCACCCGCCCCAGGAGCTGGTCCTCCACTGCCTTCTGCAACAAGGCGGCAGAGAAGACCCACTGCAAACCCGACCCCAGGAAGGCCCCGAAGACGAAGAAGGCGGCCTGGTAAAGGGTCTCAGCCCTTCCGAAGGCCAGGCACAGGA
>JAAZKF010000164.1 GCA_012799975.1 Burkholderiales bacterium
ACGCCCACCACGCCGTTGCCGTCGCCGACCACGACCAGCACCGCGAAGGAGAACCTCTTGCCCCCCTTGACGACCTTGGATACGCGGTTCACCTTGACGACCTGATCCTTCAGGTCCAGACCCGTCGGGTCGATACGGTTCCTCATCTCATCCTCCTAGTTCATGACGCCCAGAGGCGCCTCGCCAGCTTCGATCGATCCCGATGATCCTCAGAATTCAAGACCCTTCTCGCGAGCGCCATCAGCCAGAGCCGCAACCCGGCCATGGTAGCAGTACCCGCCGCGGTCGAAAACCACCTCGGTCACGCCCTTCTCGCTCGCGCGCTCGGCACACAATTCGCCGACACGACGCGCCATGCCCAAAGGCCCCAGGCCTTCGCTACGCAGCGCCGGCTCGAGCGAGCTGGCCGAAACCAGGGTCGTGCCCGAGTAGTCGTCGATGACCTGGGCGTAGATGTGCTTGCTGCTGCGGAAGACCGCCAAGCGCGGACGATGCGCCGAGCCGGACACGGTCTTGCGCACGCGCCGATGCCGACGCAGGCGAAGGGTGTTGCGGGAATCCTTCTTGATCATGACCTATTTCCCAGCCTTTCCGGCCTTACCCATCTTGCGCTGGATGACCTCGTTGACGTAGCGGATGCCCTTGCCCTTATAGGGTTCAGGCGGACGCAGACCGCGCAGGTTGGCGGCAACCTGACCGACTTTCTGCTTGTCGATCCCCTTGACGTGAATCCGGTTGACCTTGGCTCGGGCATCCACTTCAAGCTCGAACTCGATGCCGGGGATCGGGTCTACCTTGACCGGATGCGAATAGCCCAGAGCCAAGGTGAGGCCCTGGCCCTCCTGGGCGGCGCGATAACCGACGCCGACGATGTCCAGGGAAATCTTGTAGCCGGTTGTCACTCCGGTGACCATGTTCTGGATCAGCGTCCGGGCCAAGCCATGCTGACCGCGGGTTTCGCGTTCTTCATTCAGTCGGACGACGTTGAGCGTCCCGCCCTCGATCCGGACCTCCAGATCGCGGTGGATGTGCTGACTCATCTCGCCTTTGGGACCCTTGACCCGAACAAATCCGGGTTCCACGTGAACGTCGACCCCTTTCGGGAGGTCGATCGGCAACTTGCCTATTCTGGACATGACTCTCCTCCTGAAAACCATCCCCGGGGCGGCCCTGCCGCCTGGGGAAAGGCTACCAGACGTAGGCGAGGACTTCGCCTCCGATGCCCATCCGACGTGCCTGTTTGCCGGTCAGGACACCCTTCGGAGTAGACATGACGACGGTTCCCAGCCCGCCAAAGATGCGGGGGATCTCCTCGGTTCCCACGTAGACGCGGAGACCGGGGCGACTGACGCGCTTGATCCCGTTGATCACCCGCTCGCGCTCGGGGCCATACTTCAAGAAGACCCGGATCACGCCCTGGACTCCGGTCTGGATGACCTGGAAGTCCTTGATGAAACCCTCACGCTTGAGGACCTTGGCAATCTGTTCTTTGAGTTTGGAAGCCGGAATGTCCACCTGGTCGTGAACAGCCGAATTGGCGTTCCGAATGCGGGTGAGCATGTCGGCAATGGGATCGGTGGTGGGCATTTCTATTCCTCCTGGGCTAAAGGCCGCCTGGTTCCGGCAATCCCTCCGGACCGGCGCGCGCGGGGAGGCCACAAACCTCCCCTCGATGGGGGAAGAACGGTCTTACCAGCTGGACTTCGTGACTCCCGGGACCTGGCCGAGGTGGGCCTTCTCCCGGAAGCAGATACGGCAAAGACCGAACTTGCGAAGATGAGCGCGCGGGCGGCCACACAACTTGCAACGGTTCACAGCACGAACCTTGAACTTGGGACGCCTTTCGGCCTTCGCCTCCTGTGCGGTGGTAGCCATCTCGTTCCTCCGTTTATAACTCTTTCCAGCGCACCGCGGGGATGCGCCCTGTGAATCAGGGGCGGTCGGTAAGCCTGACCCCCTACTGGGGCCGGAGAGGGCAACCCAACTGACGCAGCAGCTCGGCACCCTCGTCATCGGTCTTGGCAGTGGTCACGATCACGATATCCATGCCGCGCACCTTGTCGACCTTGTCGTAGTCAATCTCGGGGAAGATGATCTGCTCCTTCAGGCCGAACGAATAATTCCCACGGCCATCGAATGAGCGGGGAGAAAGCCCGCGGAAGTCACGAATACGGGGCAGGACCACGTTGAAGACCTTCTCGAGGAAGGCCCACATGATGTCCCCTCGCAAGGTGACCTTGGCACCAATCCTGGCACCTTCGCGAAGCTTGAAGTTTGAGATGGACTTGCGGGCTATGGTCACCACCGGCGCCTGGCCGGTAATGGCCCGGAGGTCCGTAACGGCCCCTTCAAGCGCCTTGGGGTTGCCGATAGCCTCCCCGACTCCCATGTTGACCACGACCTTCTCCAGGCGGGGGATCATCATGGGACTGGAATATTTGAACTTCTCGCGAAGAGCCGGGGCGATCTCGCTGTGAAAACGAGCCTTCAGCTTGAGATCTGCGACGGGCGGCCGCCCGCCCGGAGCCATCTCGCCTTCGCGCTTTTTTTCCTGTTTCGGACCCTTGGTCTTGGCCGGAGCCTTTCCAGGTGCCACAGTCTGCTTGGCCACTTGGGATTCCTCCATTCCGTGGATTTCCGACCCACGGGGATCATGGTCAGTCGGTGATGAACTCGTTGCAGTGCTTACAGACCCGCGTGCGCCTGCCTGCGGTATCCACTTTGATGGAGATCCGCGTGGGTTTGTCGCACTTGGGGCACACGAGCATGACGTTGCTCAGGTCGATCGGCATCGTCTTCTCGATGATGCCGCCTTGCGGGAAGCGCGGCGGACGGGGCTTGGTATGGCGATGCACTACGTTGACGCCATCCACCAGGACCTTGTTCCGCTTCGGCTCCACGCCCAGAACCTTCCCGCGTTTGCCCTTGTCCTTCCCGGAAAGGACCACAACGGTGTCGTTCTTCTTCACGTGAGGCATGGGGTTACTCTCCTACTACAACACCTCGGGGGCGAGGGACACGATCTTCATGAATTCACGATCGCGCAGCTCCCTGGCCACCGGGCCAAAGATGCGGGTCCCGCGGGGGTTGTGGTCCTCGCGAATGACGACGGCCGCGTTCTCGTCAAAGCGGATGTACGAACCATCCGGACGGCGAATCGGCTTGCGGGTCCTGACGACGACAGCCTTCACGACGTCGCCCTTCTTGACAGCCGCGCCGGGCTGGGCCTGTTTGACCGAAGCCACGATGATGTCCCCCACACCCGCATAGGCCTGGTTCGAACCACCGAGGACCCGGATGCACAGGAGCTCACGAGCGCCGGAATTATCGGCAACCCTGAGCCTGGTCTCCTGCTGGATCATGGCGCTACTCCTTCGAAATTCGAGCTCTGCAAAGTCCCCAGAGCCGGGCGTCCCGCAGAGCAGACAGAAAAGGGGGTTGTCCTAGCGGGCCTTCTCGAGGATGCTGACCACGCGCCACCGCTTGGTGGCCGACAGGGGCCGAGTCTCCTGGATCTTGACCACATCTCCAACGCCACACTCATTGTTCTCGTCGTGGGCGTGGAACTTCTTGACCCGCTGGATGAACTTCTTGTAGAGCGGGTGAGCGAATTGACGGGTGACGGCGACCACGACAGTCTTGTCCATCTTGTCGCTGACGACCTTGCCGATCCGCGTCTTCCGCATTCCGCGATTCTCAGACATGCTTCGTCTCCTTCAGTTCCAACTCCCGAATCGCCGTATGGATCCTGGCGATCTGCCGCTTGACCTGGCCTACCCGCGACGAGTCATTGAGGTGGCCCGTCGCCAGTTGGAAGCGGAGGTTGAACAACTCCTGCTTGGCGTTTACCAATCGTTCGCGCAGTTCCACCAAGCCAAGCTCCCGGAGGGCATTGCGCTCTTGCTTAAGCTTCAACTCGCTCACCACCCAGTCTCTCGCGAATCACGAACCGGGTCTTCATCGGCAGTTTGAACGCCGCCAGACGCATGGCCTCGCGAGCGACCTCCTCCGAAATCCCGGCCACCTCAAACATGATGCGCCCGGGGCGAACCACGGCCACCCAGTAATCGGGCGAACCCTTTCCGGAACCCATCCGGGTCTCGGCGGGCTTCTTGGTGACAGACTTGTCTGGGAAGACCTTGATCCAGACCTTCCCTCCGCGCTTGATGTGACGTGTCATGGCGACACGCGCGGCTTCAATCTGACGGTCGGTGACCCAGCAAGGCTCGACGCATTGCAATCCGAACTCACCGAAGGTCACGGTGTTGCCCCGCTGAGCCTTGCCTCGCATCCGCCCGCGGTGCACCTTACGATACTTCACCCTCTTCGGGCTCAACATGGTCTTGTTACCTCCACTGCGGCTGACGGCCCGATCTCACCGACCAGCGGTGGATGGGCTCGAGCCACGCGAATCTATCGGTCGGCGATCCCGGCCGCGGTGGGTTGCGCCTGGGCAACGCGCTCCGGGAGGATGTCTCCGCGGTAGACCCAGACCTTGACGCCGATGACGCCATAGGTGGTCTCCGCAGTGCGGATCGCGTAGTCCACATCGGCCCGCAGGGTGTGAAGAGGCACCTTGCCCTGGAAGGTCCGTTCGGATCTGGCGATCTCGTGCCCGCCGAGACGGCCGGAGACCTGGATGCGGACGCCCTTGGCACCTGCCTTCATGACCCGCTGAGCCGCCTGCTTCATCGCGCGGCGGAAGGCCACGCGCTTGACCAAGGCTTCAGCGATGTTCTCGGCGACCAGGCCGGCTTCGAACTCGTGTTGTTTAATCTCCTGGACGGAAATCTTGATCGGCTTCCCCGTCAACTTTTCGAGTCCCTTGCGAAGGTCCTCGATGCCGACGCCACGCTTGCCGATCACCAGACCCGGCTTGGCGGTGTTGATGATCACGTGGACTTTGTTGGCCCGCTCGATCTCAACCCGGGTGATGCCGGCAGTCCGATGACGCTTCTCGACGAACTGGCGGACCTTCATGTCCTCGTGCAACCACTCGGCGTAGTTCTTGTCCTGATACCACCGGGAATCCCATCCCCGGATGATGCCGATGCGAAAACCAATCGGATGAATCTTCTGGCCCATTATCGGACGCCCTCTCTCTCCTTGACGACGATGGTCACGTGGCTGGTCCGCTTGTGGACCTGGCTGGCCCGCCCGCGCGCACGCGGAGTCCAACCCTTGCCGGTAGGCCCCTCATCTACCATGGCCCGATACACGACCATGTCCTTGGAATCGAGATTCTTGTTGTTCTCGGCGTTGGCAATTGCCGACCCCAGAACCCGAGCCATCGTGCGGGCCGCACGCTTCGTCGAGAAAGCCAGGATGTTTCGCGCCTCGAGCACCGGTCGACCAGCGATGGCGCGAGCCACGAGGCGGAGCTTCCGCGGCGCCATCCGCACATACTTCGCCACGGCCCGCACCTCGACTCCCGTGTCCGGGGCGGGTCGCGAGGCGGCGGACTTCTTCAGATCCCCGGCGCCAGAGGCCTTGGCGGCCTCTGCAGCGCCCTGATTCCCATTGTCCTCTGCCATCGTGTCCTCCAACAAAATCGTGCAGCCCGCAGGCGACACCAGCCGGACGGGCCAGGCCGCCAGGGGGGGACTACTTCCTGATCTTGCTCTTCTTTTCGGCCTTGGTCCCTGCGTGACCGCGGAAGAGCCGGGTCGGAGCGAACTCGCCCAACTTGTGACCGACCATCTCTTCGGTGATGTATATCGGGACGTGACGGCGGCCATCATGAATCGCGATCGTGTGACCGCTCATCTCCGGGGTGATGGTGCTGGCCCGGGCCCACGAACGGATCACCTTCTTCTCGTTGCGCGAGTTCATCGCGTCGATCTTCTTCTTGAGGCTGGGCTCCACGAAGGGCCCTTTCTTCACCGAACGAGACACAGCTCTTCCTCCAATTCCTTGTGCAGCCGACCTCCCGGGCCCGTGTGCCGGGCCCGAGTGGCCTAGCGGGCCTTGCGGCGCCGCACGATCATCTTGTCACCGGGCTTCTTCTTGCGGGTCTTCAAGCCGTAGGTCGGCTTGCCCCAAGGCGTGGTGCTGGGCCGACCCGGGGTCGCCCTAGCTTCACCGCCGCCATGCGGGTGGTCACAAGGGTTGGTGGCGACGCCACGGATGCGAGGGCGCCTGCCCAACCAGCGCGACCGACCGGCCTTGCCGATGGTGATGTTCTCGTGCTCGTGGTTGCCGACCTGACCCACCGTGGCCCGACAGGTAATCGGAACCAGGCGGACCTCGCTGGACGGCAGGCGGATATAGGCCACCTTACCCTCCTTGGCCATCAACTGGGCTGCGGAGCCTGCCGAGCGTGCCATCTGGGCTCCATGCCCGGGGTAGAGCTCGACGTTGTGGATCACGGTGCCGACCGGCATGTTGCTGAGCGGCATGGCATTACCGGGTTTGATGTCCTGGCCTTCGCCGGAGATCACGGTATCCCCGACCGCCAGACCGCGAACGGAAAGGATGTAGCGCTTCTCGCCATCGGCATAGTGAAGCAGGGAGATATGCGCCGAGCGGTTGGGATCATACTCGATGGTCGCAACCTTGGCCGGCACCCCGTCCTTGTTCCTCTTCCAATCGATGATCCGATACTTGCGCTTGTGGCCTCCGCCGCGATGGCGCGAGGTCACCCGGCCTGTGGAGTTACGCCCCCCGCTCTTGCTGAGTGGGGCCAGGAGGCTGGCCTCCGGCTCCACCTTGCTCAAGACCGAGGTATCCTGGACGGACATGAACCGACGTCCGGGAGATGACGGCTTGTAGGGTCGAACTGACATCTTCTTCTCCTTTTGCGGATATACGTGCCCGGGTCCCGTCCGGTCGGGATTTCCGGGCCTGGCATCCGCTGCCGGGACGCCACACGACCCCCTGGTCGTTTCCGGCTGGCGCCGCGGTGGGCCCTTGCGGGCAAGAGGTTCCCAAGAACCCCTCAGTCTACTCTCCGGGTCTTTCCCGCCCCAGCTTTTCTGCAAAAAGCCTAATTTGCCTGAAGCAAACCGTATTTTCTGCTCTTGGCGGGGACAAGAACCCTACGGTACTCGGTCGAGGTTTCTGAGCGGCCCCCTTAGCTCTCGAAGAGCGGGGCTCCAGCAACCTCGATACGATCGCCTTGTTTGAGGGTGACCACAGCCTTCTTGCGCTCGGGTGTGCGTCCGATGATGCGCCCACGCCGACGAGTCTTGCTGGGAACCCGGGTGGTGGTCACGTTGGTGACCGTCACCTCGAAAATTTCCTGGATCGCGTTGCGGATCTCGATCTTGTTGGCTTTGAGATCCACATAGAACGTATACTTGTTATACGCGTTCTCTGCCATGCTCTTCTCGGTGATGACCGGGCGCAGGATGATGTCCCGGGCAGAACGCCGTATATCGGCCACCGAACTGGGAACCTTGCGGGGAGCCTTCACGAGAGCACCTCCTCGATGGACTGGAGAGCCTCGCGAGTGGCCACCAGGCGCGGATACTTGACCAGGTCCAGCACGTTGAGGTTGCTGGCCCGAACAAGCTTGACTCCGGGCAGGTTGGCGGCGGACTTCTCCACCTTGATATCCGGCTGGTTGACGACGACCAGGGCGCGGCCGCCATCCACCTTCAGGGCCTTCAACATGTTCACGAAGTGCCGGGTGCTGAAGGTCTCCAACTTGAGCTCGGACAACGCGGTAATCATCTCTTCCCGAAGCCTCTGCGACAAAGCCGACTTCATGGCCAGTTGGCGCATCTTCTTGGGAATCTTCTGGGAGTAGCTGCGCGGCCGAGGCCCGAACACAACCCCCCCACCCTTCCAGAGAGGTGAGCGCCGGCTGCCGTGGCGGGCCTGCCCGGTGCCCTTCCGGCGCCAAGGCTTCCTGCCGCCGCCGCGGACCTCGCCGCGGGTCTTGGTCTTGTGCGTGCCGCGACGGGCATTGGCCTGCTGGGCCAAGACCACCTGGTGCAGCACCGCCTGGTGATAGGGCGCCTCAAAGACCTCGGGGTTGAGCTCGAGCTCACCCACAGTCTCGCCCTCCATGTTGAAAACAGATACCTTCGGCATCGTCTGTCTCCTAGAACCTTTCCCGCGACTGCGTCAGCGCTTCTTGACCGAGGTCCGGACGGTGACCAGGCCCTGGTTGGGGCCGGGAACCGAGCCCTTGACCAGGATCAGGTTGCGTTCGGAGTCGACCCGGACCACCGTCAGCCCCTGGGCTGTCACTCGTGCGTGTCCCATATGGCCCGGCTTGAGCGTACCCGGGAAAACCCGGGCGGTGTCGGTCGCACCAGTAGAGGCAGGAACGCGGTGGGACATGGAGCCATGGCTATTGGGGCCGCCCCCAAAATTATGGCGCTTCATGCCGCCCTGGAAGCCTTTGCCTTTGGAGGTTCCGACGATGTCGACCTTCTGACCGGCTTCGAAGATGTCGACCTTGATCTCCTGGCCGACCTCGTACTGGCTCGCATCCTGCAGGCGGAACTCACGCAGGTAACGGCGGTTGGGCACTCCAAACTTCTTGAAGTGTCCCGCCCGGGGCTTGTTGACCAGCTTGGGGCGCACGTTCCCATACCCCACCTGGATGGCCTCATAGCCATCAGTTGCGCGCGTGCGCTTCTGGACCACGACGCACGGTCCCGCCTCGATCAGCGTCACCGGCACGATACGACCTTTTTCGTCGTAGATCTGGGTCATTCCAATCTTCTTGCCCAGTATGGCCTTCATTCTTCGTTCCTCTCATCTGCCGGCCCGACCAGCGGGCTCAGCGGTCCTGGCAGCTTGCAGGTGATCGACCTCACCCCGGAATCCAGCGGCTGCCGTAGCCCCCTTGGGGCCTCTATCCCTTGATCTCGATATCGACCCCCGCAGGAAGATCCACCTTCATCAACTGCTCGATGGTCTTCTGCGACGGATCGAAGTAGATGTCGATCAGGCGCTTGTGCGTGCGGATCTCGAAGTGCTCACGCGACTTCTTGTCGACGTGAGGCGAGCGCAGCACGCACCAGACGTTCTTTTCGGTCGGCAGCGGCACCGGTCCGGAGATGTTGGCCCCGGTCTGGCGCGCGATCTGCACGATCTTCTCGGCGGACTCGTCCAGGATGGCGTGGTCGTACGCCTTCAGACGAATCCGGATCCTCTGCTTGGCCATGGTACTCCTCCAGATGGGCGAGGGGTTTCACGGGAGTGAACTTCCCGTGAAACCCCCGCAGGACATCTACTCGATGACTTCGGTGACGACGCCTGCACCCACGGTCCGGCCACCTTCGCGGATGGCGAAGCGCAGAGTGGGCTCGATGGCGATGTGCTGAATGAGCTCAACAGACATCTGGATGTTATCACCAGGCATCACCATCTCGACACCTTCCGGCAACTGGATGGCGCCAGTCACGTCGGTAGTGCGGAAGTAGAACTGCGGACGGTAGCCGGGGAAGAACGGGGTGTGACGCCCGCCTTCGTCCTTGGACAGGATGTAGACCTCGGCTTTGAACTTGGTGTGGGGCTTGATCGAGTTGGGCTTGGCCAAAACCATGCCGCGCTCGATATCGTCGCGGTCCACGCCGCGGAGCAGGACGCCGATGTTGTCGCCAGCGCGCCCCTCGTCAAGGATCTTCTTGAACATCTCGACCCCGGTCACGACGACCTTGCGGGTCTTCTCGCGGATGCCGACGATCTCGACTTCCTCACCCGTCTTGACGATGCCACGCTCGACGCGACCGGTGGCCACGGTGCCACGGCCGGTGATGGTGAAGACGTCCTCGACGGGCATCAGGAACGGCTGGTCGGTCGGCCGCTCGGGCTCGGGGATGAAGGTGTCGACCGCGTCCATCAGCTTCCAGATGGCACCGCACCACTTACACTCGCGCTTGGCGCAACTGCACTCCAAGGCCTTCAGGGCGGAGCCCGGAATGATCGGCGTGTCGTCGCCCGGGAAGTCATAATTGCTGAGCAGCTCGCGAAGCTCCAGGTCGACCAGCTCGATCAGGTCGGGGTCATCGACCATGTCTACCTTGTTCAGGAAGACCACCAATCGGGGTACGTTCACCTGGCGGGCCAGCAGGATGTGCTCACGGGTCTGCGGCATCGGGCCATCGGTGGCAGCCACGACCAGCATCGCGCCGTCCATCTGAGCAGCTCCGGTGATCATGTTCTTGATGTAGTCGGCGTGACCCGGGCAGTCCACATGCGCGTAGTGACGGTTCTCGGTCTCGTACTCGACGTGGCAGATGGCGATGGTGATGCCGCGCTGTTTCTCTTCAGGAGCGGCGTCGATATCGACCACGTTCATCTTCCTGGCCTGACCGGCCGACGAGAGGACCGACAGGATCGCTGCCGTCAAGGTGGTCTTCCCGTGGTCAACGTGCCCGATGGTTCCCACGTTCACGTGGGGCTTCGTGCGGACAAACTTCTCTTTGGCCATGTTACGCCTCCATTTTCCGGCGGTGGCGAGAGCGCACCCTCTCTTCACCGGGATTCTCTTGATTTGACTGGTGTCAGGCCGGATTCGCGCCGGCCCGGCGCCTTCTACAGGGAGGGGCCGTGCCCTTCCGGCAAACCGGTCCCCGCCAGGGAAACCCCGTCAAGCGACCGGAGCCCTGCCGTAGTACTTAGCGATGATCTGCTCCTGGATGGGCTTGGGCACTTCAGCGTAGTGACCAAACTCCATCGTGTAGGTGCCGCGCCCCTGAGTCAGGGAACGCAGCGTGGTAGCGTATCCGAACATCTCTGCCAGAGGGACGCTGGCGGAAATGGTCTGGGTGTTTCCACTGGATGAATCCAGATGCTCGATCTTCCCGCGCCGGCCATTCAGGTCGCCGATCACGTCCCCCAGATAGTCCTCGGGAACCACGACCTCCACCTGCATAACCGGCTCTTTCAGATAACACTCGTTCTGCCGCAGTGCCTCCTTCAAGGCCATGGAAGCGGCGACTTTGAAGGCCATTTCCGAAGAGTCTACCTCGTGGTAGGAGCCATCATACAAGGTAGCCTTCAAATCGACCACCGGATAGCCGGCCAGAGTACCGCTCTCAGCAGCCTCTCGGACTCCCTGCTCGATGGCCTTGAAGTATTCCTTGGGAACCGTGCCCCCGACCACCTGGGTCTCGAACTGCACTCCGCTACCGGGGCCCAAGGGCTCGACTTCCAGCCATACGTGACCAAACTGGCCCCGTCCGCCGGTCTGTCGGACAAACCTGCCCTCCGCCTTGACATTGTTCCGGATGGCCTCTTTATAGGCCACCTTGGGTCGCCCCACGTTCGCGCCGACCTGGAATTCGCGCAAGAGGCGATCGACGATTACCTCCAGATGGAGTTCGCCCATCCCGGCGATCTCGGTCTGCCCGGTATCCACATTCGTGGAAATCCGGAAGGTGGGATCCTCGTCACTCAACTTCGCCAAGGCCACGCCCATCTTGTCCTGGTCCGCTTTGGTCTTGGGCTCGATGGCCACTGAGATCACCGGTTCCGGGAAGGAAATCTGCTCCAGGACCAGCATGTCCTTCTCGTCACACAGCGTATCGCCCGTTGCGGACTGCTTCAATCCCAGCACTCCGCCCAACTCGCCGGCCAGCAGCTCGGAAACATCCTCGCGATGGTCGGCATGCATCCGGACCAGTCGGCCGATCCTTTCGCGCTTCCCAGAAATCGAATTCTGAACCGGGCCTCCGGTCCTCAGGACTCCTGAATAGACCCGGACGAAGGCCAGCTTGCCGACAAAGGGGTCCGTCGCGATCTTGAAGACCAGGGCTGCCAGCGGCTCATCGGGCCGCCCGACCCGGATCTTCTCCTCGTCGGTCTGGGGATCCAGACCGTGGATGGGAGGGAGATCCAGAGGTGAGGGCAGATAGTCAACCACCCCGTCCAGCAGGGGCTGAACACCCTTGTTCCTGAAGGAACTGCCACAGAAGACCGGGACGATCTCGTTGCGAATCGTCCGCAGTCGCAGGCCTCGACGGATCTCGCTCTCCGAGAGCGGCTCGCCCTCCAGGAATTTGTTGGTGAGCTCTTCACAGCCCTCGGCGGCCGCCTCCAACATCTTCTCCCGGAAGGCCTCGGCCATCAGTTGAAGTTCCTCGGGGATTTCGCACTCGGCTATCTGCTGGCCGAGATCGTCTTCATAGATCCGGGCCCGCATGCTCACCAGGTCCACCATGCCGCGGAAATCGCCCTCGGCACCGATGGGGATCTGCACCGGAATCGGATTGGCCCCCAGGCGCTCCTGGATCCGGTCGACGACGTTGAAGAAGTTGGCCCCGGTCCGGTCCATCTTGTTGATATAGGCGATCCGGGGGACCTGGTAACGGTCTGCCTGACGCCAGACCGTCTCAGACTGAGGCTGAACCCCGCCGACCGCGCAGAAAATAGCGATCACGCCATCCAACACGCGCAACGAGCGCTCAACCTCGACCGTGAAGTCCACATGGCCGGGCGTATCAATAATGTTGACCGTGCAGTCCCTCCACTTCGCAGTGGTGACCGCAGAGGTGATGGTGATACCCCGTTCCTTCTCCTGGACCATCCAATCCATGGCCGCAGAGCCGGAATCGACCTCGCCGAGGCGATGGGTACGACCCGTATAGAACAGGATGCGCTCCGAGGTGGTCGTCTTGCCCGCGTCGATGTGGGCGGCGACCCCGATGTTGCGAATCTTGTCCAGGTCTATGTTGGTAGCTTGCTTCGTCAAAAGATGATCTTCCTCGCCCTGCCCTTCTTCCGCCCCCCGAACCAGCGCTCCGCCCTATGCAGGCGGAGCGCTATGGCAGAGGGAGGGGATAGGACAGGCTACCAGCGGTAGTGCGCAAAGGCCTTGTTGGCCTCGGCCATCCGGTGGGTGTCTTCCTTCTTCTTCACAGCGGAACCGGCGCCTTGCGCGGCATCCATGAGCTCGGCTGCGAGTCTCTCCTGCATGGTGCGACCCGAGCGCGAGCGCGCCGCAGCCAGGAGCCAGCGCATCCCCAGGCTGACCCGGCGGTCCGGACGGACCTCGACGGGGACCTGATAGGTGGCGCCACCGACGCGACGAGGACGCACCTCGACCACCGGCATCGCGTTGTCCATGGCCTGCTGGAAGACGCTGAGGGGATCCTTGCCCGTCTTCTCCTGAATCGCCTCCAGGGTCCCGTAAACGATCCGCTCGGCCGTACTCTTCTTCCCGCGCTGCATCACCCGGTTCATGAACTTGGTCAACAGGCGGCTATGGTAGACGGGATCCGGCAAGACCTCCCGCTTCTGGACCGGGCCTTTCCTAGGCATCGTGACTCCTCCTCCGTCCTACCGCAGCCGGGAACCCGACTGCGGGACAAGCTGCAAGCCCCTGAAGGTACCTGCAGTTCATATGAAGTCCTACTTCTTCTTGGCGGCTTCCTTCGGGCGCTTGGCGCCGTACTTCGAGCGGCATTGGCGACGGTTGGCCACCCCGGCGGTATCCAGGGTGCCCCGGATGATGTGGTAACGGACGCCGGGCAGGTCCTTCACACGACCGCCGCGGATCATGACCACGGAGTGCTCCTGGAGATTGTGCCCGACGCCCGGGATGTAGGCCGTGACCTCGATCCCGTTGGTCAGACGGACGCGCGCCACCTTGCGGAGCGCCGAGTTGGGCTTCTTGGGGGTGACGGTCTTGACCTGGGTGCACACCCCCCGCTTCTGCGGGTTCCCGCCCGTGTCAAACGTCTTCAAACGCAACGAGTTGTACGAGTACAGCAGGGCCGGGGAATTGCTCTTCCGCACGGGCGCCTTCCGGCCTCGCCGCACAAGCTGGTTGATGGTGGGCATAAAAAATATCTCCCCTCGTCTCCACGGCTCGCCTGACCGGGCGCATGAGCTGGGGCGATATCGAGCGCTCAGCAACTGGCTGTGGCCTCGAAAAGAGGCCTGCAGGTCAGGTGGGGCACCCCCTTCCCGATCTCGTCCGCTCGGCACACACCCCCTGGCCGGGGTCGGCTCCTCGAAGGACATGTTACATGCCGGACGGCATAGCCGCCCAAAAATGCTCTCCGATACTAGCACCCGACCTTCCGGGTGTCAAGACATCAAACGCGGCCGCTGATCCTGAGCGTCGGCAAATACATGTTCGACGGCGGGCAGGTACGAAAGTCGGGAGCCTCAATGGGTTTCCGCATCTGGTCGTCGGGCAGAACTGTCCTGCCGAGGACAAGGCAGCCAGGTAGCCCCCGACTTTCCCGTCAAAGGAACGACCTGGCAGGGCACGAAAACGGGGCGCGCCCCATTCGCCGCGAAAGGCCGGGAAATCGAGCCGAGGGAGAGGTCCTCGGCGGAAGGGAGGTCGCCGATGAGCGGTTCACCCGTCCTGTGGAATGTGAACGTCTTCCAGGACGCCTCCCTCCACCCTGAATCCGCCCGGACCTTGATGGAAACCGGCGAGTACCAGTACCTATAACTGCTGAGCAAAGTGCCCTCGTGGGTGGTTACAACCAGGTCGTCCAGGCTTCTCTCGCCCTACCACAACCTGCAGACCGGGGACCGGATCCGCCTGGGCCACCTCTAGTTGACGGCGGACCCGTCGGGAGGCAACTGATGGACAAATCTTTCTGGAAGAAACTCGGAAAGCTGGCCCTGAATCTGGCCGTGGCCCTCGGAACTGCCCTGGCGATGGTCCTCCTGCCGACCTGCTGCCAAGCTCGAGAAGAGCCCGGGGATGAGCCCCAGATGGAACCGGCAAAACTCCCCACGAAGGCCGATCCTGAAGAGGGCGATGCTTCAGGGGTCCGGGAAGCAGAGGAGGCTCCGGCCGAGACCGGCGAGACGCAGTTCAAGGATGCGCCCAACGAAGCGGCCACGGCAGAACTGCAGGCTGCCCCCGATCCGACGCCGCCCGCACCTCCGCAAACCATTGAACTGGGCGACCCGCCGTGGCTGGAGGCAGCGGCGGCCACCCACGTGGGCCTGGTGCGCCCGGCCAACGAGGACCGCTTCTTCCTGGGAACCTGGGGTTCCCAGGAAGCCGCAGTGGCCGGGGTCTTCGACGGCATGGGCGGGCACGGAGGGGGAGACCTGGCGGCCCAGATCGCCTGCCAAAGCGTGTTCCATCTCCTGCAGGGCACCGCCCTGCCGGACGGCGATCCGGCCCGCTACGAAGTCCTGCTGCGAGGGCTGTACGAAGGCGACGGAGCAATCCGCTGGCGGGGGAAGATGGAGCTGGGCCGCGACAACATGGGCACCACCGCGGTCCTGACCCTGCTCACCCCCGACGGAGGGTTGCACCTGCACTGCGGGGACTCCCGGCTCTACCACTATCGGGGAGGGGAGTTGCTGTTCAAGACCAGGGACCAGACCGTCGTGCAGATGCTGGTGGACAACGGACAACTCCTCCCTGAAGAGGCGGCCAGCCACCCGCTGAGGGCCCGATTGACCTCCTGTTTGGGCGGCGGGACCAGCCCCGGAAGCATGGTCGTCGAACCAGCCTGGAACCGGGAAGGAGCCGAACAACCCGCCCGCCTGACCCTCCAACCCGGGGATCTGGTGCTCCTGTGTAGCGACGGCCTGAGCGGGGAGGTCCCCCCCGAGGCCCTGGACCACTTGGTGCAAGCTCATGGCCGGCACCCGGCAACCCTGGTCCGGGAATGCATCCAGGCGGCCCTGGCCAGCGGCGGACACGACAACGTGACCGTGGTGGCGATGCGCTGGCTGGGAGAGGCGGACCAGGGCGAGCCTGTCGACCCTCCAGCGACCAAAGAGGTGGACCAGGGGTAGCGCGGAGGCCAGAGGCCGGATGGGAAGCCCCCCACTGCTGAGGTACTACAACCGCGAGAGCGGGACGCGGGTCCTGGGGTGAGAGGCTCCGCCTTTCGGGGCGGAACCGGCTTCCTTCAGGCCCGCCGTCTACGGCAGCGACCTGGCCAGGCGGAAGCCCTGGGTGGCGAGACGGCTCTCGGGAACGTAATAGTTGCGGTACGCCGCCCGCGCGAACTGCGCAACGTTGAACCACGACCCGCCGCGGAACACCCGGAGCGAGCCTGAATCGGGGCCCAACGGGTCGGCCAGCACACCCGGTGGATAGTCACCATGCCGGTCCCAGCACCACTCCCACACGTTTCCCAGAATGTCATGAAGACCCCAGGGGTTGGGCTGCTTCTGCCGCACCGGATGGGTGCTGTCGCCAGAGTTCTCCGCATACCAGGCCACGGCGTCCAGGTCCCCGTAGCGGGCTCCCGTCGTCCCGGCCCGGCAGGCGTACTCCCACTCTGCCTCGGTCGGCAAACGGAAGCCCGGGCACGACAACCCCTTCCAGATGACCGACTCCTTGTGCACCACGTAGGCCTCTTCCAACCCTACCCGGCGCGACAGCGCGTTGCAGAAGGAAACCGCATCGAACCAGGTCACCTGCTCCACCGGGCAATCCCGGCCCTGGAAATGGGAAGGGTTGGTCCCCACCACGGCTGCATACTCGGCCTGCGTCACCGGCGCCTCACCCAGCAGAAAGCCGCGGTTCAGGATCACCTCGTGCCGGGTCTCGCCGCGATAACGACCATCCTCGCTTGCCGGGCTCCCCATGACGAAGCGCCCCGCCGGCAGCGAGACCAGCACCGGGCCGCCCCCCTCCACCTGGAAGCGCTCCCTCCCCTGCGCGTTGCAGCCCAGCGCCACCAGACCCCGAGGCACGGTCGGGGACGGACTCGGCGAATCCACCTGCACAAGGGGAGGGACCGGCAGTGGCGCGGGTGAGGGCACGGGAGGCGAAGGTGGTGCCGGCTGCCGCGTCGCGCCCGAGAGCGCCTCCAACACCTGCACTGCCGTCCAGCGCGCCTGCGGGTCCTTCAGCAGGCAACCCCGCACAATCGCGTCGAAGGGTGGGGGCAGATTCGGGGCAATCGTGGGTTCCCGGGTCAGCAACGCTCCATACAGGGCTGCCTCGCTGGGCGCTTCGTAGGCCAGCACCCCCGTCAGGCTCTCCTGCAGCAGCACTCCCAGGGCCCACACGTCCAGCGCAGGACCGACCTCGGTATCCATGACCTCTGGCGCCAGGTACAAAGGCGAGCCCTTGAGACCTGAAGCACTCACCAGCCCCAGGTCCCCCAACTTCCAGGAATCCCGGGCACGGAACACGTTGGCCGGTTTGAGGTCCCGATGAACCACGTTCTGCCCGTGCAGCCAGGCCAGCACCTCCGCCAGATCCCGCGCAACCCCGCGAACCTCCCCGGCCTCCATCCCATGATCAGCCTGCAGACGAGCCTCAAGCGTCTCCCCGCACAACTCCATGACCAGACAGATGGCCCCCGCCAAGTCTCCTTCGGAAACAGCAAAAGCGGTGCGGAACTGCACCAGGCCAGGGTGGGAAAGCTGGCTCAGGACATCCAGTTCGCGCCAGACACCCTCCCGCTGGTCGGGGCTCTTGGGCCGCACGATCTTGATGGCACACTGGCTGCGGGCCCGGCCCTCCACCAACCAATCGGCGGAATACACCCAACCAAAGGAGCCCTCGCCCAGGAACGCCGCCAACCGATACTTCCCGTCCAGCACCTCGCCCACCAGGCGCTGAGGATTGAACATCGCCTTCCTCCCAGCAGCTCCGCCGCACAATACGGGAAAGGGGTTCGAAACCAGCCGGACTGGCCCTGCAGGAGGCTGCGCCTCAACCCGGGGAGGAGCGGGTGCTGGAAGGTGTTGGCAGGGGCCCACCGGCGAAATATGATGAGCTGCGCGCGGCCACTGCGAAGGGCGTCTGCCAGGGCGAGCACCTCGTAGAGCGGCGGGTACCTGGACGCTGCCAGCGGGGCGGACCGGTAGAGCGGAGGGATCTCCAGACCGCGAGTGTTCCCACCCGCCAGCGGCAGGCATGACGGGCACCTCATGATCATGAGGGTCGAAGCTTAGCCTCTGGTTCAGCGGCGGCGAGTCATGACCCGCAAACCTTGTGCCAGAGCCCCGGGCTGGACCGGGAACACATACCGGAGCCCGTGGACGAGGAACTCCTGCAGCGCCTTTCACTGCGGTCACGGCCCGCCGCCCGCGCGCACAGCGCATCGTAGCGCCACGAACACTTCGCGGGCAAGTGACAGGTAGAACCTGAATCCGCCGCCTGGCGTGGCATTCGGCCGTCGAGGCGTTGAGACCCCACCCACACCAGGGTGTGGGTGGGAGGGGCCCGTCTGCGTCGTCAGGCGCACCTCTGCGGTGCTCACGTAGTTTCCA
>JAAZKF010000165.1 GCA_012799975.1 Burkholderiales bacterium
CCCTGGTGTGGGTGGGGTCTCAACGCCTCGACGGCCGAATGCCACGCCAGGCGGCGGATTCAGGTTGAGCCCAGGGCGTTGACTTCGGGCCGCGATGTCGTGAAGAAGGGTTCAAGGCAAATTCACGAACCACGAGGTGGGATATGCTCCCTGGAATGAATCCAATCCAGATGTTTGGTGGGCCCGGAATGTCGGGGATGCCCGGGATGTCGGGAATGACCGGCGCCTTTGGGATGCCTGCTGATTTCGGTGCTTCCAGCGCCATCTCGATGCTCAACGCCGGGTCGGCCCTGAACGCGATGCTGATGCAGGCCCTGCAGATTCTGTCCGTCCAGCAGATGCAGCAGATGCAGCAGATCATGCAGACCATGGCGTCCCAGATTCAGTCCCAAGGGGCCAATGCCCAGGCCAGCCTGTCCCAGATGCTGGGCAACTATATGGGAGGGAACGCAGCTGGCGGCGCCGCGAACCAGCCAATCCAGGCCCAGGGCAATACACAGATCCCCAGCTACGGGGCCAACCCCAGCAAGGCCCAGATCGGCCAACAGTTGTCAGCCGCCGCCAAGAAGTATGGGATCCCCGAGAACATCCTCAAAGCCGTGGCCTGGCAGGAAAGCACCTGGAACGCCAAGGCCCTGTCCTTCGATGGACAGCACGGCAAGGGGGTCATGCAGATCGACGACCGCTACCACGCCTTCGCCAAGACACCCGACGTCTTCGACTCGGCCAAGAACATTGACTACGGAGCCAAGTACCTGGCCGACCTGTACAAGAAGACCGGGTCCTGGAGTGCTGCCCTGAAGCGCTACAACGGCGGTTCGAGCTACCCCCCGAAGATTCTGGCGCTCGCGGACAAGCAGCCCTGGAGGCAATACGGCGGCTAGTCTTCCCTCTGACCCGACGATACAGGCTGACCTTCTGGACGTATGGATGGGCCTGCGCTGACCAGTCCCGGTTCACCCATAAAATTGCAGAGCCACATCATGCCCCGAGCTCGATGGACTTTTGGAGATTCCGTCGAGGTGCAGGCTGTCTTCGGGAGGTGCCTGCGCCCCCGAACCGAACTGTCTGCATGCCGTGGGCGAATATCAGTTGGTTGTACTCGAGGGGAAGGACCTGGGCAGGATCATCCCTCTCGAAGGGTCTTGTGTCACTCTGGGGCGACCCGGGGCCGGCGTCGAAGGTGCCATCGAGTTTGAGGAGCCTTCTGTTTCGCGCGTTCATGCGGTCCTGACGCAGATCCCCGGGGGAGCCTATGAGCTGTCCAATCGCTCCCTGACCAGTCCGGTTCGGGTCGATGGTCAACCGGCGACTTCCAGTATTCGCCTCGAGTCCGGGTCCCGAATCCAGTTGGGCAACCTGCTCATCGAAGTGCGTTACGTCTCGTCCGAGGAACAGGCCCGTACCCAGGGCGAGACCACCCTGATGGGTTACCTCGAGATTACCAAGGGCCCCCGGATGGGAACCCGTTATCCTCTGTACTACAAGCGAAGCCTTATCGGTCGCTCGCCGGCCTGTGAAGTCCAGGTGGGGGAACGCTCGGTTTCCCGCTACCATGCGGCCTTGGACTGGTTCGATGGCGTCCCGATGCTGATGCATCTGTCCAAGAACAACACCACCCTGCTCAATGGTCAGGTCGTCCCCGATACCACGCTCCTGGAACCTCGCGACAAGCTGGAGGTCGGCAGCAAGGTCACCCTGCAATGGCTCCCTCTGGACTTGCTGGCCGAGGAAGAGGAACAACAGAAGAGCTCACCTCCTCCGGTTGAGGCGCCTACCCCGGTGGGGGTTACCGGGGGGCGTATTCCCATATACTTGCGCTTGCGGGACCTGCTGCGAGGGGGTTCGCTAGCGGCCCGCGTCCATTTCTTTGAAGAACTCTCGAAGCGCCTGGAAAAGGGAGAGTCGATCATTCTGGCCGTGGCCGAGGCGGCTGCCTTGGCACTGCCGCATCTGGCCCCCTACCTGACCTTCGTGGTGCGCTCCGGCCGGAATCTAGGAGAGGCCCTGGCCCGCTTCCCGGGGACTTTCAGCCATTACGAGACCGGTCTGGTAGGGGCCGGTGAGGAAGCTGGGACCCTGGCGGCCGAACTGCAGGTCCTGGCGAATTCGCTGGCCGAGTCCTTGGCCTGGCGTGGGAACCTGATGCGTCGGCTCTTCTGGGGTGGTCTGGTTCTGTTCGGGCTGACCATCCTCTTGTTGGTCCCCACCCTGCGATCAGAAGGGCTCCGCGAATTCGGGATTGCCCTGGGGAGCAGCATTGCCCTGGCCGGGGCCCTGGCTGGATTGCTGGCCATGCTGGCGCATTTGACGGGGCTGGTCCCCTTCTTCCGGGTCCAACAGGAGCTGTTCCTGGAGTCCATCCCGATTCTGGGTCCAGCCCTCCGCCTGCGCGCTGCAGCGCGCTTCCTCCGCTCGCTTAGTCCCTTGCTCGAGGCGGGACTGCAGGTTCACCTGGCACTTCGCCTGGCGGCTGGTTGCACGGGCAGCATCCGGCAGGGGCGTCGCCTGGCCTGCGCCGCCGAAGGTTCGGCTCAGGGCAAACCGGTTCGGGAGGCCCTGGCCGAGACCGGGGTCTTCCCAGAGGAGGTCCTGTCCGAGATTGCACAAGGCGAGGAGGAAGGGAACCTTCCCGCCCGCCTGGAGAAGGTTTCCCAAGACATGGCGACGCTGGCTCAGACCGAGATGACCAGGGCACTGGGAAGCGTGGTGTGTCTCCTGCTGGCCGGGATGGTCCTGGTGCTGATGTTGGCCATCAGTCTGGCCTGGAAGCTGATGGCCTGGGTCGGCTGACCCCTACTCCGAGTTCCTGCAACACCCGCTGAACCTGGTCACGGTCCCGTGGCCGGGGTTCGACCTGCAGGTAACCCTCCAGGCTGCGGCGGGCCTCGGCAATGTGTCCCTGGCCGGCCAGGAGAAGGCCTAGTCGGCGGTAGGGAGGCGCGTAGTGGCTCGCGGCCTCGATGGCTCGTCGGTAGAATCCGGCGGCCTCATCGAGTCGCTCCTTGCGTTCGAATTCGAAACCCACCGAGTAGAAGGGGAATCCGTAAAAGGATGTCAGCAGGTGGTTGAAGCTGCGCCGCGGCCATGGGCGCTGCAGGGTGCGACGGTTGTAGGATTCCCAGAGGGCAATGGTCTGGTCCGCGATTATGGCCGGATCCGGATCTTCGCCAGGGTCAGCCACCCGCTGGGTCAACCCTGCTGGCAAAAGGCGGAAGCGACCCGTCAGGGAGGGGTCGATGAAATCCCACAGCAGGATGGGGCGGGTTCCGTAGTTGGCGGCCACCAGGTCTACCAGAAGAGCCGTCTCCCCATCCAGGCGCTTCCAAGGGAAAACCACCGAGGGATGTTCCCGGCGCTTGGAATCGACATACCAGGGATAGGCCAACTTGTCCTGGTCGAGGATCACCAGGTCGGTCCGTCTTCCCTCGACGTAGCGGACGTATTCCAGGAGCATCCCTGGAGCATCTCCCGAGGTCAGCAGCAGAGCGTCCTGGGGAACTCCCCGGAGCAGGTTCTCGACGTAGTCCCGGGCCACCGTGTCCTGAGAGTGGTCCACCTCAGGGAGGTGGGTGAAGCCCAGCCCTGCCACGAGTACCGTCAGAGCCAACCCCACAGGCAGGGCCCGACGCCGTCCCGCCCAGGCCACGCTGCATCCCGCCAGGATCGACAGGGCCACATGGGGGAGCAGATAGAACCTCTGGACGACGCCGATCCAGAACGGGTCCTCCAGGGGATAGCGGGCATACATCAGGAAGGCCGGACCGCTCACGAACCAGGCCCCGAGGATGGCTCCCAGGGCCCGACGGTCGTTGCGGGCCAGCCACCACGCGCCGGTCACGACCAGCCCGGCGACCACCAGATGACTCCCCCCCAACATGGTCTGCAGGTAGACGGGCAGTTGGTCCAGGGAGGAGGCCTCCTGGAAGAGCCCGCGGACCGATTCGGGGAGTAGCGATAAACTGCCGTAGTCGGCCCGGCGGAAGAGATGCCAGAGAGCCCCCAGGGTGTGCGGGTCATCCCAGTTCAGCCCGGGGTTGGCCCGGGCTCGGATCAGCGGGTATAGGTAGGGCAGCAGGCCGGTGCCCAGCGCAGTCAGGGCCAGAGCCAGGGTTCGACCGCGGAGCAGGTGGCGGGCCGGCCAGGCGAGCCAGGCCAGCCCGGGAACGATCAGCACTATCGTGTGGTGGTGGGACAGGCTCAAGCCAAAGACCCCCGCCATGACGATCAAGGTCGCAGCATCTGGCCGCCTGGACAAGCGTAGCCCCAACGCCAACAACACAGCGGCCAGGAGGTTGTTCAGGGTGAAGACCTCGGCGGCCACGGCGTGCTGCCAGCACAGCGGAGCCAGACCCAGACAGACGCCGGCCACCAGGCCAGCTGCCCACAAGCCGGTCAAATCGGCGACGACCCACGTGAGCACCCCGGCAGCCATCGCACCGAAGAGCGCGGTCAGCAGGTTCACACTCCAGGCCGGCGAGTCTGAAAAGCGGGAGAAGAGCCAGCCCAGCATCGTGAAGAGGGGATACCCCGGAGGGTGGGCGATGCCCGGAATACCGGCAGCGGTCTGCAGGTCTGCACCATCCCCGGCCACCACATCTGGAGCCAAGGTGCGAACGTAGACCAGAAGGATTCCCAAGCCCAAGCCCAGGGCTGCGAGCAGGGCAGAGCGCGCCGAAGGCGCAAGGGGGGGATTCGGAGGGCCGGAAGCCGGGGAGGAGCGGGAAGACCTGGCCATGGGCGGAGGAGGTTCTCCTGCGCGTAACGTCGACCCTCCCTGGGGTCGAAAAACGGAGCGCCGCAGCGGGAAGGCTGCGGCGCTCTGGAGGGTAGTCAGC
>JAAZKF010000166.1 GCA_012799975.1 Burkholderiales bacterium
ATCCGTTCGCGCTCGTCTTCCCGGAGGGGTCGGGTGGCCCGGGCCGGGATCCCCAGGTAGAGCTGCCCGGAAACCAGGTGGGCCCGCTCGGGAACCAGGGCGCCGGCTCCGATCACGACGTCGTCCTCGACCACGGCACCGTCCAGGACCCGGGCTCCGATCCCCACCAGGACGCGGTCCCCCAGGGTGCAGCCGTGCAGGACGGCGGCGTGACCCACGATGCAATCCGAGCCCAGAGAGACCGGGAGGCCCTCATCCACGTGAACCACGCAATGGTCCTGGATATTGCTGCGGGGGCCGACCCGAATCGCGGCGTTGTCGGCGCGTAGGACGGCACCGAACCAGACCGAGGCCCCCTCTCCAAGGTCCACCTCTCCGACCAGCACGGCATCGGGCGCAACATAGGTCCCGCGGGCCAGCCGCGGAGTCTTTCCCTGGTATTCGTAAAGCATCAGCCACCTCCAGCCGATGCCTTCCTCGTAGCCCGCGCGGCGACCTCCCCAGCAGTTCTGAACGCCAGGACTTCCCTGGATCTCCGCGAAATCGGGCGCGCAATATCTAACCTGGAGGTCGCCATGATCCAGTTGTCCGACCGCGTCATGAAACTCAAACCTTCCTCGACCCTGGCCGTTACGGCCCGAGCACGAGCATTGAAGGCTGAAGGTGTAGACGTGGTCAGCTTCGGCGCGGGAGAACCGGATTTCGGAACACCCGAGCATATCTCGGCGGCGGCATGGGAAGCATTGCAGGCCGGGTGCACCCGCTACGAGGATACGGCCGGAACCCCTGAGGCCCGCCGGGCCGTAGCCCGTTACATGAAGACCCGTCACGGCCTGGAGGTCACCGCCCAGAACGTGATCCTCTCCACCGGTGCGAAGCACGCACTGTACCTGGCCTTCATGGCGATCATGAACCCCGGGGACGAACTGATCCTGCCCTCACCCTACTGGGTCAGCTACCCCGCGCATGCGGCCCTGGCCGGAGCCTCCTGCCGGGTGGTCCCGGGCTCGGTGGACCGGGAATTCAAGATCACCCCGCGCCAGTTGGAGGAAGCCCTCACCGAGCGGAGTCGGGTCCTGATGCTCTGCTCTCCCTCCAACCCCGCCGGGACCACCTACACCCGCGCCGAACTCCAGGCCCTGGCCGAGGTGGTCCTGCGCCACCCCCGGTTGCTGGTCTTCTCGGACGAGATCTACGAGCGCCTGGTCTACGGGGAGGAACCCTTCACCTGCTTTGCCTCGCTGGGTCCCGAGGTGGCCGCGCGCACGGTGGTCTTCAACGGCGTCAGCAAGGCCTACGCGATGACGGGCTGGCGTGTCGGCTACGCGGTGGGTCCGACCGAGGTCATCTCGGCGATGGCCAAACTGCAGGGCCAGATGACCTCCAACATCACCAGTTTCACGATGCCGGCCGTGGTGACCGCTCTGGAGGGGCCTCAGGAGCCGGTGGAGCGCATGGTGGCTGAATTCGCCCGGCGGGCCGAACACATCCACCGTCGGATGAGCGCGATCCCGGGGGTGAAGTGCCCTCGCCCGACGGGTGCCTTCTACATCTTCCCGGATATCTCCCAGGCAGTCTTCGGCCGACGAGACCCGGCAGGCCAGATTCTGGACACGGCCCAGGCCTTCGCCACATCCCTCCTGGAGCACGCCCGCGTGGCCGTGGTTCCGGGCGAGGATTTCGGCGCCCCTGACCACGTGCGGTTGAGTTTCGCCACCAGCATGGAGCAGATCGACAAGGGGATGGATCGCATCACCGAGTTCATGGCCCGACTGCAAGCCGATTCCCCGGTCCCTGCCGGCAACCCCTAGCCGCCGCACCCCCGGACCGGTGATCCCCAAGAGAAGAGCCCCCCGGAGTCTTCCGGGGGGCTCGCCATGGTCGGAGAAGGGGCCGAACTACTTCGTCCCGCGCTGCTTGTGGGCCCAGAACAAGAGCCCCGTCTCGCCGCTCTCGCGAACCACCTGGTATTCCGGCCAGTAGACCACATCGGCCACGATCCGGACCACGCCACCCTTGAGCTGGCGTACGCGCACCTGGGCTACCAGACCCTCATTGACCGGCAGGACGGCTTTGGGCTCCTTGCCCTCGACAATCGAAGCCGGCCAGACATCCATCACCACCTGGCGATAATCATAGGCACCGGGCGGCAACTCCTTGATGCGGTAATTCATCGGACCGTCGGTTTGGACCGCGACCTTGACCCACTGGCCGGTCGCCTTGCTGACCACGACGTTCCTGACTACTGCGGCCTGGGCCACCCCATACAGGGTCAGGGCAAATGCAACCAGGAGCACGGCGCCGAGCACGTGGCGGGCGCCCCGGGACATCCTTCGGAACATGCGACCTCCTCACGAATTGCCTCGGGCCTCCACGCTCGGGTGCCCGAACAAGAATGCAGGTGCGGTCATTCGACGGCCAATGGCCCGCTTCCCTGCCGACCGGGAGGGAAACCCGACACATTCCCTCCCCTGGGAGGGGCCTGTTCCAAGATTGCGAAGCAACCAGCACTGCTCGTTGGAGTTGCGCTATGGAACCGATTCGAGTCCTGATCACGGGGGGCACTTTCGACAAGGAGTATGACGAGCTCCGAGGACGCCTCTACTTCCGCGACACCCACCTTCCCGAGATGCTGCGCCTGGGGCGTTGCCGTGTCAACCTGAATACCCGAACATTGATGATGATAGACAGTCTGGAGATGACCGATACCGACCGCGACCTGATTCGGGATGCCTGTCTGCGGGCGACCGAGAAGCGCATCTTGATCACCCACGGAACGGACACGATGGAAGAGACGGCTCGACACCTGGGGCCTGCGATGACCGAGAAGACGGTCGTGCTGACCGGGGCCATGATCCCCTATGCCTTCGGCAGCTCGGACGGCCTCTTCAACCTGGGCAGTGCCCTGGCCTTTGTCCAGGCCCTGCCGCCCGGTGTCTACATCGCCATGAACGGACGTTATTTCCTCTGGGACAACGTGCGTAAGAACCGTTCCAGCGGTACTTTTGAAGAGCTCACACCATCGAACTGAACCGGCACGCCCCCCTCAGGAGCGAGAATTCGACGTGGAGTTGCCCGATGTCCCAGAGTATTCTTGAAACCCCCGCTTTGAAGGCCGCCACCATCCTGGCCCGGGAGCCCGACCTGGCCGGAGCCCGGCGTGCACTGGAAGCCCTGGGTCTGCGTTTCCCCTCCTCGTTGGAGGTGGATCCCCGGGACCCGGGGGAACTTCCCCGCCACCCCATCTTCCTGAAGGTCTCCGACCCGGTGATCCCGCACAAGACCGAGGTGGGGGCCGTCCGGCCCGCCCTGCGCGGAGATGCCGAAGAGCTCCTGGCCTTCGCCCAAGAGGTCGAGGAACGCATCGGCCTGGAGGTACGACGGATCACGCTGGATGAGCGGATAACCATCCCCGAGGGAGGCGAGGCCCTGCTGGCCCTGGTCTTCGATGAGGCCTTCGGTCCGGTGGTGGTCTTCGGCGAGGGCGGCCGACTCACCGAACTGCGCCGTTCGGTGGCCCGCTGGCAACCGGGGACCCCGGCCTCCCGAATCGCCGAGATCCTGAACGGCCTCCCACTGGCCCGGGCCTGGTTCTCAGGCTATCGCTCCGCCGCTCCCTTGGCCGACCTGGAGTCCCTGAGCGCCTGGCTGGAGTCCTTCGGCGAGATGGCCCGCGAGTTCCATCGCCTGCGCCCCGATCTGGTGATCCGCGACCTCGAGATCAACCCCCTGGCCCTGACCGGGGCTGAACCGGTGGCCTTGGATCTGCTCCTGACCGTGGAACCCCGGGCTGAAGAGAAGAGCACTCGCCCCGATCTGGCCCGACTCCTGAAGTCGATGAACCAGGCTCGAGCGGTCGCGGTGGTCGGCCCTTCCACCACGGACCCCGAGAACCTCGGTCGCGTGCTGTACGAGCGCCTGCTGGTGGACTTCCAGGGCGAGGCCTGGGCCATCAACCCCCGAGGTGGTGAGATCGCCGGCCGGGCGGTCTTCCGCAACCTGGCAGAGCTGCCCCAGGCCCCGGACGTCATGGTCCTGGCCCTGCCCGCACGCCTGACCGCACCGACCCTGCGCCAGGCCCGAGAAGCCTTCGGATCGGAACTGGGCACCGTGCTGATACTGGCCTCGGGCTTCGATGAGACCTCCGGCGGAGCCGCCGGGGCCTCAGATCTGAGAGCTGCCGTCCGTGAAATGGGTTCCACTCCGATCCTGGGTCCCAATACCATGGCGCTGTACTCCAACACGGGCTCTCCCGGCGACGTCCAGGTGGACTTCCTGCCCAAGGGACGGATGCAGGTCCCCTCCTTCAAGTCCCCCTCCCAGAATAACACGGCGCTGGTCTTGCAAAGCGGCGCCCGCTTCGCCTCCTTCCTGGACCGCTCGCCCTCGCTGGGATTCCGTTGGTCGATCATGGTGGGCAATGCCTATCAGACCGACGCTGCCGACGGCGTGGCCATGGCCGCCCAGGACCCCGGGGTTTCAGTGGTGGCTGTCTACCTCGAAGGATTGACCCCCGGAGCCGGGGCACGCCTGACCCAGGCTGTCCGCGACTGCCGGCGCCAGGGCAAGGTCGTGGTGATTCAGAAGGGAGGCCGCACCGAGAAGGGGGCCGCGACGGCCCGCTCCCACACGGCCTCCATGAGCGGGTCGGCCGAGGTCTTCGAGGCTCTGTTGGAGGAAGCGGGAGCCCTGGTGGTCGAATCTGAAGCCGACTTCCTGGATGTCGTCCGTCTGGCTTCGCTGTTGGGAGACCGCCGCCCCCAGGGTCCCAACCTCTTCCTGATGAACGGGGCAGGCTATGAGGGCGTGCTGGCCTCGGACGAAGCGGTCCGCCAAGGTCTGGAGATGCCCCCACCTCCCCCCGAGGTTTCGCGCGAACTGAAGCCCTACCTGGGCGATATCCTGGACTGCACCAACAACCCGGCAGACGTCGGTCCGGCTACCCCCGACAAAGCCCATGGCCCGGTGCTGGATGCAGCCCTCTCCGCCTCCTGCTACGATGCCGCCGTGGTCGCGGTGATGCCCTATGGCAACGGCATGAA
>JAAZKF010000017.1 GCA_012799975.1 Burkholderiales bacterium
CGCGTGGTCGACTCCCTGCGAGCGATCCTGGATAGCTTCATCGAAGGCTTCAACGCCCTGCAGAATGCAGACGAGATCGAGGCCATGGTCGCACGGCGCCGGAAGAAGGCCTCCTGATGAGCGCCCCAACCATCTCGCTTCCCTCTGGCATCTTCCGCTGCGTCGAGGTCGACCCGCCTTGGCAGTATCGGGACCGCTCGTTCAACGGCACGAACTCCACCCAGCGCCAGAGGAGCCACTGCCCCTACCCGACCATGCCGGTCCGAGACCTCTTCGAGATGAGGTCCGAGATCCGGCGCCTGTTGCACCCCGACAGAGCGCACCTGTGGCTTTGGGCGACGAAGGACTTCCTGCCACAGGCCTTCGCCATCGTCGAACACTGGGGCTTCGCCTACAAGCAGAATTTCGTGTGGCTGAAGACCAGGCCGAGAAAATCGCTGGTCGAGGTTGGCAAGCAGGTCCTGGACTTCATCCCCGAAGCCGGTCTGAGCGCGGCTGAGCGTAAGCGCCGGGCCGAGACCCTGGCCGAGGTCCTGGCCGAGAAGATCCGGATCGCCGGGATCCCGACTATCGGCATGGGGTCCTGGGGTCGAGGAGCCATCGAGTTCATCGTCTTCGGCACGACGAACCCGAAGATGCGCCTGGTCAACGCGACCAGGGAGCCGAACTATTTCACCGCCCCCAGGGGCAAGCATAGCGCGAAGCCGGCTGAGGCCTACGACCTGATCGCCAGGAACTCTCCTGGACCTCGATGCTCCCTGTTCCAGCGCACCCCCAGCCGGGCGTAGCGCCGGGCCTTCTCGACCTCGGAGCCTTCCCGGTTGGAAACCACCTCGATCACCAGATCGGGGGCCTTGCCGAAGACCCAGGTGAAGTAGGAGCGCCGGCCCTTGGGCCGACAGTCCTCGGGAAGCGTCACGTCCAGGCTGACCATGATGTCCGGCACCACGGCCGGTTCGTCCACGCTGCCGAAGAGGCCCACGTCTGCCGCTGCCACGAAGGGCCGGCCGGGCTTCCACGAGGCGTGCAGGATGTTGGGGAAGAGGCGCATCTGCTTCTCGGAGATCCAACTGTCCACGGGCGCATCGTCCTCGGTGACCAGGTGCGAGACGTCCGGCTCGAGAGGCTCTTCCTCATAGCGCAGGGCTTCCATGCGAGCTTCCTCCATGCCAGGAGTATACCATCCCGCCAGGGGCGGGGACCGGCCGTCGGGCGCCCGCCCACGGGCATCCCTCGCCTCCAGCATGCGCCCCGGAATTTGCCGGCGGATGAACGGAACATTGCCGCGAAGTGGACGGGATGTTGCCGATTCTCGAGCCGCCCCCTGGCGGGCAGGCGCGACGATCGCCTGGTCAACGGCCAGCGCCCCCAGACCCGAGAGGATCCGGCGAACCTTCGAAGAAGGCTCGGGCTTGGAAGCCGAACCTTTGCAGACCCGGGAGGGAGCCCCGCGCCTGGGGGACGAGTCCCGCACAGGATTCCTGAAGGCCTCCTGGCTGGCCCCTGCGGCCACGGTCCTCCTGGTCCTGGTCCTGGGACTCAACAACCTGTCCTGGCTGGAGCACAGCCAGGTCCGCTACAGCTATGACTTCCCGATTCATGCCGGGGACGCCCTGGACTTCTGGAGGCACCTGGTCGCCGGGGATCTGGCCGGGGCGCTGAAGGTCTCCCATTACGGCCCGGTCGGCCTGCTGCCCGCCGCAGCCCTCTTCAGCCTGCGCCAGCCGGCCCTGGCTCTTCTCAATGCCTCCCAGGTCCTGTGGCTGCCCGTCTACGCGGCCTCGCTCTTCTTCCTGGGGCGGCGGCTGTACGGCGGGGGCGCGGGGTTCCTGGCCTGCCTGTATCTCTTCACCTTGCCGCTCTTCGCCAGCATCACCAAGGAGTATCCCCTGGAAGTCGGCAGCCACGCGTTGTCCATGCTGTGCGCGGCCCTGCTGGTGGCCAGCGACTTCCTGCGCTGGCGAGGGGCCTCGTTCTGGTTCGGCGTGACCCTGGCCCTGGGGGCCATGACCAAGCCTGAGTTCGTGGCCCAGTGGATCCTTCCAGTGGCCTTGCTGGTGGCCCGGATTCCACTCCAGTCCTCGCTCTCACGCACGGGGAAGGCCCTGGCCATCGGGGGCCTGGCACTGGCCGGGTTGTCGGCGCCCTTCGCCTGGCTGGCCCTGCGAGGCCCCCTGTGGGCCCTGGGGAGGTCCGACTCGTTTACCCTGGTGGCCCTGGGAGCCTTGCTGGCCCTGGTGGTCCTGGCGGCCTGGACCAGCCGCCCCCGGCCTCCCGGCGGTCGGGCCGGCAACGCCCTTCTGGCCGGCGCCGCCCTGATGCTGACGCTGCTGCCCTACCTCTGCGTCCGGGACCTGTCCGCCATGCTGGACGAGCGGGTCCGGACCGCCCTGGAGGGCACGCTGCACAGGACGAACTGGTTCGATCTGCCCTACTACCTGCAGGTCATGGCAGGTCGGTCCTTCCACTGGCTGCACCTGATCCTGTTGGTGGTGGGCCTGGCGCTGGCCGGCTGGCGCAGGGAGGACCGCGACCCGGGACGGGGCTTCATCCTGGGAATGCTCATCTGGACCTTCGTCCTGATCAACGCCGTCTCGGGGAAGTTCGAGATCTACCTGGCCAACCTGCTGGGCTTCGCTGCCCTGGTGGCCACGGGATGGACCTCCGCAAGACGCCCCGCGCGCCGGGCCGTGGCGGCCTTGCTGGGACTGTGGGGAGTCTTCACCATCCTGGGGTGGGCCCTTCCGGCACCGTGGCGCCCCGTGCCCCCCCTCCGACACTACGTCGGCGCAGGCAGCATCGCTCCGGCCACCAGCGGCCTTGACCTTCCCCTGCCCCTGCTGGCCGAGCTTCCCCACCTGCAGCCCCCGGTCATGGTTCCGATCCTGGAGCGCGCTCAAGCCTCGGCTCAAGGCGAGTTCCTGCTCTGGGTCCTGAGCGGCGAAGGCGACGTGGTCCACCCCCAGTGGTTCCAGGTCTTCGCGGACTACCGGGGCATCCCGGCCCGCATCCCCCTGGACCGGGGGGAACTGCAGAGGTGGAGGATCCCCGCGTCGGAAATCGGCGACGCCCTGCCAGCCTTCCTGGTGGTGAGCCGGAAGCTCAACGCCCGGGCGCCTGCCAGGGCCCTGATCGCGTGGCGCATGGCGTTCCCGGAAGGGCCCGAGCTTCAGGCCGAGCCGTTGGGAACCTGGTTCTTCGAACCGGGTCTGGGGGCGGACCTGTTCCGCTTGCGACCGACCCCCGGCAGCGAGGGCGGCAGTCACGCCCCTCTGCACGATGACCGGGCTGCCACGACGGGATGCTTCAGGACCGACCCACCTGGCCCACGTGCGTGAAGTCGAGGCTCCACCGCGCCCAGGCGTCGCCTGGCTCACCCGGACAGCCTCGTGAACCGCGTCTCGACTCACCGGGAACGGGACGGCGAGCCGAGCGACGCGGTCTTCACACACCCCCCTACAACTTGCCCAGGGCCGCCAGGATCTTCTCTGGCGTAAAGGGCCAGGTGCGGATCCACACCCCCACCGCGTCGTGGATGGCCTCGGCGATGCAGGGGGCCGC
>JAAZKF010000167.1 GCA_012799975.1 Burkholderiales bacterium
GAATCCACGCCCAGGCGGTCCAAGGCCCGACCGGCCACCTCCGCATCCACCCGGGCGATCCCATCCACCTGGGCGAAATCGCGCACCCGCCGCAGCAGGCGATTGGCAATCCGAGGGGTTCCGCGGCAACGCCCGGCGATCTCGGCGCAGCCCGTCGGGTCCACCTCCACCCCCAGAAGGCCGGCCGAACGGCGGAGAATCGCGGCCAGGTCCTCCGCCCGATAATAATCCAACTGGAAGAGGATTCCGAACCGGGAGCGCAGCGGAGAGGACAGGGAACCCGCCCGGGTGGTGGCACCGACCAGGGTAAAGGGCGAGACCCGATGGCGAACCGCCCCCCGATTCACCCCCTTGCTGAGGATCCGGTCGAAAGAGAGGTCCTCCATCACGGGATAGAGGATCTCCTCGACCACCCGAGACATCCGATGTATCTCGTCGATGAAGAGGACCTGATTGGGGGCCAGGCTATTGAGCAGGACCAGCAGATCGATCGGCCGCTCGATGGCCGGTCCGGAGGTCGCCCGCAATTCCACCCCCATCTCGGATGCCACCAGGTGGGCCAGCGTGGTCTTACCCAGCCCGGGAGGGCCGGATACCAGCATGTGGTCCAAGGGTTCGGCCCGGAGGCGGGCGGCCTCCATGAAGACCCGCAGGTTGGCGACCACCTCGGGTTGCCCCACATACTCGTCAAGCCCGCGCGGGCGCAGGCTGCGATCGCAATCCTCCTCCTGGCGTTCCGGCGAGACTTCCCGAGGAATAGGAGCAAGCATGGAGGAATTTTCTTCTACTTCTGCCCCAGGACCTGCATGGCGGCCATGACCAGATTCTCGACCGAGACCCCCGGCCCTCCGGAATCCCGGGCCTGACGCACGGCCTGGCGGGCCTCCTGACGGGTGCACCCCAGGGAAACCAGGATGGCCTCAGCCTCCTCCTGTCCGTCGCTCGGGTGCTCGGGAAGACCCGGGGCCAGGGCGGCGATCTTCTCGGAGAGTTCCAACATCAATCGCCGGGCAGTACGCGGACCCACACCCGGGATGCGGGTCAGGGCCTTGACGTCCTCTTCCAGGATCGCCCGAGCCAGCGAGGCCGGGCTCAGGGCCGAGAGCACCTTCAAGGCCAGGCGTGGCCCGACCCCGGTGACGGTGATCAAGAGCCGGAAGACCTCCCGGTCTTGGAGGGAGGCAAAACCGTAGAGGGAGATCTCGCCTTCGCGGACGGCCAGGTGGGTGCTCAGGGTCACCTCAGCGCCGAGCTCGGAGGTCTCGGCCAAGGGCTCCGGGACCGAGACGGCATAGCCGACACCGGCCACGTCGATGACCAACTCTCCTGGCCCGCAATGGGCTATCCGGCCTCGGAGATGGGCAATCATGTCAGGCTCAGTTGCCGATGGAAGATATGAGTCAAGGCGATGCCCAGGGCATCCGAGACGTCGTCGGGCCGGGGCGGGCTTTCCAGGCCCAAGGTCATGACCACCACCATGCGCAGTTCGTCCTTGCTGGCCCGGCCGCTCCCGGTCAGCGCCTCCTTGACCTGGGAAGGCGTGTACTCACCGACCGGCAGGCCTTGTTGGCCGGCCGCCAGCAAGGCCACCCCGCGAGCCTCGCCCACTGCCAGCGCGCTGGTCACATTGCGGTTGAAGAACAACTGCTCCACCGCGACTTCGTCGGGGGCGTAGCGGATCAGGATTTCGGTCAGGCCCTGATGAATCCTCAGCAGACGTTCCACCTGTCCCAGCGAAGCCGGCGTGCTCAGGCAGCCGAAGCCGACCGCGGAGAGGACGCCTTCCTCCTCGGCGACCACACCCCATCCGCAGCGGGCAGTGCCCGGGTCCACACCCAGGACGACTTGCCGGCTCAACTGCTCTCCGCCTGAAGTTCCTCGAGCAGATCGGCGGGGATATCAAAGTTGGCATAGACGTCCTGGACGTCGTCCAGGTCCTCCAAAGCCTCCATCAACCGCAGGACCGTCGGGGCGTCCTCTCGGGAGAGGTCCACCGAAGTCTTGGGCAACTGGGTGATCTCCACCTCGTCAGAGGGAAAGCCCACGGCCTCCAGCGCATCTTTCACGGCGTGCAGGTCGGAGGGATCGGTAAACACCTCGAAGCCCTCATCGGCGGCCTTCATGTCCAGGGCACCGGCTTCCAGCGCCGCCATCAACAGAGCCTCCTCATCCAGATCCGACCAGGTGAAGTTCAACAAACCGCGGCGTTCGAAGAGCCAGGCCACGCATCCGGTCTCACCCAGGTTTCCGCCGTGCTTGGAGAAGGTCGAGCGCACCTCCGCCGCCGTCCGGTTGCGGTTGTCGGTAGCCGCCTCGACCAGGATGGCCACTCCCGCCGGACCGTAGCCCTCGTAGGTGACCTCCTCGAAGTTCTCGCCCTCAGCCCCTCCCGTGGCCTTCTCGATGACCCGCTTGATGTTGTCGGCGGGCATGTTGACCGCGCGAGCCCGGGTGATAGCCACCTTCAAAAGGAAGTTGCTTTCCGGTTCAGGCCCGCCCTTGCGGGCCGCCATGTAGATTTCCCTGGAGACCTTGGTGAACAAGGCTCCCTTCTGGGCGTCC
>JAAZKF010000168.1 GCA_012799975.1 Burkholderiales bacterium
AGGACGAGCCAGCAGTATCACGTCCCATCGCGTCGCAAGTTTCTCCTGGTTCAGGCGATAGACCTCTCGCAATCGACGTCGGACGTGGTTGCGAACCACCGCCGAGCCGAGCTTCTTGCTGACACAGAACGCAACCCGGCCCCCGGGCCGTGGGCGCTTGAGGCAATACAGAACCAGGTGCTGAGCTGCAACCGATCGCCCTTGCCGAAAAACCCGATCGAAGTCCCTGGGTTTCTTGAGGGTCTTCAAGGCGATCAAGGGCTAATGCTAAGCGGAAAGACGTTTGCGCCCCTTCCGACGCCGACGCGCCAGAACCGCACGCCCGCCCGGGCTGGACATCCGCGCAAAAAACCCGTGGTTGCGCTTCCGGCGCAGACGCTTGGGCTGATAGGTCCGCTTCATGGGTGGTTCCTCCAGATATATCCCGCCAGGTCGCGCATCCTCCCTGGCCGGAATGAGAAAAAAAAGCTAAGCCGCGCTTTTCTCGCAGTCAAGCGAGTATAGGCGCCCGAGAAAACCCTGTCAACTGGATTTCGCGCCCTGAATCCGCCGCCTGGCGTGAGAACCGAGGCTATCGAGGCGGGTCTGGATGCCAGGAAGGCGTGCGTTCTGAGGAGCGGAGCGTAGTTGGAAACTACGTGAGCACCGCAGAGGTGCGCCTGACGACGCAGACGGGCCCTTCCCACCCACACCCTGGTGTGGGTGGGGTCTCAACGCCTCGACGGCTGAATGCCACGCCAGGCGGCGGATTCAGGAAGGGGGCAGGAAGATGGCGGACTGGCGAGGTCGGCTGGCCCGAGCCGGCGAAGAGGCCGCGGCGAGCTTCCTCCAGGCGCGAGGCCTGAAGATCCTGGAACGCAACTACCGCTGCCCGGTCGGCGAGATCGACCTGGTGGCCATGGTCGGGCGCACGCTGGTCATCGTCGAGGTCAAGACCCGCTCCAGCATCACCTTCGGCCGCCCCGCCGAGGCCGTCACCCCGACCAAGCAGGCTCGCCTGCGCCGCCTGGCTGCCCACTACCTGGCAGAGCGCAACCCCCCGGCACGCCAGGTGCGCTTCGATGTGGTGGAGGTCCTGGGTCGCCCCGGAGCCTTCAGCCTCGAGCACCTGGAAGACGCCTTCTGAGGGAAGCAGGAAGGACACTCCTCCGGGTACTTGAGATAAACCCAAAAAGCTGGCGGGTTTCACCAGATTCCGATGGTGGATAAAGTCAGCCGGGAACGTTGTACCCAAAAAACACAAAGGGTGATATATTAGGGACAGACCTTTTCCCCTGCGCCAAGCCTCTGGTCCAACCATGCCGGTCGGGGAAGGACCAGGTCCGAGGAGACAATGAATGCCTGAAATCGAATTCCAGGTGGGGAAGACCTACAGCAATCGCATCGGAGAATACAAGGTCCTGAAGATCGACCGGTCGGCTGGTCGGATGGATGTATGCTTTCTTGAAGGCGGGGAACACAAGAGCCTGGACATGACCATCCAATCGCGCATCCGCCGCAACATGATCCTGGACGCCCAACGGGCCGAGAAGGCCCGCCTGGAAGAGAAAGCCAGCCGAGCCAAGGCCGCCAAGAAGACGACGACCAAGAAGACTGCCGTCAAGAAGACGGCAGCCCCAAAAACCACCGCCAAGAAGGCGACGACCAAGAAGACGGCGGATCCAAAGACCGCGGCCAAGAAGACGGCGGCCAAGAAAACCACCGAGCCAGCTACGACTGCCGAGCCGTCCACGGCTGCCGTCTGAATCTCCTGACCGACCTCACGCCTGAAGTCGGTGCCCTTTGTCTGACTCTGCCTTCTGCCGTGGTCTTCGGCTGCTGGTTCATGAGACCCATACACCTGAGATGGGTAGGAGGGGCCCGTCTGCGTCGTCAGCACCTGTTTTCCGACCATGCTCCGCATCCCCGATGCACGCCTTCCTGGTATCGATTCTCACACCAGGTGGTGGACTCAGGAGACCTGGACGCCCAGCCGGACTGCGGGATGAGATCCCGGCTCCCCTGAGGAACCAGACCGCACCCGAAGCCGGGGCCGGATCGGGCGGGGGAGAACGGAGCCAGAGATGGTAGGAATACCCTTGAAGGGTCTCCATTTCGAATGCACCTCATGCGGACACCCCATCAAGACCTTCTCGCTGGGGCCCGGGGAGGTCTTGAACTGTCCTGAATGCGAGGATCGCCAGGTGGTCCCCGAGACAGCCTCGGAAGTCCACAAGCCCGGGGGCCCGCAGGAGCTCCCGCGCCCGACCGCGCGCGCCGTTCAAGCGCCTGCCCGCCGCCGCTATCCGCTCCTGGTCTTCTTCTCGACATTGCTGCGCCTCTTCAGCGTGACCGTCCTGGTCGTCGGATTGATCGTGGGTATCCTGAGCCTGGCCCAGGGCGGGGTTCGGGCCGCGGGCATCGGGGGTGCGGCGTTCTTCTCTGCGGTCGTGGTCTGCGTGCTGATGCTGGTAACCGCCGAAAGCCTCCTGTGGATGGTAGACGTGGAGGAGCACCTCCGCGCGCTGCGAGAGAAGGACTACTGACCCCCTCCCCTCCAGGGACTTGAAACCATATGTTCAAGACATATAATGTAACAGACACATAGAGGATTGCACTTGGAGGGACCATGAACCAGAACTTCAGGAACAGAAGTCCGCGCCACCGCGGTGGCAGATGTTGTCGCCGGGGGAAAGGCGGTGGAGGGCGTGGTGCCCTGGTGGAGGCGGCGGCCCTGGCCGCCCTCCTGGGAAGCAAGGCCCACGGCTACGAACTGCGCCGGCGGATCTCCGAGATGACGGCCGGAAAAATGGAGGTCGACACGGGTGGGCTTTATCGGGTTTTGCACCGGCTGGAGGACGAGGGTTTCGTAGCCTCCACCCGGCTCACAGGCGACTCGCCCCCCCAGCGACGGGACTACGAGATCACCCAGGAGGGACGCGAACTGGCCAGCGACTGGAAGGAGCGCCTGCGCGAGCGCCAACAGGTCTTCGGTCTTCTGGCCCAGGCCCTGGAAAAGGCCCTGGCCACAAAACCTGCGCCAGCAACAGAGACTGGTCCGACACCCGCCGCGCAACCGAAGACGGCCCCTGTTGAAGAGGCCGCGACCGATTCCACACCCGGACAACCCCCATCCATCCGGGTGGCCATCTCGACCCTGGGCCCCACCCTGGACGACCGCCTGGACGAACGCTTCGGTCGGGCCACCTACCTGCTGGTCGTCGACCCGGAGGGTCGGCACGTCAAGGTGGTGGACAACCGCACCAACCAACAGGCCATGCAGGGGGCCGGACTGGGAGCCGCCGAAAAGGTGCTGGAGCACAAAGCCCGGGTCGTCCTTACCGGGCACCTGGGACCCAAGGCCTTCCGAGCCCTGCACGAAGCCGGAATCGAAGGATTCGACGGGACCGGCATGACCGCCCGCGAAGCCCTGGACGCCTGGAGAGCCGGTCGCCTGAACCGCCTGGGCCAGGCCGATGCTCACCAGGGCCTTGGCTGAAAAACAACTGTTCAACCCGTTCTAGGAGAGAGATCATGTCGAAGAAGATGATCCTGGGAATCCCATCTCAAGACCAGGGAGGGCTGGAGAGCCAGCGCTCGGGTCATTTCGGTCACTGTGACTGCTTCACCCTGGTAGAAATCGACGGGCAGAAGGTGGTCGGAGTCCGTGTCCTCGAGAACCCGCCTCACCAGGAAGGCGGATGCCTGCGTCCAGTCAACCTGCTGGCCTCCAACGGGGTGAACGCCCTGCTGGTCGCCGGCATGGGAGCACGTCCCCTGCAAGGCTTCCAGGATGTGGGCATCCAGGTCTACTTCGAGAACCAGACACCGCAGGTGAAGGATGCCGTGAACCTGTTCCTAGCAGGTAAGGTCCCCACGATGGACCTCCAGCACGCGTGTGGCGGCGGCCACCACTAGAGGAGAAGCATGGCAGAGTTCACCCTGGCCATCGCCTCGGGCAAGGGGGGGACCGGTAAGACGCTGATCTCGACCAATCTCGGCGTCCTGGCGGCGGAGGAGGGGCTGACGGTCCTGGTGGACTGTGACGCCGAAGCTCCCAACGGCCATCTCTTCTTCCCCCAAGGCCTGCGCCAGACCCATCCGGTCCAGGTCCCGATCGCTCAGGTCCAAGCCTCTCTATGCACCGCCTGTGGGCTGTGCCGGGACGCCTGCGCCTTCGGGGCCATCCGGATGCTGGGCAAGGCCCAGGTCTTCGAGGAGCTCTGCCATCCCTGCGGGGTGTGCGTCTCGGTCTGCCCGACCGGAGCCATCCGCGAAATCCCGCAGCGGATCGGAGAGGTCGAGATCCTCCGACCCGCGGGGCGGGAACACCTGATCCTGGTCACCAGTCGGCTGGACACCGGACAGGTCAAGACCCCCAATGTGATCCAGGCCGCGCGCAGGACCGCCGGGCAATTCCCCGCCCGAATAGTCCTGTTGGACGCTCCTCCGGGAGTGGCCTGCGCCGCCGTGGCCTCGCTGCGGGGGGCCGACGCCATCCTGTTGGTGACCGAGCCCACGGTCTTCGGGCTGCACGACCTGGAGTTGAGCATACAACTGGGCCGAAGCCTGGATATACCGATGGCCGTCCTGGTCAATCGGGATGTGCCGGGCGACACCTCGGTCGAGGCCCTGTGCCGGAGCCGGGAGGTCCCGATCGTGGCCCGGATCCCCTTCAACCGGGAAGTGGCTGAGACCTACGCCCGGGGAGGTCTGATCGTGGAGGAATTTCCCGCGTTTCGTGAACTGCTCGGGCCCATCCCCAGCCTCATGAGGGGGCTGCGAGCCGGAAAGGGCATCCAGGCATGAAGAGCGTGGCCATCGCCTCGGGGAAGGGAGGCACAGGCAAGACCACCCTGACAGCCGTCCTGGCCTGGATGGCCGCGCGCGAGCTGGGGGTCACGCTGGCCGATGCCGACGTCGAGGCCTCCAACCTGCCCCTGGCCTTGCAGGTCCATTCCCAGACCTGCACGGCCTTCCAGAGCGGTGGCCAGGCGCAAATATCGGAAGCCGATTGCTCGGGCTGCGGCCTGTGCCAGGAGGTCTGCCGCTTCGAGGCAATCCTGCACCCCCGGCCCGAGGTCTTCAGGGTGGATTCGCTGTCGTGCGAGGGCTGCGGGCACTGCGTCCGGGTCTGCCCCACGGGGGCCATCAAAATGCTCCCGACCTGCATCGGCGAGGCCTGTCAAGGCCAATGCCGGACCGGTCCCATCGCCTTCGGCCAGTTGACCCCGGGGCAGGACCTCTCGGGCCGTCTGGTCACCGAGGTGCGCCGACTGGGGTTGGAAGCCGCCCAGGAGGAGGGGTCGGATCTGCTGCTTATCGACGGGCCTCCGGGAACAGGTTGCCCATTGATCGCCGCCCTGGCCAGCACCGACCTGGTCCTGGCCGTCACCGAACCCACCCTCTCCGGGGCCCATGACCTGGAGCGGCTGGTCCAGGTATCGGCTCGCTTCCGGATTCCGGTCCGCGTCGTCCTGAACAAGGCCGATCTGGCCCCGGAGGGCGCCCGAAACCTGCGCGAAACCTGCCAGGCCCGGGGTCTGCCGATCTGGGCCGAAATCCCCTACGACCCGGTCTTCGCCGGAACCCTGCAGGCCATGTCCGCCGGCCCTCGATTCCAACCCCGGACGGACTCGGAGGCCTGGATCGCTGCGGGCGAAGTCTGGGAGGCCCTGGTCCGGGAACTGGACCTGCCCGCGAAGCTGGTGGCCAGGCAGGAGACCTGACCCGACCTCAGGCGTCCGGGAAATGCGGAGCCCGAGCCAAACCGCGACGCTCATAGCCGTGGCGGGCCAGCACCTCGGGGTTGGTCGAGAAGGCGTAGGCGACCTCCAGGCTGATCTGTTTGGACTGCAGGAGTTCCACCAGGTGCAGGTCCAGGGTCTGCATGCCCTCTGAACGCCCCATCAGCAAGAAACTGCCGATCTGTGAGGTCTTGCCCTCGCGGATCAACCCGGCGATGCCCATGTTGACCAGCATGATCTCCATGGCCGCCACGCGCCCACCAGACTTACGGGGTAACAACTGCTGACAGACGACCGCCTTCAAGGAACCCGACAGGAGCGAACGGATCTGGTGCTGCTCGTCCGGAGGAAAGACATCGACGATGCGGTTGAGGGTCTGGGCCGCCGAGTTGGTATGCAGGGTCGAAAATACCAGGTACCCGGTCTCAGCTGCGCGCAGGGCCTCGCGCATAGTGTCCAGGTCCCGCATCTCTCCGACCATGACCACGTCGGGCGATTCTCGCAGGGAGGCCCTCAGCGCGTCAGCAAAGGAGACGGCGTGCTGACCGAGCTCGCGCTGCTCGATATAGGAGCGGCGGAAGGGATGGATGTACTCGATGGGGTCCTCGATGGTGAGCACGTGGGCGGAGCGCCGCTCGTTGATCTGACCAAGCATGGCCGCCAGAGTGGTCGACTTGCCGCACCCCGTGGGGCCGGCCACGATGACCAGGCCCTTGTCCAGGTTGGCGACCTTCTCGAGGACGGGAGGCAGACCCAGCCCGGCGAGGGTCGGGATCTCGTTGGGTATAACCCGGAAGACGGCTCCACGCCCCCGATAGTGGTTCAGGGCGCTGACCCGAAAACGCGAGATCCCGGGCAGTTCATGCGAAAAGTCCACGTCACCACAGTGGATGAAGGTATCATACTGCTCCTCGCTCAGAAGGGGCAGGATCATCTCATCGACCATCTCGCTGGTCAGGGGATCGAGATCCAGAAAGCGGATATCGCTCTGGACTCGCAGGGCAGGTCGGCTGCCCACCTCCAGGTGCAGGTCCGAAGCCCGCATCTCGACCGCCTGCCGAAGGAGCTGTTCCAGGGTGATCATCGGGTCAAGCCTTCTTCCGGGATTCCACGCGCGTGGAGAAGTTCAACTTGTCGTGGGCTCGATCCATGGCCTCGGTGGGCTCGACCAAACCTTCCTTGACCAGCCGGGTCAGGTCCTGGTCCATCAGGCGCATCCCCTTCGAGAAACTGGACTCGACCACACCGGGGATCTGGAAGAGCTTGTCCTCGCGGATCAGATTGGCCACTGCCTCGCTGTTGAGCAGAATCTCCACTGCCGGGATGCGGCCGGTTCCGCCCATCTTGGGAAGGAGCTGCTGGGAGATTACCGCCCGCAGCGAGTCCGCCATCATGGCCCGAACCTGCCATTGTTGAGTCGAAGGGAAGGAGCTGACGATCCGGCTGATGGTCTGCGAGGCCGAGACCGTATGCAGGGTGGCCATGACCAGATGCCCGGTCTCGGCCGCCGTGATGGCCAGTTGCATGGTCTCCAGATCGCGCATCTCACCCACCACGATCACGTCGGGGTCTTCGCGTAAGGCCGCGCGCAGGGCCCGTTGGAAGGACTCGACGTGGACCCCGACCTGGCGTTGGACGAAGATGGCCCGGTCATCCTGATGGACGTACTCGATCGGATCCTCGATGGTGATCACGTGGACCGGACGGGTCTCATTGATATAGCGACACATGGCTGCCAGCGTACTGGTCTTGCCCGAGCCCGTCGGACCAGTGACCAGGACCAGGCCGTTGCGGTGGCGCGTGAGCGTCGCGACGATATCGGGCAAACCCAAATCCTGCAGGCGCGGGGATTCCCAGGGGATCAACCGGAAGACGATCGACACCCCATTGCGCTGGAGGTAGGCGTTGCAGCGGAAGCGGCAGCGACCAACCCCCGGAATGCTGCCCTCGTAGGCAAAATCCAGGTTCGTCTGGTCGCGAATCCGGTCGTATTCCTGGGGCAGGAGGATCTCCTGGAGCAGGTCCACCACGTCCCGGTTCTGCAAGGGAGGCATCGCCGTGGACTCCAGCCGACCATAGACCCGGATGGCCGGGGGGAAGCCCGAAGCCAGCAACAAATCCGAGCCTCGCGACTGGATCATCTCGCTGAGGAAATCGTGAAGGGGAATCTTCATGGAAACAGTGTGTTCTCGCGACTTTCGAACGCTCCTTCCAAATTGTAACCAACCCGCAGAAAAGCACAAGAAAATCGAAGTTCTGCCTCCTCAGACCGGTCGGCTGAACTCCAGCGGCGGGATCATCTCCAACCAGGCCAGGGTCTGAGCCGTCAGGACCACCGTGCCCAACAGGAGCGGTATACCGGCTCTCAGATGGATGCCCTACACGAGATCCGTCCTCTGATAGGTTCGCGAAGGGGTCCTCCCCAGGGATTTCCATACATGACGGCTCATGGCGGGATTTTCACGAGCCTGGATGGGCCGCAGGGCCGATGGCAACTGGAATCGATCAGATATAATACGGGAATGATTGCCCCGAACTTCCCCGCCCACAGTTCCTGGAATACCTGGGAGCAGGCCCGGGCAGCGCTGAAGCCGACCCTGCCCGAAGAGCTTCTGGCGGTCCTGGACCGAACCTGGGACTATGCCTTGAAATGCCACGGCGAGCAGATGCGGCCCAACCACGAGCCCTACTCCGTGCATCTCCTGGAGGTGGTGGAGATCCTGGTCGCCAGCGGCGTTCGTGACTGCGATATCCTGCAGGCCGGGATGCTGCACGACGTGGTCGAGGACACACCCCATCCCCTCTCGGATATCCGCGAGATCTTCGGAAACGGCGTCGCGGAGCTGGTAGACTGGATGACCAAACCCGAACCCCGCCCCGGGCAGGACCCCGCCGAAGTCCGCCGTGCCTATCTCCGCCAGTTCGCACAGGCTCCTCCGCAGGCTACCACGGTCAAACTGGCCGACCGGCTGAGCAACGTCCAGCGCCTGCACACCCACCCCCGCCACGCCAAACAGCGTTCCTACTACAAGGAGACCGTGGAAGAGGTCATGCCTCACGCCCGGGCACACCCCTGGTTTGCCCGCCAGTTCCAGAGCTGGCAGAAGGCCTTCGCCCACCTGGCCTGAGCCTGAATCCGCCGTCTGGTCTGAGAACCGAGGCTCGAATGCCACGGTAGGCGGCGGCCTCAGGCTGAGCCGGAGGATATGAAGCCCTGACCGGGGAAGACCTGACCCGTTCGCCCGGACGACCCTTCTGGCAGGGTCCAAATTCCCTGGCGCAGGGAGCCCACGATGTCGCGGACCGACTTGGCAGGAATCCTCCGTCGCAACTCCATCCGCAAGGGCTGGCGGGAACCGGTGCGGATGCCCGTTCGAGTGCTGGAGCCGGGCGGGGCGGCCCATGATTGCGAACTGGTCGAGGCCAGTCCCCTGGGCTTCCGCCTGCGAGCCCCACGCCGGCTGCCCCGCAACCAGCGCCTGGTCTTCCGCTTCCTCTGCAGCGCGACGGATACCACCTCTGAAGGACTGCCGGGCGGCGTAATCGACATCCCCGGCGAGGTCCTGTGGACCCGCAAGGAGGGCAGCGGGCCCCTGAATGTCCAGTCCGGAGGCCGCTTCTCGCTGGACCACCGCAGCCACTGGGAATCCCTGTGCCGCCTGTTGCTACACGGGCCCGGCATCGACATGGCCGACCTGGACGAGCGCCGCAGCCACGGCCGCATGGTTCACAACCAAGACCTGGATGGCCAGGACATGGTGCTGCGCGACATCTCGCGGGGAGGGGCTGGCCTGCTGGTGCGCCAGCCGGTGATGGTCGGTTCGTGGCTGGACCTGCTCTTGGAGCGCGGCGAGGAACCCCTGCAGTTGCGGGGTCGGGTCCTGCGCTGTCAAGAAATCGTCCGGGGCAGTGTCTATCATGTCGGTCTGGCCTTCGGGATGATGGACGCCGAGACCAGCCAGGACCTCCTGACCTACCTCACCGAGCTTCTGGAGAAGAAGGTCCCGTCCTCCGGCCCTCCTACGGGCTGAGGAGTCCCAGGGCCTTTCGATCCCTGGCGTAGTGATAGCGCAGAGCCTCCTCGGAGTAGCGATACCGCTGCCCGCGCGGACACGCGTCCCGGATCGCGACCCAGGCCGGCCATGTCTTCTTGGGGTCCCAACCCACCTCCAGGGCCTTCTGAAGGGCCTCCAGGCACGGACGCCGACACCCCTCCCAGCAAGGAGCCGCGGGCCAGGGTGCTCTGGTCGGAGCCGGCGTATCCAGGACCACCAGGGCGCGCAAGGCGATCCAAGGCCCGTAGATCGGGTGCACGCTGAGATGGGCCGGCGAGAGGCTGGCCATTCCGGCCAGGTCGGCCGCCCGCTGGATGGCCACCCGGCGGGGAGGAAGCTCGTGAGCGAAACGCACGTCCAAGACGGGAAGCCCCTCCAGGGCCCGGGCCAAGGCCTGCTCGACATAGCGATCCAGGGGATCCGCAGCCCGTTGCAGGTCGAACTGCAGCTGGAAGGCCTTCAGGAAAAGGGGCCACAAGGCCCTGGTATTGCCGACGACCAGGGCCAGCCGATCATCCCTTGCAGACAGGCGCAAGGGCTCAGAGACCGCCTGCTGGTAGGCTCCGAGGGTCAAAGGTGCTACGAGATCCAGGCCGGTCGGGGCCAGGCGTTCAGGGACCAGGCGAACGGCAGGGGTGCTGAAATCCCGGGAACTGCCACCCGGATTGTGGAGGTCGTGCATCACGTGGCTCTTTCGGATCCAGCCGGCAGGGGTCCTGGCCCTGCGCAAACTGCGCCCGGAACCTGACCTGGATGCTGGCCGAAAGTGACGCGCGCCGACAATATCCTTCGGGTCGGCAGCGAAACGGCTCTTTTCAGAGGCCGAGGTACATCTGGGGGCTCTGCAAGGCGGGCAGGTGGTTGGCCTGGCCGAAGTAATCCTCACATTCCCGGCTGATCTGACGTGCCCTCCCCATGCGCTCGGGAGCTACGAAAACGTAGAAACGCCACAAGCCCTCGTGCTTGCCGCGCAGCACCGCCACCTCGGGAATTTTCAACGAGGCCAAGGTCCGGGGAGGCCCCGGATCCACCTTCAGGCGTACCTCGGCCTCCTTGAGCTGCATCCCGGCAGCCGGACAGTAGACCACCAGTTCGCCTTCGGCCAAGCGCAGTCGGCGCAGGAGATGGTCTTCCGCCTGTCGGCGCCGGTCGGGATCAGCGTGGAAGCGCTCGACCAGCTCCAAGCGGATCTCCTCTCCCACCGCGCGGGTCAGGACATAGGCCCGCTTGTACAGACGCCGGCTGGCCAGGGCTCCGGTCAGGCGGGCCACGACCGGATCCTGGCCGTAGCGGGTCTCGAGCAAGGCCAACAGGCGCTCGTCGGTCAGGCTCAGCAAGTCATCGAGGGTCAGACCCGAACGTGTCGCCTGCTCGACAGCCCGCGAGACCATGGCCCCTGAAGCGGTCTTGGTATGGTGGAAGTAGACCCGCTCGGTCAAGAAGTAGCGCAGTCTCAGGAGGTTGATGACCTCCGAGACGACGTCCTCCCGGATTATCCCCTCCTTCTCGGCCTCCAGGTACAGGTGACCGTCCTGGATGCGGAAGTTGCGGAAGACCCTCTCGTCATAACGTTGGGGGAGACCGCAGAAGAAGGCATCCCGCGCCAGGTAGTCGAGGAGATCGGCACAGACCGTACCCGAAACCACTTCAGTTGGCCAGGTAAGTTCTGCTCGACCCTCCAGCAGGGCCTGCACGGACTCGGTCAGGCCCTGACGGCGCAGTTCCCGCCCCAGTTCGCCGTGACGCAGGAAGCGGCGGAGACGCGCCGGCGTGTCATGTCGGGGGAAGAGCCGGCGCTCGTCCTCGATGGTGTGTCCGAAGGGGATATGCCCGACGTCGTGCACCAAAGCGGCAGCCAGGATGACCTGCCGCAGTTCGGAATCCAGCCCGACTCCGGCCTTCTCCAGCACATCCAACATGCGCGAAGCGACCGCGCAGGTTCCCAGGCTGTGATCGAAGCGGGTGTGGACGGCACCCGGATAGACCAGGTTGGCTGTGCCCAATTGCCTGATTCCCCGCAGGCGCTGGATTTCCCGGGTATCCAGCAGGGCCAGCAACGAGGCGGACAGGACCAGGTCTCCGTGAACCGGGTCCCGAAAGACCTTGAAGTCGCTACTCGTCTTCCATCTCCTCGTCTTCGTCGGGTTCCCAGCGAAACTTCTGCTGCCCGGTGAAGGAAGAAATCTCCAAAGAGGCTTCGGCTGCTTCCTCTTCTGAAGAGATGGCCTCAGCCCCCTTCTCCTCCAACAAGGCCAGGACGCGTTTGCTCAGGCGGAACGAGGGCTTGTCCCCAAAAAGATCGGCCCACTGGCTGCGATCCAGTTTGAGGATCAAGTGGCCTCCGCACTCATTGCACGTGTAGCGCAACGAATGCGGAGAGAAGCCGGAGAACTTCATGTCCTTGATCTGGCAGGCGTGTTCGAAGAGGCTGCCGTGGGTATTCAGGTTCATATTGAACATTCTACGCCGCGCCGGAGGGAGGCTCCTCCCGCAACTCGTGGGAGAGTTCAGCCACCTCGCGGATCATCCCGTCCAACTGAGAGGCCGTCACCTGATGGACCGGAGTGGCCGCCTGCAACACCAGTATCTCCGTTCCCTCTTCGTCGGATGCCAGGGCGAATCGGCCGTATACCAGTTCCTCATCCGAAAAGCGGAGAAGCTCAGCCAGGCATGATTCCTTGCGCAGGGGCCCGATCTCGGCTTCTACCACCACGGCCTCGGATTCCCCATAGAAATCCGCGTCGATCTCCACCAGTAGGACGTCGACGGGTTCCTCTTCGCCCCGGGTGACATGGAAGAGACCCTCCTCGGGGAGCCATTCTGCCTCCAGGTCCTCGTCGCGCTCCGCCTTATATTCGATCAACTCGTCGATCAGATGGTCGAGGAGCTCGGGAGGCGGAACTTCCTCCTCGTCGTCTTCAAAGATCTCGCGGTCGTCCATGTCGTCCTCCTAGTAACGGTTCAGGCCGAGCAGGGCCTGACCCGGGTGCTCGGCCTGCGGCAGGATCCCGTCCTCCATCTGCGGGGCGTAGATCACGAAGGTATCCTTGGCCCCGACCCGACGAACGGGTACATCCAGGTATTCGAAGAACTCATCCGCGATACGCGCGGCAATCTCGGCCCGTAACCCAAGGACAGACAGTCCTCCTGGGCTACCAGGACCCGGTTGGTGCACCGGAGCGGCCCGGTCACCGTCCCACAATAATAGGGGACCAAGGTCCGTAAGTTCAGGATCTCAGCCTCGATTCCCTCCCGCTCGGCCAAATCCCGGGCTGCCTGAAGTGCGCGATGGACCACGCCACAGGTCCCGGCCCAGCCGAAGCTCCTGGGAGGGTCCACTCCGCCCCGCCCGACGGACCTGCGGGCAGGATTCCCAAGGGCGAAACAGAAATCGAGGTGCCCGAATCCCCCTGGGCGCCCACCGAACTGACGGGAGGCCCCGGGCTTGTTCCAGGAGCCCTTCCATGTCCGAGAACCTGACCGTGCTGTCGGCCCGCGAGGCCCTGCAGGAAATCGAGAGTCTGATCCAGTCAGAGGCCTTCACCCAGGCCCTGGAGCGCCTGCAGTCCTTGGGGCACCCGGAGCTTGAGCCGGCCGAGATGGTCCGCCTGCATCACTTCCACGGTGTGGCCCTGGCTCGCCTGGGGCGCAGCCTGGAGGCAGCCGGCCGATTCCGCAAGAGCCTGGAGGCCGCCGAGGGATGCCAGGACCAGATCGGCCAGGCCCGGGCCACCGAAGAACTGGGGGCCGTCCACCACCAGGAGAGACGCCTGACCGAAGCCCAGAACTACTACGAGCGGGCCCTGCGGCTTTGGGGCCGCCTGGAAGACCGCGAGGGCGAAGCCCGAAACTACCGCAACCTGGGCAACCTTTTCGCCGACTTCAACGACCAGGCCCGAGCCAGCGTAGCCTATGAGAAGTCCCGGGCCCTGTATATGGAGATCGGCCAACCCGACGAGATAGCCGCCTCGGTGATCCACGCAGCCTCGCTGCGCTATCAGTCCGAAGGGCTGGACGCCGCCGTCCAGGAATATGCCCGAGGTCTGGACCAGGATGGCTGCCGGCATCACCTGGTCACCAACAACTACGGCTTCCTGCTGATGCTTCAAGGCCAACTGGATCGCGCCCTGGAGGTCCTCCAACAGGCCCGAACGGACATGGATACCAGGAAGGCCGCCGAAGAAGACCTGGCCCTGGTCCACCTGAACCTGGGTCTGGTCCATGCCATGAGGGCCGAGCTGGAACCCGCCGAGCAGCACCTGCGCCAGAGCACCGAACTGCTAGAAAAGCATCCCGAAGCCCGGGCTGTGGAGATCCTGTTGCTGGTCAACGACAGGTGGCAAACCCAGGGATTCAAGCCCCACCTGATGGTGGACAACGGCCAGAAACGGGCCCTGGCCCATCTGAACCTGGCGGCCGTGCTGACTCGGGCCGGCCGGATCGAAGAAGCCCACGAGCATCTCCGCATCGGGCAGGAACTGGAGCGCTCAGCGGCCTACCCCTTCCTGGCGGCTGGCTGGATCCATCTGACCGGGGGCGATGAGAAGGCGGCCACCGAAGCCTTCCGCCGGGCCCACAGCATGGCACCCGACAACGAAGAGGCTCGGCAGGCCCTGGACCTGGTGAACCCCTACCTGACCATGAAGGTGGGGCGCAACGACCCGTGCCCGTGCGGCAGCGGCAAGAAGTTCAAGAAGTGCCACGGGACCTAGGCTGGGCTTCGCCTTCCAAAGGATCCCGGATCGGCGGAACGAACGCATAAATCATGCACCTCAATCGAGTTGATCGCCTTCGAGCGGCCCTGGCAGGAGAGCGCCTCGACCGCCCTCCCTTCTCCTTCTGGCATCACTTCGGGCTTCAGCACATGCCTGGAGATGCAGTGGCTGCGGCTCACCTGGCCTTTGCCCGGCGCTTTGAACCGGACTTCCTGCGGGTGATGAACGACTATCCCTATCCGGCCCCCGGCCTGTTGAGCATCGATCGGCCTTCCGATTGGGCTGGTCTGGAAGTGTTGAACGGCAAGGAGGCCGGCTGGGGGCACCAGATCCAGGCCCTGGAGACGCTTATCAAGGCACTCAAAGGGCAGACCTGGGTCGTCGACACGGTCTACAGCCCCTGGACCATCCTGGCCCGCCTGGGTACCCGTGAACTGATGGTGCGGACCGCTCGCGAGAATCCGGGTTTCCTGCGCCACGCCCTGGACATGGTCAGTCAATCCCTGGCCAACTATGTTCGCCACGCCCTGGCGACAGGCATCCAGGGGATCTTCTACTGCATCACCGAAGCCCGCTACGATCGGCTATCGCCCGCAGAATTCCGGGAATGGTGTACACCTTACGACCAGGTGGTCCTGCAGGCAGCTCAAAGAGCCCCGTTCAACATCCTGCATATCCACGGCTCCCGAATCTACTTCGAAGGGCTGAAGGACTACCCCACCCAGGCGTTCACCTGGTCCCATTTCCATGCCGGTCCCGGGCTGGCCCGCGGCTTGGCAGAGTGGGATCGGCCCGTCCTGGGAGGCCTGGACGAGAAGACCCTGCACCGTCAGACTCCAAGGTCATTGCATCACTACTTCCAGCAGAAGGCCCCCGAGCTGTGGTTGCCCCGTCTGATCCTGACGCCGGGTTGTTCACTGCGGCCGAATATCTCGCCCCACATCCTGGACGCCGTCCGAGCCGGGGTCGAGAGCCTCAAGCGCCTGAGGCCCCCCGAAGGCCATAGTCGCCTGGGCGACATCCTGGAACGGCCAGAATTCGAGGCCCGCCCTCCCGAGCCCCAAGAACGCGCTCGGCGGCGCTCCACGGGCCCGGTCGAGGGGGAAATCCGCCAGGGCCCTCCTCCAGGAGGAGCCCGCCCCCCCTTCCGCAAGGAAGGCCCCTGGACTTCGCACCGCGAGGAAAGGGCCGAACCCGGCGGATTCCGTCGCCCCGAGCCGGAGGGCCGATTTCCCCGTGAGGGCGGCCCGCGGCGCTTCGAGCGGGAGGATCGGTCACGCCGTGATTTCGGCGAGAGACCACGTCGTGAAGGAGGACCTCCCCACCGAGCAGGAGGCCCACACCGTGAGTTCGGAGAGCGACCACGTCGCGAAGGAGGACCTCCCCACCGAGCAGGAGGCCCACGCCGTGAGTTCGGAGAGCGACCACGTCGCGAAAGAAGACCACCCCACCAGGCGGAAGGCCCACGCCGTGAGTTCGGAGAGCGACCACGTCGTGAGGAGGGTCCCGAGGTTCCTCCTCGACGGCTGAAGCTCCCGCGTCCCTCAGCCGATGAACCTCAGGCTCCGCCACCTCCTGCCGAAAAGCCGGGCGAGGAGTCCTCGCCGGAATCCTGACGGCTTTCCTTCTCAGGGTCCCAGGAAGCCTGCGGATGGCCGCACGGCCGTCCGCGCCGCCTCCAGGGCCCGAACCACGACCAAACAGATCCAGGCGTAGAGCGGGATATGCGCCGACTGGGTGATGAGGGCCCGCACCGCCAGGACCTTCCAGGCCGCCACCGGCTCTGGAACGGGGGCCAGGATCAACAAGAAGACCGGGACCAGCAGGAACTTGGTGAGGCCTTGAGAGATGGCGATCCCGACCAGATAGCGCCGGAAGCTGGCCGGACCCGGACCCGCGACCAGCGCCGGGAGCGCTCCGGTCAGCCCCTGGGTCAGCGTAAAACCCGGAAAGAACATCCCCTTGGGGACCAAGAGGCACTCCAACACGTCGCTGGTCACCCCGACCATGAAACCCGCGCGGGGGCCCAGCACGAAACCCGACAGGATGAGCGGCAAGGCGGCGAGACGAAAAAATCCTCCCGACACGGGCGGAACCGGGACCATCTGGATGGCCAGGGAAAGGGCCACGAACATGGCCATGCAGGTCAAACGCAAGGTCGGAGACATTGCACCTCCACATGAAGGGGGTGTCTGGGAGCGTGTCAAGTAGAAAGCTTCAACCTGAATCCGCCGCCTACCGTGGCATTCGGCCGTCGATCCGGGCCCGTCTGCGTCGTCAGGCGCACCTCTGCGGTGCTCACGTAGTTTCCAACTACGCTCCGCTCCTCAGAACGCACGCCTTCCTGGCATCCAGACCCGCCTCGATGGCCTCGGTTCTCACGCCAG
>JAAZKF010000169.1 GCA_012799975.1 Burkholderiales bacterium
ATGGCCTCGGTTCTCACGCCAGGCGGCGGATTCAGGCGCTTCGTGTGGGGTTGACAGAAACTTATTGCTGTGGTTAGTTCTTACACGAGAGGTTTTTGCTTAAGGTTTGCATCTGGACAGCATTGATCGCCAGATTCTGCGTCTTCTGCAAGAAAACGCCAGGATTTCCAATACCGCCTTGGCCGAAGCCGTAGGCCTGAGCCCCAATCCCCTGGCGCAGCGCTTGAAGAAGCTGGAGGGACGCGGGGTGATTCAGGGCTATACGGTTCGGATCAACCCCGAGATGGTCGACCGCGGCACGCTGGCCTTCGTCGGCATCAAGCAGTTGGACCATCAGACCGCGAGTCACCATAGCTTCCTCGAAGAGGTCGCCGGTCTGCCCGAGGTCATCGAGGTCCACCATGTGGCCGGGGAGGAGGATTTCCTCCTGAAGGTAGCTGTGCGCGACATGCGAGCATATGAGCACTTTCTTCTCGAGAGGCTGGCTCGCATCCCGGGACTGGACCGGGTGCGGACTGTTTTCGTGTTGTCGACGCCTGTTTCGGGCGCGCCCCTGCCCATCGGCGGCGCGGAGGAGTAGTCCTGCGCGGTCCGCCGGAACTTTTTCGGACGGATCGGAGGACCCTGAATGCCCGAAGCCATCACCTTTGGACTCGTGTGTTTCTCGTCGTTGCTGGTTATCATCGACCCTTTGGCGGCGGCTCCGATATTCGTGGGCCTAACCGAGGGGATGAGCACCGAGGCTCGGCGGAAACTCGCCATTCGGGCAAGCCTGATCTCGCTGGTGCTGATCGCTGTCTTCGCCGTGGCTGGTAGCGCGATCCTGAAGCTCTTCGGCATCACCATCTCCGCCCTGCGGATCGCCGGGGGGATGATCTTCGTGGGCATGGGGATGCAGATGCTGGCCGGGTCGGGACACGGCACCGAAGTGCACCAGGGAAGCGGGAAGGACCTGGCCGTCGTCCCCCTGGCCATGCCCTTGATCTGCGGCCCCGGGGCCATCACGACCTCCATGATCCTGATGGGCCAGGCCGCGACCTGGTCTACGCGACTGGCCTTCGCCCTGGCTGTGCTGGCCGTGATGGTCCTGACGGCCGTGGTGCTTTCCCTGGCCCCCCGGGCCGTGCGTTTGATGGGGAAATCGGGTACCGAGATCCTGACCCGGGTGATGGCCATGATCCTGATCTCCTTGGGGGTGCAGTTCGTCCTGGATGGCCTGCGTCCGGTCCTGATGGAGGTCCTGGCCAGCTTGCGCTGAGGATGAAGCCTGGCACCGACCCGGGTCAGGTGCGTCGGTCCACTGCCCTCTGGATCTTGCCGGTGCGCTCGTTTCGCGGCAGGCCATCGGGCTCGAGGACCTCGACCTCGAGCGCGGCCAGCCATCCTTCAGCCAGGGCTTCGGGAAGTTCCGGGTTCTCGTCCAGGATGGCCTGGCGGATCTCACCGCTGCGATCCGGGTCGCCGTGGTGCAATCGCTCGGTTCGGATGGTCAGGACATCCTTGGTACCCGCGCGAGCAGCCACGATCTGGAAGAGGTGGCTGGTCCCTTGGACCTGGGAGAGGGCAGCTGCGATGGAGTCGGGGTAGATGCTGACCGTCCCGACCCGCAGGACATCTCCCGTGCGCCCCTTGAGTTCGAAGAGCGGGGTGGTCCGCCCGCAGGGACACTGCTCGCGAACCAGGCGCCCGAGGTCCCCGGTGCGGTAGCGGATCAGCGGCATCAGGCGGCGCTTCAGGCAGGTGACCACGATTTCGCCGACCTCGCCTTCGGGGACGGGCCGACCCGTCTCGGGATCCAGGATCTCCAGATACTGGTAGTCATACAGGAGGTGGTGCACCCCACCCGGCCTGAAGGGACACTGGTAGCCGACGGGCCCGGCGTCCACCGAGGCATACCCGGCGCTGAGGACGATGTCTGCTCCCAGGCGCTCTCGGAGGTAGGTCTTGGCCTCGCGCGAGAGGTGTTCGCCCCCATAGAGGATCTTGGAGACCTTCAGATCCAGGCCGCGTCTTTCCACCGTCTCGGCGATCTGTACCAGGACGCTGGGAAGTCCGAGGATGGCCGTGGGGCGGAAGAGTTCGACGTAGCGCATGATCTGGTTGAGTTCCGCATTGCCGGCGATGGGCAGGCTGACGCAGCCCAGTTTCTCGAGGGCCTCATTGGCTGCCAGGAAGCTGGTGTACAGGCTGCCGGCCATGAAGAGGTTGCCCACCGTATCCCCCGACCCGATCCCGGCGATGCTGTAGATGGCCGCCATGGTGTCGGTAACCTCCTCCCACTCCTCATACGAGTAGAAGGAGAATTTCGGGGCCCCGGTCGAGCCTCCACTGGCGAAGACGTAGGCGCCCTGCAAGGGACCGGTCAAGAGGCCAAGGCCGGCAGGAGGAGTGTTCTGGCGGACTTCTTCGCCGGTCAGCAGGGGAAGCCGCTGGATATCGGAGTGATTCTGGATGTGGGCCGCACCGAGGCTGGACCTGTAGAAGGGCGAGAGGTCTCGGGCGAAGCGGACGAGGTCCACCAGCCGTTGGCTGCGGGTGGGAGCCTTGCCCCCGGGGTCTACCTGGTCCGCAGCGTCAAAGCGTTCTGCGACCGATTCGATGCTGACCCAGCGCAGAAGCCGATCCAGTTGGAAGGAACCATCGTGTGGCGAGCCGGCCTTGGAGGAATGCATCCGGCCGATTTCGGTGATCCGGGTGGCGCCCAGGCCGACCAGTTCTGCTGAGAGGTCACGGAGCGCTGGGCCTCGGGCTCCGAGTCCGACGGATTGCAGGACCTCCCGATAGGGGGCCAGGGCCTCGAGAACCTCCGCCCAGCGGGTGTAGGGGTGGACCACCAGGGTCCGGTTCAGGGGGGAACCCAGCCGGTCGGTGGTCTGGCACCACAGGACCGTCCAGCGGGTGTCCCCCTCGGGGAACCAGGCCCGAGAGGAACCGGTCAGTTCGCCGAAACGGGCCAGCTCCCGTTCCCGCAGGATCTCCACCTTTTCGTCGAGGCTCAGTCGGGCGGGGGGTAGACGGAGCGCCAGGTCGTCCAGGGCCTGCCTCAGGGCGGAAAGGAAGTCCTCACCCCGGGGGCCGGAATCCTCCAGGAAGAGCATCTGGGGACTGCCGCAGCCGCGCTGTTCCCACATCGCCACATCGGTGGCCAGGGCTACGGCTGCTTCGGTAAGGTCGACTTTTTCCAACCAGTCCCGGGTGATCACCGCCAGGGACATGCGCGGACCATAGGGGACCAGGCGGTTGCCGGCGGGCAGGTCCCGCCCCCAGGCCTGGAGGGCCTTTTCGCCCCCCCAGACGACGGTGCCCTGACAGCGGGCTTTGAAGCGCGCTTCCAGGTCCTCCTCGCCGCCGCGGAAGCTCACGATGGCAAAGGAGCCGGCAATTCGGCCTTCGCGATCCTGTTCGGCAAGAGTCCGGGCGAAGAGGAGCGGGAAGATCGGGTCGGCGCTGGAGACCTTCAGGATGTTGGTGTTCTTGGTCAGCAGCCCGCGCAGCAGCGAATCCACCGCTCCCAGGAAGACGTTCCCCGGTGAGACGTGCAGCACCACGCCCAGGGGCAGGCCGCGGACGTACCCGTTGTATCCGGGTTTCCAGGTCCAGCGGTCCAAAGGCTCCAGTACTCCCAACTCGAAGCGCAGCATCTCCAGCAGGTTTTGCCTGGAGAGCAGTCGGCCGAGCTCGTTCAGGCCCCGTTCCACCATCTGCGGTGAGAAACCCACGACTTCGGGCAGATGGCGGATGGCCAGGCGGCGAGGGGCGTAGTCCGGGTCGCTCCACAGCCTTCCCACCTGGTCCAACAGGTCCAGGATATGTCGGATTTCGATGGTGGGCAGGATGCCGCGCACGGCCTCGGCGCGGTCCAGCACCTCCTCCACGAAGCCCAGGTCGGGAGGCGACGGGAAGCTCTTGAGCTCGCCGAAGAGGTAGTGCTCCCAGGCCATCTACGACTTCTCCTTGCCGGTGGCCAGGCGCCCTTCGGGGTTGAAGCGCCAGACTTCTTCGTGGCGGGACTCGGCCAGCCCGAAGCCGGAGAGCCTGCCGGCTACAGCGGTGAAGGCTCCTGCGAAGGCGCATAGCAGGCTCAGGGCGCCGTACCCGATGGATTTCTCGTGGGCCTGTGTCAGGAGCGAGAAGAGCGGATCGAAGGAGGTGGGATCGAGCATCGGAGCCAGGGCCCCGCACCCC
>JAAZKF010000170.1 GCA_012799975.1 Burkholderiales bacterium
AATATCCACGTTTCGTGGGCCGAAGAGAAGGTCTGGACCCCCGAGGAAGCCGAGCCCTACAAGGCCTTCCTCCGCTCGAAGGGCGTGACCCTGCCCCACGTGATGTCGTAGCCTCCGAGCCCCACCCCGCCGGCTAATCCCCCGCCCCCATACCATTACCCCACGAAGGCCCCACCACCCGGGGCCTTCTGCATTTCCAGGAGGACCACCATGGTCAGCAAGCATATCCACGAAGCCGCCCTGCGCGGCATTCTCGAACTGGACGGAGGCGCGCCTCCCCCTGAATCCGCCGCCTACCGTGGCATTCGGCCGTCGAGGAGTTGAGACCCTACCCACATCAGGGTGTGAGTGGGAGGGGCCCGTCTGCGTCGTCAGGAGCACCTCTGCGGTGCCCACGTAGTTTCCAACTACGCTCCGCTCCTCGATGCACGCCTTCCTGGCATCCTGACCCGACTCGATGGCCTCGGTTCTCACTCCAGACGGCGGATTCAGGTTGTCTCAAAATGCTTGACACGTCCCACGGACCTGGATGCCCTGCCGCCGAAGCAGGCTCTTGTAGACGACGGCATCTTCCCGGTTACGGCCGAAACGGTCCAGGTTGTGCACCAGCAGAACCTGAAACTCGCGACGCTTCGCGGCGGCGAGCATCCCTTGGAACTCGGGAGCCGACTGCACGTCGGCAGACCTGGTCTCAGGGAGCAGGTATCGGTGCGAAACCGTCCAGCCTTGGCCGGCGCTGAACCGTTCCGTCTCGGAAATCTAGGCTTCCAGCGAAAGCTCGTCCTGGAGCTTGCTGGAGTAGCGGGCAAACAGCGCGACGCGCATGGATCCTCCTGCAGGTGCCCGAGCCCGGAGTGGCGAATTTGCAAGGTGTCACTACCTGCGGCGCCTGGGCTCCGGCCCGGGCGTTCGTCTTTGGATGAAAGATTATGCCGTCTTTTGGAAGCTGACCTCCAACACGCGACCGAAAGCCCGGGCGACCCTCTCCAGGGTGGACACCGTAGCGTTGCACTTCTCGGGGTCCTCCCAGCGCTGATAGGTCGAAAAGCTGACACCCATCCTGGCCGCCGCCTGCTGCATCGTGAGGCCCGCCTTCTGGCGCTCGGAACGCACCATCAGGGCGACCTCTAGTCGCGCATCGGGATAGACCCACTCCCACCCCGCAGGAAGGCGGCCCTGCGTAGGAGCATCCAGTTCCTCTCCCGCGTCGATGCGCACCAGAAGCATTGTGGTCACGAGGTCGCCAGCCATTCGGCGCGCTTCCTCCAGCGTCTCGCCCTGAGTCATCTGGCCTCCGGCGATGTCCGGAACCTCAGCCAGCCACCAGTCATCCTCTTGGAAATACCTGACCTTGTAGCGCAACCTCATGGTCCATCCTCCTCCGCCTTCCGGTCCTTCTGTTGCCACTGCCGGATGATGCCGGGGCGAATCTCCGTATGCCGAGGGACCGCGAAAGTCTGCCGATGCCGCCCGTAAACATCGTGGTCGCCGCCGTGCCGGACGAATGACCACCCGGCGGCCTCGATCATCTTCAGGAACTCACGGCGCTTCATCGACTTCACAGGCTTACCATAACGCTTTATTGCGTTCTTGTCAACGCTTTTTTGCTGTATCAGGCATCCTACGCTACCCCTAGTCCCACATCACCAGCCAGTCCCCAAACCACCCCCTGACGCGTCTCGGCTCAGGGCCCTGGTGCAGGATGGCAACGCAAGAAAATTGAATCTCTCTCCATGGACACGTCACCTATTTCCTCATGGGACCCTCACGAGACCGTGGCCCTCTGTGCCAAGATGAGGTGAGACAGATAGCCCGTCGAATTTACGCTAGTACTGGAGGTGGGACATGGATGATGATCGAGGGCGAGGAGGGGAAGCATACATGGAAACACAGGAACTCCCCGCGAACCAAGCAGGCGCTACGCCGGCTCCAGACCCCGAGGTTGAACCACGCCCTGGCCGCCGAACCTATAACGCCAGATTCAAGCTGCAGATACTCAAAGAGACCGA
>JAAZKF010000018.1 GCA_012799975.1 Burkholderiales bacterium
ATCAAAGCCTATTGTGAGGCGATGTACGTCTTGCGGGATGGCGGCAAGGCCGATGTCCGAGAGTTGGTCCGCTTGGACAACGCCGCGATGGGGGCCAAGGATGCCGGGGAATACGACAAGGAACTGGAGTTCAACAAGCAGGCCTGGCAGTTGGCCTACAGGCTTCTGAGGGATTCCTTCGCCCAGTGTCTGGCTCAAGGCTTGAAGGACGCAGCGCCGGATCTTCAGGCGGATCTGCGGGCCTTGGACGGGGAGTTCCAGGCCAGCCTGGCAGCGAGGGATCTCTCCTCGGCTGCCACGCACTATCATCGCCTTCTCCAATTTGTGGACAGGCTTTGAACGACGCCCCGGAATCCCATCCCCCTGAACCTGCTCGGAGCGTGCAGCCTCGGGCGCCAAGGGATTCGTCGCGAGACAGATTCCGGCTCGGACTTATGGCTTTTTTTGTGGGCTTGCTGGTGTTCCAGATCTGGATGGCCTGGCCCCCGGGTGGCCGGAACCTTGCCCGGGTCGCTGGGGAGAAGTCACCCTCGCCTGTTCAGGGCCACGCCTCCGCGCTCGGCACCAGGCCTGCCTGGGAAAATGTCGATCGGGATACCGTCCGGAATCTCCGGGATGGCTCCCTCCTGGTGCGCGTCCCGGCCGGTCCCTTCCTGATGGGTTCGAACGACGCCGAGGCCTATGACGACGAGAAACCTCTCCATCAGGTGGACCTGGAGGAGTTCTGGATCGGGAAGTATGCGGTGACCAACCAGCAGTTCCGGCTTTTCGTCTCGCAGACCGGTTATCCGGCGGGATCGCGCTGGAGGGATTCCGAGGCCGAGTGGGGTCCCCAAGCTCCGGTTGTCCACGTTTCATGGAAGGATGCCCAGGCCTACTGCGCGTGGGCCGGCATGCGCCTGCCGACCGAGGCTGAATGGGAGAAGGCGGCGCGCGGGACCTCCGGCTGGAAGTTCCCCTGGGGAGACCGTTGGGAACCGGACCGAGCCTGGTTCTTCGATAACAGTGACGGGCGCGTCCATCCCGTGACCACCCGGCCGCAGGGCGCCTCTCCCTACGGTTGTCTGAACATGGCGGGAAATATCTGGGAGTGGACCATGTCGGTATACCGCCCCCTCCCCTATGACCCGCAGGGTGGGCGGGAGGATCCGGAGTCCCCCGAACCCCGCACGTCGCGCGGAGGAGCCTGGTATACCTATTCGCGTTCCTTGCGCTGTTCCCGCCGCTGCCCGGAGATCCCGACCGTCCGCGGGAACAGCTTCGGGTTCCGCGTGGCGGCAGCGCCATTTGAGGAGTCCCCTTGAGGGGCATATGGGGCCTGCTCTTCCTGCTCCTCGCAGCGTGCGGACCCCGGGCGCAGTCGCCCCCGCCCCCGGGCCAGGCGCTGCCGGAGCTCCTGGCTCTGGGAAGAAATTCCCAGGGGTACCAGCAGTTCCGCAACCTGCGGGATGGCTCGGAGCTGGTGGAGATCCCGGCCGGGGAGTTCCTGATGGGGGACGACCACGAGCCCTCCGCGGCCCCCGCGCATCGCCTCCACCTGCAGACCTACCTGATCGGCAAGCACGAGGTGACCAATTCGCAGTTTCAGAGGTTCCTGGACGAGACCGGCCATGAGGTCGTGGCCCCTCGTTGGGATGTCCACGGAGTGGAAGGGCGTGGCGAGTACCCCGTGATCTATGTCAGTTGGTTCGATGCCCGGGCCTACTGCCGTTGGGCGGGGATGCGTCTGCCCAGCGAGGCCGAGTGGGAGAAGGCAGCGCGGGGACCCGAAGGCTTGAGGTACCCCTGGGGACCGCAGTGGGATCCCGAGCTCTGTAACAACATGGCGATGTCGACCCCCCAGCGGATCCCGGAGATGATCCAGATGGATGCGGGACGTGGGACGACGCCAGTGGGCTCCTTCCCATCGGGTGCCAGCCCCTATGGAGTCCTGGACATGCTGGGCAACGCCGTGGAGTGGTGTTCTTCGAAGGACATGGGCTATCCCTGGCGCGTGGACGATGGCCGGGAGGATCCCGACGACCCCGAGGCCTTCCGGGTCCTGAGGGGGGGGTGCTGGTTCAGTCAGCCTGAGACCCTGACCGGCTTCCATCGCGAGAAGTCCACCCCTGAATATTGGTACTATTTCCACTACGTCGGCTTCCGGGTGGCGGCGGATGCGCCCACGCCCGCAGCGGGGTCCTGATTCCGGTTCCTTCTCAGGAATCGTGCCAGCGGTGTTTCAGACAGGCCAGCCGATGGACCCAGGTCGAGGGCAGCAGTCGGAGCAGGGTGTTTCGGCTCTTCCACCAGATGGAGGCGAAGTCGCGCAGAGGCTCGCCGGGTCTGCGCTCGGTGGCGAGAAGGCCTTCCAGGTCGGGGAGCATGGCTCCCCTGCGGACGAAGAGCAGGGTGTTGAAGCGATACCACGGTTCGATTCGACGGGCCTGACGCAGTTGCGGTCGGATGGCATCAAAGCAGCGGAAACCGAGGGCCGCGAAGCGATCCGCCCAGTGCGAGAGGGGGCGCTCGTTGACATGATGGGCGCCGCCCTGCCCGGGCGTGGCTGCCGAGAAAAGGATGTGATCGCCATGCCGGGCCAGATTCTCCAGCAGTGTCTGGGAGCGGGAAGGAGGGAGGTGCTCGGCGACCTCCAGGCATACGACCAGGTCGAAGGTCCGGCCCAGGTCGAAGGGGAGCCCGATGTCGTGGGGCGCAAAGGCACTGCGGGGGATGAGCAGGGATTCCGGGTTCAGTTCGGGGGCGTCGACTCCGAAGATCTCCGCTACTCCGAAATCCCGCCAGGCCTGGAGCCAGGAGCCGCGTCCACAACCGACGTCCAGCAGGCTCCCGAGTCGCAGGCCGAGTTCGACCCGGGCCAGGAATTCGGGAGCCGCGGACGTGGCCGAGCGTTCCACGTGCCGGAAGAAGAGCTCGTCGTAGGGGAAGGCCGGCTTCGGTCCGGGCTTTCTGCTGGCGGACCCCGGTCGGTGGGGGAGGGCGTTCAGAACAGGCACAGGTGCAACGTGTCCCCCTCGAATTTCAACTGTTCCGGCGAGAAATCATTCCATTCCAGTTTCGAGAACTCGTCCTGGATCGTCCTGGAGGGCGGGACCAGTTTGAGGTCCAGGTCGGTGATGTAGTGCAGGATGTCCACGGTGCCCTCTTCGAAGCCCAGGGCCCGCATGTTGGTGTCCCGATTCCAGAAGAGCCCCGGGTAGTTGATCCGGGTGCTCCGGTCGAAATACAGTGCCATCCGGGTGACCTGGACTCCAGAGGCCCTTTCATGGGCCCGGACCAGGTCCCGGATCTTCAAGGCGATCTCCTGGTCCCGTCGGTTCATGGTGTAGTGGTCGTGCAGGATCGTCTGGAACCGGACCTGGACCAGTCCTACGAAGAGAACCACGCAGACCGCCAGGAACCAGGCCTTGGGGCCCCGGATTTCGCGGCGGGCCAGGAGCCAGGCCAGCATCAGGCCGGGCAGGCAGCCCATTGCGTAGATATTACGGGGCACCACCCAGATGATGTCGCTGGCCACGAACATGTGGGGTGCCATCGCCATGGCCAGGCCACCTGCCAGCAGGTAGGGGACGGTCAGGAGCTCCCAGAACCTGACGTTCCAGGCCTGCCTGGCGTCGGTCGCCTGCGGGGGGGGGACCACCAGCACGGCCAGGATCACCAGGAGTGTGATCAGGCCCAGGAAGGCCAGGAAGAAGTTCGCTGGCAGCAGGCCGAAGCTGTTGAACAGGGCTTCGGTCAGGCCCGCTCGCACGGACTGAAGGTTCTCGTGCCACACCAGGGGTTGGCTGACCCGCTGATGGTCCAGCAAGAAGCGCAGGGTAAGATAGCTGATCAGGGTCGGGAGGCCGAAGGCCAGGGCGGTCCAGGCGTGGTTGCACAACCATGTGCGCCAGTTGAGGGGCTTCGCGCAGATGACGAACAGCGCCAGGCAGGGGAATAAGGCCAGGGGACCCTGGTAGGCGAAATTGGCGACCAGCAGCCAGCCCCAGGTCTGGAGCAGGGCGCCCGGCCTGCCCTCCAGGACGGGCAGGAAGGCCGAGAAGGCCAGCGTGCAGGCCAGGACCGACAGCATGTGCGTGCTCTTCTGGGTCCACAGGACCAGGTCCAGCATGAAGGGGTTGACCAGGATCAGCACGGCGACCGGGGCCAGCAGCATCCGGTTGGCCTCCAGGCACTCCCGGCGCAGGGCCCTGTCCAGCACGAAGAGGCTGGTAGCCGTGCAGAAGAGCACGGCCAGATGGCTCCAGGCATGGAAGACCGGGTCCGGCAGACCCGAAGCTTTGAAGGCCCACCATTCCACGGCTGGGATGAACCGACCGTGGGTGACGTAGAGCGCGGGCGCGGTGTGCATTCCGCCGCCATAGAAGGAATAGGCCTCGGCTACGAACTGTATGGGTGCCAGGGCGCCGAAGAAGATCAGGGCGACCAGGAAGTAACGCCAGAAATCCCGATCTTTGAGCATATTAAGGACAGGTAGACAGAAGGTTGCCATCATCGCGGGCTGATTTCCTGTTCTGATGCGGTCGAACCTGCCCCCGGGGAGCGACGGGGGATTCAGCGGAGGTCGTTCAGCCACGGCGCTGCTCTTCCCAGGATCCTGAACGGCGGCTCACGAATAGCTTCCGTTGGGCATGGGAGGGCGCGGGGGCTGAGCCAGGGGAGCACCAGGAAGGTCTCCCCTTGTCTGTAGGTGTAGTGTCTCTGTGACAGGCAGACCTGAAATGCCCGGGGCAGGACATCGGTATTCCCGGACTGGAGGAGCAGGAGATGGACCCTCTCTCGAAAGCCTCGATCGTGTCCCGGTCCCCGGGGCCCTCTCGAGCCACGTCGGCTCCGCCTGCCCCGAGCGCTTCTCCTGAGCCGCAGGACACGGTCGAGGTGCGCGTCGGGCACGTCCCGCGCCGGCGCATCCTGGGCGACTGGTTGCGTCAGACAGCGCGCGGCGGCATGGAGGTGGCGGCCTATATGATCGGCTCCGGACTGGGCGAAGTCCTGGTCCGCCTGGATGAATTAAATCGGAAGGGAGAGGGGAAGGCCAAGACCCCGGCGGCCGCACCTTCCGAGCGGATGGCTCCGGTGGCCACCCGACTGAGCGAGGGGGCGATCCTGGGAAAGACGACTGTGCAGTCTGCGCGAGCGGCGGCTCGGGACCTGATCAGCCCTCCGCCGACATTCGCTGCCCGGGCCCGACTGCTGGACCAGCCCCGTAGCACCTTGGACATCCCCCAGGCCCGTCTGCCCGTGCAGAGCCTGGACCAGACCTTCTGTGAGCGCATCGAAGGATCCGGATGGCAGGGCCAGTCGCTGCTGGTCTCGGGTGAGGTGGAGGACTGCGCGCTTCTGGCCTGGGTCGAGCACGGGGAGAAGGGGCTTTCCTTGCATCTGAGGGGATACCTCACTGAAGAGGGAGACCGTCGGATGCAGGCATGGATCTCCGCCCAACCGGAGGTCTCCTCCCGCCATTCAGAGTTGGAAACGCCTCGACTCCACATGGACCGGGGACTCCTGCGTGAGGGGGAGGAGACCCTCTACTTCCCCGTGGGGCAGCACTTCGAGCTTCAGGATGCAGGAGGGTTTGGACTGCGTTACTCCCCCCGGGTCCCGGGCTATGTGCCCTCAGATGCCCGGGGAACGTCCCCGCCAGCCTCGGTCCAGGGGATGGTGGAGCTGCAACTGCCCCTGGACGAAGTGGACCCCGAGGGAGTTCAGCGCCTGCTGGAGCCCCTACGGGCTTCCGGTGTCGTGGAGGGCATGGCGACTTCCCAGGATTTGGAACTGGCCTATCTGCAGCGCATGAGCCGCGCCCTGGGCGTGGAAACCCGGGTCTTGCAGGCCGACGGGGCCGCTGCAAAGGGCGAACGGATCCTCCAGGCCCGCCAGGACCTCTCGGCGGCGCTGGGAATCCCGGATGTGGCCCGGTTACCGGACTACGATTGGAAACCGCGCTTCGACGAGCTCTTCGTCGACGGACCCCGACCCGGTCAGACCGGTGGCTGGCCCCGCTGGAATCGGTTCGACGCCTCGGTCTACCTGGACCAGGAGCTCCGGGACTGGCGGCTGACCCATCACGTTTACGGCAATCAAGGAGCCAAGGTGGCGGAGATGATCCGCACCACGGGTGGCCTGCAATGCACCGAAGAACGCCTGGGACGTCTGGGCTCGGGCGCCTTGGGAATCAGTTCCATGAAGGATCGCCGCAGCGGAGGCGCACGCTACGTCTTCACCCACCTCGAGAATCGGCCCGACAAGGCGACCCTGGTCTTCAATCAAGACCTCTTGCTCCGCTCCGACCAGATCGGGTTCCGACCCGGCCGCTTCGGACGCGTCTACGATGGGCGGGAGGCTTTGAGGACGCCCCTGGAAGCCTACCACCGCACCCCGATCTACGAGGTCATGCTGCAGAATTCGGTCTCCTTCCTGGACTATCTCGAGCAGGTGAACCTGCCTTCCCGGGAGGATCGCGTCCAGGTCCTGGAGGCCTTCCGCGAGGTGGGAATCCAGGAGATCCGTGGCGTCCCGGTCGAGGAGCTGGTCCGGGTCATCGAGGACTGATATCGGCAGGCTCAGCCGACCAGGCGTTCCCAGGCTTCAGGGAGTTCGCGCAGGCTGCCCAGGACGGCTTGAGCCAGGGCGAAGCGGGGGTCTTGGGCCACGGCGGGCTCGGGTACGGCCAGCGCTGGCATGCCGGCGGCGAAGGCGGCCACCACGCCGTTCAGCGAGTCCTCGATGACCAGGCACGAGGCGGGAGCCACGCCCAGCTTGCGGGCTGTGGCCAGGAAGACGGCGGGGTGGGGCTTGCCGAACTCTTCGTACTCGGCCGAGTGCCAGACAGGGAAGGCAGAAGTCAGCTCCAGGGTCTCCAGGGCCGTCCGGATCAGGCGGGAGGAGGACGAGGAGGCCAGGGCCAGGGAAAGGCCCTTCTCCTGAAGGAATTCCAGGGCTTCTCCAACCCCCTCCAGGGGGCGCCCCCGGGTCTGGATCAGTTCGGCCACCCGCTCGACGATGCGATCGGCCACCTCGGAACACGAGGGCGAGGACCAGGGCTTCTGTAGGTGGCGAAGGGCCACGACTTCGTCGATTCTAACCCCCATGGTCTGCATGCAGTCTTCCTCGGTCAGGTGCAGGCCTACGGTGGCGAAGACCTCCATCTCGGCTTGACGCCAGAAGGGCTCGGAGTCCAGCAGGACCCCGTCCATATCGAAGATGCAGGCCTGGAGGGGAGTCAAAAGCATTCTGAAGACCAATCAGGTGGGATTTTCCGGAGCCAGCCGAAGGATTCGGCCCGCTCGCGATGGACGTCGCTGCTACCATATCGGCCACCAGCCGGGCTGGCGGGAAGGGTAGAGGAAATATTTACACGTGTGATACTGTATCCGGTCATTCCCGGCTTTGCAAACTTCAGGGAATTCTGCGCTACCCGACCGGTTCCGAGCGCACCCCGTCTGCACTTCCCAGGGCAGGACTCCGGCCTTCAGGATCAGAAATGCGCGGATCTTCTTCGGGCCCCGTGGACCTCATCGCCCTTTGGACCCGGTCTTCTTCTCGAGTTCCTGGAGTGTGTGCCCAATGCGTGAGAACTGGTCCGATGAGAAATATACCGCTCACTACAACCGGCTGTACGCCACCCCGGCCGAGGAGTTCCAGGCCTGTCTGGACCTGCTCACCTTGGGACCCGAGGACCTGTTGGTGGACTTCGGCTGCGGGAACGGCGACTTCCTGGCCCTGGCCGCCGAGCGGGTGGCTTCGGCCCTGGGCGTGGACCTTTCCGGCCCTCAACTGGAGATCGCCCGGAGCCGACTTTCGGGTCTTCCCAACGTGGAGATTCTCCAATCCACCTTCCTGGACTTCGATCCCGGAGAGCGCCGCTTCACCCGGGGTTTCTCTCGCAAAGCCCTCCATCATCTGACCGATCCCGAGAAGGAGGGCTTCCTGACCCGGATCGGCCCGGCCTTCCAACCCGGAGCCCTGTTCCTGCTGGAGGACGGCATGTTCTTCGACTTCGAGCGCGAGGAAATCGAGGCCAACTGGGACGTCCTGGTGGCCGAGGCACAGGCCTACTATGGGGATTCGTGGGAGGCCAAGAAACCCGATATCCTGCACAGCTTCTGCCACGAGTTCCCGACCGGGGTCCGTCGCTGGGAGCGGATTTTCGAGAAGGCCGGCTTCACCGTCACCGAGCGTCGAGCGCGCTCTTCGTTCTACGGCACCCTGCTGGCGGTCAAGCAGTATACTGAAGGTTGATATCGGCATGGAAGACAAGGTTCAGCTCTTTTCGCCGGGTTCGTTGGGGACGTGTTGGTACGGCAAGTACCACTACATGGAACCCTGGGTGGGTTGTGCTCACGCTTGTCCCTATTGCTACGCCCGCACCCGTGGGGCGGTGACCAACTCCCTCCAGGAGAAGGCCACCACTTTCGGGAAGCCCGCCCTGCTCATGGAACGCTCCGAGCTGCTGCGGGAGATCGAGCGCGAGACCGGCTCGGGGCGCCTGGAAATCCTCAAGCTCTGCCGCTATACCGACATCTTCACGCCCGAGTTCGTGGCCGACGGCCTGGCCCTGGAGATCCTGCGGATCCTGGCCTCATCCCGGGTCCGGCGCATCATCCTGACGACCAAGGGACTTCCCGATGAGGCCCTCATCCAGTTGATGATCGCCCATCGCGAGAAGTTCTCCTACAACCTGGCCGCCCGCCCCTCCTGTGTGGTTGAAGACTCGGTCCTGGCGGGCTTCGATGCTGGGTTGACTCCCCTGGAGCCGCGCCTGGAGGCCGGGAGTCGCCTGGCAGCGGCGGGGGTGCTGACCACGGTCCACATGGACCCCTTCGTCGCCGGCCTGGACGATGCCGACCAGGCCCTTCTGCCCTTCCTGGACCGGCTCAAAGATCACTGCCTGCACCGGGTCATGTTCTCTTACCTGCTTTTTTCGAATCGGATCATGCCCACGATGGAGGCGGCCCTACCCGCGGAGGCCCTGAAGGACCTCATGGCCTCCTATGACTTCTCGGGGGCCCACAAGGTGCTGCCCGGGCAGGAGGATACCGCTTCCTACTCGCTGCGCAACGACGTGATCCGCGACTCGGTCGAGAAGACCGTCACCATCCTGCAGGAACGCGGCTTCGACTTCGTGCTGTGCTCTCTGAAGAGTGTGCGGGGGTTATCGACCCGGAAGTTCAACCGTTCCATGCTGTGCGACGGGAAGTTCTATGCCTAGGCTCTGGCTGGCCAACGCCGAGGAGGTCCTGCCCGAGGCCGACCCCTTCTATGAAGAGTTCGTCCGGACCCGGACGATGCGCATGTTTCCCCGCTTCCTGCTGGCTTTGGACCCCGGGGACCTCCTGCTGGCTCCGCTGCCGATTCCCCGGGACTACACGGAGTACGTGGCCCGACTTCTGGGCCTGGGGGACCCCGGGCGGCTGGCCCTGGAGGTCCGCGGGCGCACCGCTCCCTACTCCCTGGTGGAGGCCCTCCTGGCCGACCCCGAGGCCCTGGCAGAGGTCCGGGAAAGGACCATACAGGGGGGCTGGGTGCTGGAACCCTTCGTCGAGAGCCCACGGGTCCTGCGTCTGGGGGAAGAGACCGGAATTCCGGTGGGTCGCTCTGCGACGGAACTGGTCCGCTCGGGGCGCATCGGGGAACTCAACGACAAGGCCTGGTTCAAAGCCTTCGCGGCTTCCCTGGGACTCCCCACGGTCTCCGGGGAGGTGGCCTTCTCGCGCGAGCAGTTGCAGGAAGCCATCTTGAGGATGTCTCCTCTCCACCCTGATCTCATGCTGCGCAAGGGAATCTTCGCCGGGGGGGCCGGAAACACCCATGGTTCGGCGCTCGAGCTGCTGGGCCGGGTCCCGACCTGGTACGCCGGGGGGAGTGTCCTGGTGGAACCCTTCCTGGATATCTCCTCGGTGGCGGGCTCGTTGGCCTGGCTGGGGGCTACCTCGGTGCGCTTCCTGGGGATCGACCTGCAGGTGATCCGGGACGGAAGCTGGTCGGGCTTCGACTATCCCCATCCCGCGGGAGTCGGGGCAGACCGGATTCGCGCGGGGACCGTGAGCCTGGCCGAGAAGCTCCATCAACAGGGGGCCCGAGGTTACCTGAACCTGGACTGGGCCATCCTCCGAGATTCACCCGAGGCTCCCTTGCTTTTGGAGTGCAACTTCCGGCACAACGGGTTCGGCTACGTCACTGAGCTGGCCGAGAAGTATTTCGGCCCGACCTGGGAGAGCCTGGTCATCTCCAGCCGCGAGGGCTTGCCGACCAGATCGCGCAGTGCGGCCGAGCTGCTGCAGCGCTTGTCGGACCTGCGCCTGGAGGGCCATCCGGTCCTGCTTTCGGCCCCCGGAGGGGAGCGCGGAGCCGTGCTGACCTCTCCTCCGGAGGCCGGAGCCTTCTCGGTGGCCATCTTCGCCGAGGACGCCTGTTGGGTGGAACGGGCCCTGGAGAGGGTCGAGGAGGCGGCTTGAATCGCGAACGCCTGGCGATCCTCTTCTCCTTCATCTTGATCTTCGCGTTCAACTCGATCGACAACGCGATTGCCCCACTGGTCAAGCCGATCAGCCAGTCCTTCTCGGTCAGCAGCGAGCGCGCCCTGTGGCTGATCTCGGTGTGCACGGGCGGGACCGTGGTCGGTCTGGTCGTCGGTCCGGCCTTGTTGACCTGGGGGCGCGTCCGTCGGCTGCTCTTCTGGGTGCTGGTGGTGATGGGCTCGTCCCAGGCCCTCTTCGCCCTGGCTCCCACCTTCTCGGCGGCGCTCTTCTTCCGGGCGGCCTCGGGCTTCGCAGCGGGTCTGGTGGCCACGATCATGTGGCGGCTGACCTTCCATGGGATCTCCAAGGCCAACTATCCGGCCATGGTGGCCGTCCTGATGTCGGCCCGGCCCCTGGCTACCGCGCTGGGAGTTCCCGCCGCGGGCCTCCTGGCCTGGAAGATGAGCTGGCAGACCCCGGTCTGGGTGATCGCCGGGTTGACCAGCCTCTCAGGGCTGGTGCTCTACCTCTTCTTCCCGGAGAAGGCCGAGGATGCCCCCCGCGAGAAGCCGGGTATCTTGACCCCCTACCTGCGGGCCCTGGCGGTTCCCCACGCGGGACTCTACTATGTGGGCACCACGATCAACCGCATGGCCTACTTCGGTTTCTATGCCTTCTGCGGGTTGTGGTTCGACCACCACTACGGCCTGGGGCTCAAGGACATCAGCCTGGCCCTGCTGGTGATCGGGCTGGCCGAGGCCCTGGTGAACTTCTCGACCGGGCGGATTCTGAAGACCTTCGGACACAAGCCTACCTTCCTTGTCAGCCTGGGCCTCTCGGCCTTGCTGCTGCCGACCTTCATTTTCGGAGACACCTTCTTCGGGCTGACCCTGGTCCCGGCGGTGGCCTTGATCGCCTTGTTCATGCTCTTGGACCGGGTCTATTCGATGGCCCTGGTGATCTCGATCCCCCAGATGTTCCCCTCCACCGGGGACAAGACCGCCTTCGGCTCGCTGAATACCCTGACCGCCTGGGGCGCCATGATGGCCATCTCCTGGTTCCAGGGGCAATTCCTGGAACGGCTGGGCATGACCGTAGTCGAGGCCATCCTGGTCGGCTGCTTCCTGGTAGGCTCGGCGATGCTCTACCTGGTTCAGGCTCGCACCGTCTTCCAGGTCAGGGAGGAGGGATGACCAAGAACCCCTCAGGGCAGATACAGGCGTCGCCGCGTCGCCATGACCGTTGACAAGCCCTGGTCGGTTGAGTATAGTCTAAAAGCACTTGACGGCCCCGTCAGGTGCACCCTTTGTGCGGGGGTAGCTCAGTGGTAGAGCTCCAGCCTTCCAAGCTGGTTGTCGCGGGTTCGAGCCCCGTCCCCCGCTCCAGATCCGGTCCAGTTCGTGCTGGGGTAGCTCAGTAGGCAGAGCACGTCCTTGGTAAGGACGAGGTCGGCGGTTCGAGCCCGCTCCCCAGCTCCAACAGATTCCGATGGTCCGGGTCCGGTTCCTGGGGTTCCAGTGCGGCCTTCGCCTGGAGTCCCGGCTGGGCCAGACTGGAGCCGGAGCAAGGCCTCGGAGTCTTTTTTTTGTTCAGGGTCTCGGTAGGGCCGCGACTCGCAAGAACGGTGCAGGACCTGCCGCCGACCGGGGAACGATCGCCTCGGGCTCGGGCGGTGGCAAGTGGAGGATAGAGGTCATGGCCAAGAAGGAAGTCCGTATGATCATCAACCTGGCCTGCCAGGACTGCAAGAGGCGGAACTACGCCACCAAGAAGAATAGACAGAACAATCCGGATCGTCTGGAGCTCAAGAAATACTGCCCGTTCTGCCGCAAGCACACGTCTCATAAGGAGACCAAGTAGAAGTGGCAACCTCTGGCGGCACCACCGCGCGCAAGAAGAGTGCACGCCGGCCCGGGGCCGGAACCAGTAAGGCCGAACGGCCTCAAGATGCCTCGGCGCCTCGAGATGAGGCCGGGCGCGAAGGTAAGGCCCCTGCGGGAGGCGACAAGCGTCCGCCCCGCAAGTCGGCGCATACGACGGTCGCTACACCGGCTGGCGGTTTTAAAGAACGCCTGGGGCAATTCCTGCGCTTCTTGAAGTCAGTTCGGACCGAGATGAAGAGGGTCACCTGGCCCTCCGCCAAGGAAGTCCGTGCTGCCACGATCGTGGTGATGGTGACCTTGTTGGTGGTTTCCAGCTATATGGGAATCGTCGACTGGTTGTTGACCTTGCTCTTCGGGACTCCGGTCGCCACCGGATATTGAGGATTTTCAGGCCCTTCCGGCGAGTTCTGGTCCGGAACCGGATTAGAGGGTGATGATGGATGACAAGACGACGGAATACCGTGAGATGACCGAGGGGACCCCGGGGGACTCCGCAACATCGACGTACGATGAGGAGGAACGCGACCCCCGGGCCGACTGGTATGTGATTCATACCTATTCCGGTTATGAGAACAAGGTCCGTGAGAATCTCAAGAAGCGCATCGTCTCCATGAAGATGCAGGACCAGATCTTCTCGGTCCTGGTTCCGACTGAAGAGGAAATCGAGTTCAAGGATGGTCGGAAGAAGACGGTCCAGCGGAAGGTCTATCCGGGCTACGTCTTGATCGAGATGGTGATGACGGACCAGTCCTGGTACGTAGTCCGCAATACCCCTGGGGTTACCGGTTTCGTCAGCCCCGGGGCCAAGCCGGTTCCCTTGCCTCCCGAGGAAGTCAAGCGGATCAAGCAGTTGATGGGCATGGAGGCTCCCTCCAAGGTCAAGATCGACCTTCAGGTCGGTCAGACGGTGCGCGTCGTGCACGGCCCCTTCCAGGATGTCCACGGTCTGGTAGAGGAGGTCAGCCCGGAGCGTGAAAAGGTGCGCGTGCTGATCTCGATCTTCGGTCGCGAGACCCCGGTCGAGCTGGACTTCGTCCAAGTCGAGAAGTTGACCTGACCGACCTTTCTCCAAGGCGGTCGATATTCGAAGACATCCGGCTCGTCGGTTCTGCTGCGAGCCTCTGGCGGGCTCCCGCCGAGTTTTGAGCGAGGTGTGAAATGGCGAAGAAGTTGAAGGCCATCGTGAAACTGCAGGTGCCTGCAGGCAAGGCCAATCCGGCCCCGCCCGTAGGCCCGGCGCTCGGTCAGTACGGCGTGAACATCATGGAGTTCGTCAAGCAGTACAACGAGCGCACGGCCAAAGAGATCGGCATGATCATTCCGGTAGAGATCTCGATCTATGAGGACCGGACCTTCTCGTTCATCACCAAGACCCCGCCGGCCAAGACCCTCCTCCTGAAGGAAGCCGGTCTGGAGCGGGGCTCAGGAGAGCCGAACAAGAAGAAGGTCGGCAAGGTGACCTCGGCGCAGGTGCGCAAGATCGCCGAGATCAAGATGCCGGACCTCAACGCGACCTCGATTGAAGGCGCCATGCACATCGTCGAGGGTACGGCCCGTAGCATGGGGATCGTCGTCGAGGGCTGAGTTTCATCGGAATTTAGTCTTCGTCCGGCGGTTGTACCGTCGGACGTTGCGCCGTACTTTCGTCCGGCGCGTGGGAGGGCTCCTGAGGGAGTCCGTCACGACCACATCAGGAGGGTTGATCTGTGTCCAAGAAGAGCAAGAACTTCCGTCAGGCCCTGCAGCAGTATGACCGCACGGCCTCCTACTCCGTCCCGGAGGCGCTCGAGATCCTCAAGCGGATCAAGTTCGCCCGTTTCGACGAGGCCGTGGAGGCCCACTTCCGCCTGGGCATCGACCCCAAGAAGAGCGACCAGACGGTGCGCAGTACGGTGGTGTTGCCGCACGGCACCGGCAAGACCCCGCGCGTGATCGTCTTCACCAAGGCCGATCGCATCCAGGCCTGTGAAGAGGCTGGCGCCGACCAGGTCGGGGCCGAGGACATGGTGGCACGGGTCAAGGAGGGTTTTTCGGACTTCGACATCGCCGTGGCCTCGCCCGACATGATGGGTCTGGTCGGTAAGGAACTGGGCCGCATTCTCGGCCCGCGCATGCCCAACCCGCGAGCTGGTACGGTCACGCCCGACCCGGCCAAGGCCGTCCAGGAGCTCAAGTCCGGTAAGATGCAGTTCCGTGCCGACAAGTTCGGTATCGTCCACGCCGCCATCGGCCGCGTCGGTTTCGGGATCGAGGAGTTGGAACAGAACTTCCAGACGCTGATGTCTGCCGTGGTCCGCGCTCGTCCCGCTGCCGCCAAGGGCACCTACCTCAAGAGCATCTATCTGACCACCACCATGGGGCCCAGCGTCCGGGTCGACCCCCAGCGGGCTGCCGTGGCGGCGACCGCCAGCGGTCGGTAACTTGGTACTCAGGCCTGAGCACCTGGATCGGCTCGGCCCGAGTGCCGAGGATATCGGCCATCTGAGCAACTACAAAGGCCTCTTCGTCGAATACGCGTTCGTTGTCGGCGCGCACGGCAGGAGGCCTTGTCCTGTCCCTTGCTCTTGCACGAAAAATCCGGTTGCTTTTGAGGGAACCCCGGATCCGGACACCCCGGTTCTTGTTTTCGGGAGGCTTTGGATTTTCGGCCGGTCTATGCCCTGGTAACTGAGCCTTTCGGCAGGGGCACACCTCGGACTCGGTGAAGAGGAGCCTGTGTGAGGAGAAACGCCGATCCGCCTGGGGAATGTATGCGGCAACCAGGGTTCAGCCTGATCGAGCTCCTGGTGGCCCTCGGCATCCTGGCCACGACCCTGGTGATGGTGGTCGGGGTCTTCCTGACCGTGACCCGGGCCACCCAGAAGTCCTTGGACCTGACGGCGGGCACCGTCGTCGCGCAGTCGATCCTCAGCCGGGAAATATATGAGGCAATGAGTCACGACACCTCCCGGAGGTTCTTCTTCAACAAGGACTACAGTAACGAACCTTGGGTCCGCGGGACCGAGCGGCTCAACCAGACGGTTTTTACCTATCTGTTGTATGCCAACACCGTGATGAATACGGGTGTAGGAAATCGGGTCAAGAAGGTCGACGCGGTGGTCTGGTGGTGGAACGAGGAGGCCGCCTCGGTGCCGGGGGCCAAGGCCGGGTATGGTTTCCTCCGTTCCGAGGTGACCCGACTCGTCAACGAGAATTCCAGGTATTGAGGCCATGAAGAATCTTCGGCTCAGTTCCTTTAACAGCGTTCCTCGGCGCCGGGGCAGCGTTCTTGGAACCACTTTTGTGGAACTGATCATCACGACGGGGATCTTCAGCATACTTGTCCTGGTCCTCTTCATCGTGCTGCGCTTCGGTATCAGTTCCTGGAAGAACATCGAGAGCAAGAACGCGGTGCAGACCCAGTTGAGCAAGGTCGAGCTCTTCATGCTCGAAGACCTCAAACGGGCCAGCTACGACCAGATCAGTGTTTTGGACATGCCGAGCACTTGGGCTCCTGGAAAGGGCAAAACCCTGATCGGCCAAGAGGTCTCCGGTTCAGCGGTCTGGTTCCTCACGGCGTTCGCTCCCGATGAGAAAACCGGCGAACTGGTCTTCAATCGCGACGATAATGGGGAACCGGTCTGGAAGCGCAACATCCTGTACTATGTGACCCGCCCCTCCCCAGAGTGGCATAGGGACAAGTATGGTTACGAGTGCGCTTCCTCGGGAAACTCGAAGGATACCTGCTGCCCTCACAAGTGGCTGATCCGCAAGGAGATCGACGTCTCCACCTTGCTCTCGGAGTCGACGGTCGAAAACACCTATCTGACAAAGCCGGGGGGGCACTATTTGATGGATCCCGCCCTGATGGGCTCCGAACCCGATTTGCTCAAGGCCCAGACCCTGGCAGACTCCATCGTGGACTTCGAGGTGATACTGCGTAGCCCCGAGGTGGAGATCAACCTGAGGGCCTTCCGCCTGTTGGAGGCCCAAAGTGTGATGCAGTTGGGCACCTCTCCGCTGGAGAATGACTCTTTCACTGTGCACTATCGGGCTCGAGTGGTCCCCAACAACTGAGGATTCAGGAGCACAGGCCACGGCTGTCGGAACCCCGGGAACCCTGCCGACCTCGGTTTTGCGCAGGAGTGCCGGCGCCCGGGGCCAGTTATTGAAGGGGATGGAGCCTGATTTTCGAAAAGGATATCCACACTCAGGCTCGACATGCTACAATCTGGAACGCGGTGACCCTCCCCGAGCCTTGAGGGTCAGCGGACCGCTCCGAAACGGGCGCCTCTAGCTCAACGGATAGAGCAACAGACTTCGGATCTGTAGGTTGGGGGTTCGAGTCCCTCGAGGCGCGCCATACCCGGGCCGTTAGCTCAGTGGCAGAGCATCTGACTTTTAATCAGGTGGTCGCAGGTTCGAATCCTGCACGGCCCACCACGAAAGAACCCCGTCACGGCGGGGTTTCTTCATTTTCTGGCGAGG
>JAAZKF010000171.1 GCA_012799975.1 Burkholderiales bacterium
GTGATTGTCGGGTGCCAAGGCCATCCGGAACTCCAGGCGGGGAGCCAGCTCACGGAATTCCGGGCGCATCCCGGTGTATTCGACGAAGTCCCTCAGGCTGGGATCGATCTCCACCAGGTAGACCTTGCCGGCCGGCCCCACCCTGCGGGCGGCCTGCCAGGCCAGGAGACCCAACCCTCCCCCGACCTCGAGGACCCTCTTGCCTTCCAGGTCGCCCAGGCGATCCAGCAGAGCATCGTTGAACGAAAGATTCCGGTCGGAAAATCGGCTGATCAGACCTCCGGCGAGCTGGGGGAAGATTTCCCTTTGGGTGGCGTACTGCCGGCGCTGGCGGATGAACTCGGCGGCGGATTGCCGGGAATTGGCGAAGATGAAGTCGTAGCAGACCATCTCGCAGGGGCCCAGGTCCTTCTTGGGGTGTTCGCCTTGCCCCAACTCCTCGGTCAGCCAAGTCAGGTAGAGCAGACTACGGAAGCTGAGCTGGCTAGAATCCTGGGAAGGGGGCAACTTCAAGAGCTCGCGCGCCTCTGCCAGGCGGCCTCGCAGGGTCGCGCGGTCTTCCGGTCGGGTTTCCAGGTATTCCAACAAAATTTCCTCGGCAGCCTCATCCCGGGGTTTCGGACTCGACGAGGGAAGCTCGATTCCCGGAGCAGCGGCTGATTTGAGGTCTGCACTGAGTGTTGGACGGACCGGGCGCAGAAGGTCCGCTGGAAGAGGTCGGGGCATCAGGAACTGCATCGCCAGGTAGGTGACCAGGACTGCCAACAGCGTCAGTGCGAGGACCCACAATAATCGTTCAGGGAGAGATGAGGAGGCCCGTAATTTCGATTCCGGGTCGCTAGACATCGAAGCCTCTCTCCTCTCTTCTGGCCCCCACCTCCGAAACGCTCAGGTCCGCCTTCCGTCCAACATCAGGTCCAGATCCCGCGCTCGGGGGACAGCTGGTTCGCGGGGGTCCCAGTTGATCCAGAGATAAATGGTGGTGGGCAGCGTCAGGGTGGCGAAGTAGCGCAGGCGCGAAGTGGGCTGAAGCCCTCGTCCCTCGCTCCAGTGCCAGCCTCCGAAGGGCCGCGTCTGGCCGCGGGCATGGTTGTAGCGAAGGCGGGTCGGGAAGATCGGGTTGACCCGGGCGTGGAGGCGCTTGCCCCGAACCAGACATCCCATGTCTCCCCTCATCAGGATATCTATGTGAGGAGCCAGCAGGAGGTTGGTCTCGACCATGGCCTCGCCCTGACCTTCGAAGCGATCGCGCACGATGACGGTCTTGGCTTGGGGCCGGAATAATACATCGCGGTGCAGGGCCCAGGCCTCCTCCGGGCCCTTCCAGACCGCTCGGGTTGCCGAGAAAAGGACGCCGCCTTCGCGCTCCTGCATGCGCACTTCCCGGCAGGCCGGGTGCCCCTCGGGAAGCGCGCGATAGATCAACGGCTCGGGTTCACCCTGAAGGCGTGGAGCCGAGTGGTAGCCGATGCGTGAGAGAAGGCGCTCTGCCGGGTTCTGGAGCGGGGGAAGCCCGGGTTCGATCAGGAAGGGCTCGCCATCCAGGACCAGGCACAGGCTCAGAGCGTCGTCGTGATGGCCAGGGTTCTCGCGTTCAGAGGGTGGCAATAACCGGCCATCCGGGAAACCGCCTGGTGCGGGGGCTCCTCGCAGCAGACACCAGGACGCCTTGCCCGCCCAGTGGTCGCGCGCGCATCCCAGACCCACCTCGCTGAAGAGCCTGCGATGGGTCCCCGGTTCCTGGTCATGCAGGCTTTGAAACTGTTCGGCGGCCCCAGGCCCGCACCACCAGTACAACTCACCCGGCATCTCCCGATTCAGCACCCGAAACTCGCCGCGACGCAGGGCCAGGGCACCCAAGGCCAACAGTCTGTGCGCATGCTCGGAGGCTCCACAGTTCCATCCCAGGAA
>JAAZKF010000172.1 GCA_012799975.1 Burkholderiales bacterium
CGGGTGGAGGCTTCGATGTATTTGGTGTTCATCTGGGCCCGCATCCGGTAGCCCGCGAAGAGGTCGCGCAGGGCCACGGCGTAGGGCAGGTCCATGAACACGCAGGGGGCGGGCGTAGCCGTAGGCGGGACCGTGGACAGGCAGATATTCTCCTTGGGAATGCCTGCCTTGGCCGAGAAGAGCGAGTTGATGGCGTGCTGCACCATCAACTCGGGCATGACCTTCCAGGCCTCGCGAGCCGTGGCGTTGGCGTTGTGGGCCCCGTCGATCTGGGCCATCCCTGCCCAGGCGATCAGCTTCTTGGACTCACAGGCGTCCACGAAGGAACGGGCCATGTTGATGTTGCGGTAGATCACGTTGTATTGGGGATCCTGGTGGCAGCCGTTGACGCCTTCCTCAGCGAACATCACAGCGATGTCGGGTCCGGCCACTCCGCTGACGTAGGAGTGGTAGTTGATCGGGCGCCCCACCTCGTCCTCGATCAGGTCCAGGGCCTTGCGCTGAGCGCGGACCTGCTTGCGGGTGATCGGGACGCCGCCCATACCCTGGGGCGTGCCCTCGATCAGGCCATCGAAGTGGGATTGCCCGGCGGTGCGGATGACCATGATATGGTCGGCGCCATGCCAGGCGGCCATGCGCATGCGGCGGATATCGTCTTCGAAGCGACCGGAGGCGATCTCGGTGGTGATCACCGGGGCCGGCTGTGGGTCGATGTCCCCGAAGTAGTGGGCCGGGGGAAGCGGCACGCTGGCCTGGAGCGGCTCGGTGCAGTCGCGATAGGTGAAGGGGCCCATCTTCAGCCCCGGCACGGGCTTGCGCCAGGTCCAGCCGCGTCGGCGCGGGCGGTACTGGTCCAGGTCCTGCAGAAGCGCGGAAATATCGAGGGGAACTTCGGGATTCAGTTGGTCCTGGCTCATCTTGCGGCACCTCCCTTGAAGAGTTCCCGGGCCTGGGCCCAATGCTCACCGGTGGCCAGTTTCAGGCCGGCCTGGCGGATTTCCAGGCCCTGGTCCCGGGCGAAGCGGTAGACCACGTGGCCGGCTCCGTGGGCCAGGAGCTGCTGGTCGGCGCAACCGTCCACCAACTGCTTGGCCTCCAGAGACGAAAAACCCATGCGTAGCAGCACCGAGCGCTCGATGGCGGGCGAGGTGTACTCGCGACCCATCTTCAGCAGCGGTTCGACGAGTTGGTCGGCCAGTTGCCAGAATCGCTCGTGAAGTTGCTGGTCGCTCAGCCCGGCCAGATGGCCGCGGCGAGCCTGGAAGTCGTCGGATCTCTTCATGGTGCCTCCCTGACGAAGTTTTTGTCGGTCCTGGTTTCCTGGGCGAGGAATTCGATGTCGGCTTCGGTAGGCGGGTGGGTCACGCTGGCCCTGGCGTTGCGGATCAGCGAATGGCGCATCTGATCCAGGTCCACTTCGCGAGCCCGGATCTGGCGGGGATGTTGGGGCAGGATGATGCTCTGGCCGGGGATCTCCTCCTCCGGGTCGCCGAAACGGATATCGATTCCGTTGCTTCGGGCGAAGGAGAGTTGGGCGTTGAGATGCTTGCCGGCCCCGGTATATTCGGTCTCCTGCACCACCAGGCACTGGTCCCGGTCCATCTCCTGGGCCAGGGCGAAGGCGGCCGCCAGCGAGGTGTTACCGGCGGGGCCCTTCTCCAGGCCCTCCAGGGAAGCCAGGACCTCGGTCATGTAGAAGACCTCTCCCTGGTTCACCGTCACGTAGCGGTCCATGTAACGCAGCGGGCGGGCCGCGCTGCGCGGGACATCCGAGCGGTCCGGCCAGGTCGAGAAGGGCATGCCGAAGCCGGTATGCCCCGTGGTGAAGGATTTCCGGTTGAAGGAGGTGTCCGAGGCCATGTGCAGGCCCTTGAGGTTGACCGAGGCGGCGATGATCTGGGCCTTACAGCCCGCTTTGAGCAGGCCTCGGGCGGTCCCGGTCAGGTTGCCCCCGCCGGCGTTGGTGCAGACCACGGCATCGGGATCCCGCCCGAGCCTTTCGCGGAACTGCATGGCGATTTCGTAACCCAGGGTCTCGATTCCCTGGACGCCGTAGGCGGTATAGAGCGAGGCGTTGAAGTAGCTCGTCTCCTCCAGGGTGCGCAGGAAGGTGTAGAAGAGCTCCGGGCCCACCGAGAGCTGGACGACCTCGGCCCCCAGGGCCTCGCACTTGCGGGCCTTCTCGATGATCTCAGGCTGGCCCATCCGACGCGAATCGAAGCATTCCTGGATCACGATGCAGCGCAGCCCCGCCATGGCGCAGCAGGAGGCCACGGCCGCCCCGTAGTTTCCGCTGGTGGCGGTCACCACCCCGGGGTAGCCCTGTCGGCGCGCGTGGTAGACCGAGGTGGCGGCGCGCCGGACCTTGAAGCTTCCCGACGGGTTGGCGGCCTCGTCCTTGACGAAGATCCGGGCGCCCTTGCCCGCCGGGGCGAGCTTGCGGGCCAGCTCGGTCAGGTTGCGCAACTCCAGGAGCGGGGTGTTGCCGACCGAGAATTTCTGTTGGATCTCGATCACGTCTTCCAGTGAGTAACCGGTAGCCGCCATCATCCCCTCGTAGTCGAAGGCGATGGAACCGCTCTCGAAGCTGGCGAAGTCCATACCGACGGCGGCTTTCATGATCTCGCCCTTGCGGGCCAGCACGGCCTGGTAGCTGTCAGGATTCATCGGCGGAACCTCCGAAGAGCATATGGCGCACGGTGTCGCCGATGGTCAGGATCTCCGGCACGAAATCGCCGAAGGAGTGGGTGTAGGTGGGGTTCACTTCGAGCAGGGTGCCTCGGACTTCGCGCCCGGTGCGGGTGACTATGGTCACCTCCTGGCCGAGATCGGCGTCCGACTTCAGGCGGCCCTTGACCCACATCTCAAAGGGCACCTTCTTCGTCTCTTCGGGGATGTTGGCGGTCCGTTCTTCCGGGCGGAGGACCACCCG
>JAAZKF010000173.1 GCA_012799975.1 Burkholderiales bacterium
CGACCTGGCGGCGGTTACCGCCGATGGACGGCTTCGCTGGGAGGAAGTGGAAGCCTTACGGGACCAGGACATCCATGTGCTGGCCACTGTGGATGTCTCGGGAGTCGAGGGACTGAAGGATGCGGTCGAGGGGATCACTGGGCTGGAGGTCTCCAACACCGTTCCGGACTGGCTGTTGGACGAGGCCGAAGAACTGATCTTCGTCGACGTGGCCACTCGGGCGCTTCTGAACCGGGTCCGTCGGGGAGCCGTATTTTCTGGGACGGAGATTCCGGAAGACCTGCGGGGCCTTTTCAATGAAGGGAGCCTCGAGGCCCTGCGCGAGCTGGCCATGCGACTGGCCGCCGACCGCGTTCAGGACCGTCTGGCTGCCCTGGAAGGAAGCCGTTCCGCTTTGGCGGGCAAGGAAACCATCATGGTCGCTGTCGACGCACGCCCCGGTTCGGCCCGGGTCATCCGGCGAGCTCGTCGTCTGGCAGACCGTATGGGGGCCTCGTGCTTTGCCGTTCACGTGGCTCCCGACGAGGATTGGACCGGGGTTTCCCTGGAGGAGCGCGCCCGGGCCCAGGAGCATCTGGACCTGGCGCGGATCCTGCACCTGGAGACCCGGATCCTGTACGGCTCGCACGTGGCCCGGATCCTGGCGGATTTCGCCACCCGACATCGGGTGACGCGGCTCCTGCTGGGGCGCAGCCACAAGACCGGCTGGCGCGAGTTCTTCCAGCGCAGTCTCCTCGAGCAGATCATCCGCCTGTGCCCCTGGTTGGATCTGGTCGTGATCTCCGAGCGCTCCTAGACGAGATTCCTTCAATCCGAGGCTTCTGACGTGCACAACGCTGGAGACGGTTCCACTTCGAGCAAGAATGCCGGCAGGCCCGGCTACCTCCTGGCCCTCTCGCTGGGGGCCCTGGGCGTGGTCTACGGCGATATCGGGACCAGCCCGCTCTACTCGATGCGCGAGGCTATGCACGCCCATGGAGCTCCACCCGGACCCTCCCAGGTCCTGGGAGTTGTGTCTTTGATTTTTTGGGCTTTGACGATCATCGTCTCGATCAAGTACATCGTCTTCGTCCTACAGGCGGATCATCACGGCCAGGGAGGGGTCCTGGCGCTGACCACCCTGGTGAACAAGAAGATGCCCAAGCACCGTAAGGACCTTCCCTTGCTGATGTTCCTGGGGCTCTTCGGGGCGGCCCTGCTCTTCGGAGATGGGATGATTACCCCCGCGATGTCGGTCCTGAGTGCCGTCGAGGGTCTGAAGATCGCTGCTCCGATGCTGGAACCTTTCGTGGTTCCGCTAACCGCAGGGATCCTGGTGGGCCTGTTCATGGTCCAGCGCCGGGGCACCGAGAAGGTGGGACGGCTTTTCGGACCGGTCCTGCTGTTATGGTTCGCGGCCCTGGCGCTGCTGGGGATCCCCCATATCCTGCGCGCTCCTGAGGTGCTCTGGGCGGTGCTGCCCCACCACGGGGTGGATTTCCTTCTGCACAGCGGGTGGGCCGCCTTCGGGGTCCTGGGCTCGGTCTTCCTGGCGGTCACCGGGGGCGAGGCGATGTACGCTGACCTGGGGCATTTCGGTGCCCGGCCCATCCGCCTGTC
>JAAZKF010000174.1 GCA_012799975.1 Burkholderiales bacterium
CGGGCAATCCCGAAAAGCTCAAATCCTCCGGAATCGGCATCCCTTCCAGGCGACGCACCTTGGCGACTTCGCGCTCCTGTCGGGCGATGTAGCCTTCATACTTCAGACGGACCTCGACCTTGGCTTCCACCCTGGGGTCCAATGGTGGCAGCCCCTCCCATTCGCGCAGAACGGCCAACGACGTGTCAGGCCGCCGCACGAGATCCGCCAGGAGGCTGCCGGGTGGCACGACCGCCTTCAGGCGAAAGGTCAAGGACTCGGCTTCCGCCTCCCCCAACCTGCGCCCCAGAAGACGCTGAACCTCTCTCTCGCAGGCCAGGGTTCGCTCCTGGAAGACCCGCCAACGCTCCGCGCACACCAGGCCCAGCTTACGCCCCATGGGCGTCAAACGCTCATCGGCGTTCTCCTGGCGAAGCAGAAGGCGATACTCCGCGCGGCTGGTATGCATGCGGTAGGGCTCCCGGGTGCCACGGCACACCAGATCATCCACCAGGACTCCCAGATAGGCCTGATCCCGCTCCAAGAGGACGAGATCCAGCCCCCCCACGTGATGCGCCGCGTTGAGACCTGCCAGGAGCCCTTGCGCTGCGGCCTCCTCATACCCCGAAGTCCCGTTGATCTGACCCGCCAGAAACAAGCCGGGCAGGCCTCGCACCTGGAGAGTGCGCTCGAGTTGAGTCGGGTCGACGAAATCGTATTCCACGGCATATCCCGGGCGCAGCAGACGCGCCCGGCGCAGACCTGGAATGCTGCGGACCATCGCCTCCTGGACCTCCAGTGGCATGCTCGTCGAAACCCCTTGCAGATAGACCTCCGAGGTCTGCAGACCCTCCGGTTCCAGGAAAACCAGATGCGTCTCCCGATCGGGGAAGCGGACGAACTTGTCCTCCAGCGAGGGACAGTAGCGGGGGCCTGTTCCGGAGATGCGCCCAGCAAAAAGGGGTGACCGATCCAGGTTATCCAGAACCACCGCCCGGGTTTCGCTGGTGGTGCGCGTCAGATGGCAGTCCACGGAGCGGAGGGGAACCTGAAGCGGAGAGAGATCAGAGAAAACCAGACCTTCACGACTGTTGGGCAGGATATCCAGACCCCGATAGTCGATCGAGTCCCGGTGAATCCGGGGACAGGTCCCGGTCTTCAGACGGCCGACCCTCAAGCCGAGGGCCCTCAACGAACGACTCAAACCATTGGCAGGCGGCTCCCCGGAGCGCCCTCCCGGCAGGCTCAGCGGGCCCATGAACAGCGTCGCTCCCAGGAAGGTCCCGGTGGCCAGAACGCAGGCCCCCGTCCGAAGAAGTCGACCCGACCGACAAATCAAGCACCACCCGCCTCCTTCAAGAAGCTCCAAGCTTTCCACCAGGTCCGCCAGGATCTCCAGGCCTGGCTGGGCCGACAAGACCGTAGCCAGCCGAGCGGAGTAGACCAGGCTATCGGCCTGCGCCCGCAAGGCCTGAACCGCCGGCCCCTTGCCGGTATTCAGGTTTCGGATGTGGATCTGGGTGGCGTCTATGGCACGTGCCATCTCGCCCCCCAGAGCATCAACCTCGCGTACCAGGTGGGCCTTGCCGGGGCCTCCAATCGAAGGGTTGCAGGGAAGTCGCGCTACTTGCGAGGGATTGGGCGTGATCAACAGGACCCGGCAACCCAGCCGCGCCGCCACCAAGGCTGCCTCGCAGCCTGCGTGCCCTCCCCCCACCACCACCACGTCAGGGGAGATCATCTGCAAACCCATGTTTCACGTGAAACATCCCTCTTGTTGAAGCCGTGCAGGCCGGTGTCCCTACTTGCCGAGACAGAAAGAGGAGAAGATCCTTTCGAGGACCTCATCGGTCACGTTCTCCCCCGTGATCTCCCCCAGTGCCGAGACCGCCATCCTGAGGTCCACGGCCAGACAATCCCAAGGCATCCCGTCTTGAAGACCGGACTCCAAGGTCTCGAGGTGCTCCTGCGCGCGAGCCAGAGCCTGCCACTGCCTGCGGTTCACCGACAAGGCGCCAGCCGCCCGACCTGCGCCTGCGCGCTTCGCAGCGTCTTGAAGGGCGGCCCGGACAGGGACTGCCTCCTCCGGGCGCAACAAGCAGGTCGGGACCACCGAAAAGCAATCGAGCCGTTCCTCCACTTCCCGGATACCCAGTCGCTCCGGTAGATCCCGCTTGTTGAGGATCACCACGGTGGGCACTTCCCTGGAGGCCTCTGAGAGGAACTCCAGGCCCTCGGGCCAGGGCAAACTGGAATCCAGGACGACGACCAGCATCTCCGCCTGGTGCACGGCTTGTCGGCAGCGATCCATCCCCATCCGCTCAACCGGACCACCACCCGGGCGCAGACCCGCAGAGTCGACCAGACGAAAATAGTGGCCTCCAAAGCGCAAAGGCTGCTCCAGGAGATCCCGGGTTGTCCCGGGGTAGGGCGTCACCAAGGCCCGCTCCTCACCCAGCAGCAGATTCCAGAGCGTCGACTTCCCGGCATTGGGGGGTCCAACCAGCAGCGTCAGCAAGCCCTCCCCACAATTCCTTCCTTCCAAGGCCTCAGCCAGGAGCCCTTGAAGCGCCTCGCGGGCCTTCTTCAGGCGATCCGCGACCTGCTGCACGCTCAATCCCGGAACTTCGTCCCCGAAGTCGAACTCGGCTTCCCAGAACGCCATCCATTCCAGAAGATCCTGGCGAAGTGCGGCCACCCGCCTGGACAGGGCCCCTCGGAGCCCTTCAGCCGCCAACCTGGCTTCCCCGGTCGAACCAGCCTGAATCAAGGCCAGAACCGACTCCGCCTGCCCCAGGTCGATCCTACCCGAGAGGAAGGCTCTCAGGGTAAACTCCCCGGGCCTGGCCAGGCGCGCCCCCCGCGACACACAAGAATCGAGAAGCAGTCCAGGTACGACCAGGCCCCCGTGACAGTGGATCTCCGCGACATCCTCACGGGTGTAGGAGCGTGGAGCCCTCATCAGGACCGCCAGGACCTCATCCAGAAAGTGGTCGGTTGCTGAAAATGCCTGACCTGCGTAGAGCCTGTGGGACTCCCATATCCCTTCAGGCCGCGGGCGCCGCACCACCTGCGTCAGGATCGCCTCGGAGCGGGGACCACTCAAACGGACAATGGCCACCCCTCCCTCTCCGGGAGGCGTGGCCACCGCGACAATCGTCTCGTCGCCAGAACCCAACGAAGCAGTCAAGCTCTCAACGGCGGTCCCGACGGGGAGCCACGATCACGCATCGGTCGGGTTCCTCCCCCTCCGAGAAGGTGGTCACGGAGTTATTTGTCGACAAGGCCAGGTGGATAACCCGCCGGTCCCCTGCAGACATCGGCTCCAGAGCGATCTCCTGACCCTCCCTCAGGGCCTCGTTGGCCGTCCTCTGAGCCAGGCGCCGCAGTCGGGACTCGCGCCGTTCCCGGTAGCCCTCGATGTCGACAATTATCTTGTGTTCGACCAGGCCGCGCCGTGAATTGATGACGCCTGCCAGATACTGCAACGCTTCCAGGGTGCTCCCATGGCGGCCGATCAGGGCCCCGAGGTCGGCTCCCTCGACGAAGTAGCGGACGTGATCTTCCCTCTCCTCCCACTCGATCTCGATGTCCTTGAAGCCCATCCTCGTGACGATCTCGTACAAGAGATCCGCCATGGGGTCATCGGCCTCTTCCGCCTCGTCCCAGGCCTCGCTCATCCCCGCCTGGTCTCCAGACATCGACTCGTCTCCGAGTTCCTCTTCCAGGTCGTCATCCGAGTCGTCCTCGAAATCCTCTTCTAAGTCTTCTTCCAGGTCTCCGTCGAAATCGTCTTCCAACTCTTCCTCTGGTCCATCCGCAAACTCGTCTTCGCGGGGCTCCACGGATTCAGGCATGATGTCTTCCTCCCGAGCGGACTCCAACTACGCGGTCAGCACCGGTTGTGGATTCCGCAAAATCATCGACTGCTGCACGATCGTCAGGAGCGAGAAGACGCTCCAATAGAGGATCAAGGCGCAAGGCCAGTTGTAGGTCCACATCATCCACGAGAACAGCACGGTCATCCACACAGCCAACTGCTTCTGCTGGTCTGGCTGACTGGACTGGGTTGGGGCCAAGCGCTGTGAGAGGTACATGGTCAACCCATAGAACAGGATCATCGGCAGATCCCTGCCCGCCAGACTCGAGGCCAGGTAGTCCGGGAAAAGGGCTTGCAGGGGTCCCGGGTGGATCCACATGAAGTAGGAGTTCTCGAAGAGATGTTGATCCATCATGATGGCCCGCCAGATCGCGAAGAGGATCGGCATCTGAATCAACATCGGCAGGCAACCCGCCATCGGGTTGACGTTGTGCTGCCGCATCATCTCCATCTGCTTCTGCTGGGAAAGCTGGGGGTCAGACTTGTACTGCTCCTGGATTTTCTGAAGTTCGGGCTGGATGCGCTGCATGTCCGCCATAGCCTGATACTGCTGCTTGGTCGGATAATACAGGAGCAACTTCATCAAGACAGCAAACAAGACGATCGCCAGGCCATAGGAATGGGTCAAGGCCTCCAGACTGCGGAGAACCGTAATCATCACTTGCGCCAGGGCGTCGAACATTCAGGAACTTCCTCTCCGGAACCGTCAGGGGACAGGATCATGCCCCCCAGGATGAAACGGGTGACACCGGCCCAGACGGCACGCTGCCATCCACCCTCCCCTGAGTAATCCGTAACGAAGGATGGCCTGTCGGGCATATTCTGAACACGTCGGCGTGTACCGGCAGACCGCCGGGGTATATCGCGACACCCCCTGGTACATCGTGATCAGGAGTACCGCTCCCCGACTGAGCAAGCCGGGGCGGCGACCTCCCGAATCAGGTTGGCCCGTTCCGCCAGATTCAGAAATTCCTTCTCCAGGTCCTGGAAGGAAGCACTCAGGGCCAAAGGACGAGCCAGCAGTATCACGTCCCATCGCGTCGCAAGTTTCTCCTGGTTCAGGCGATAGACCTCTCGCAATCGACGTCGGACGTGGTTGCGAACCACCGCCGAGCCGAGCTTCTTGCTGACACAG
>JAAZKF010000175.1 GCA_012799975.1 Burkholderiales bacterium
GGCGGCTAACGCCGGGAAGCTCAGCGCACCTGCTGGATCTGCCAGCTCGTGGTCCGAACCGGTCCACGCATCGAGAAGTTCAACCAGGTCAGGGAATCGAAGACCGAGGGATCGAAGACCACGTTGAGGTTCTTGGTATTGATGTCGCCCACCAAGGCACTGACCCCGGACTTGGCGATGAGCGCGCCAGTCACGGTTCCACCTCCGTTGAATTGGATGTTGCCATTCTGGGAGTAGACCATCCCGGCAAAGCTGCTGGTGCCGTTCTGGCGGATGTTTCCGCCAGCCAGCAGGTGCAGGCCTTGGCCCTGGGCTCCGTTGAAGCGCATATCCCCCGTGACGAAGAGGATGTTCTCGTCGGTGGGGAGCTCGGAGGTGGACAACCCCGACGACGGTGGTGGGTCGGTGTCCTGGTTCAACGAGCCATTGACTACCATGTTGCCCTGGACGAATAAGTGCACGCCCTTGGGGATCGTGATCGAACCGCCTCCGCTGACGGACAAGTTCCCGTTGACGTAGACGCTGACGGGTCGGGGCGAGAGCACGACCCCGTCGATCACCAGGTTGCCGCTGCCGTCGTTGCTCATATCGTGGGATCCTGATCCGGTGATCTGGATCGCGGCCGGACCTCCATAGGGATGGTCCCCGCTCACACCGGCCGTGCTCTGGCTGAGGACCACCTGCAGGATGGGCAGATCCGGGATGGAGATGGGGTCCTGGTCGAAGAGTTGAGGGCCCGAGGAATCGGAGACTTTGATGGTGCCCGGGCCGTTGCGCGAGAAGAGCATACCGTCTACAGAGTTGGCCTTGATGTTGGGTTTTAATAAGAATCCGAGGATCGAGTTGCTGCGCACGTTGGCCTGGCCCGGGACCGGCCCGGTCACGTTGTTGATTTCGATCTGGCCGTCACTGGTGACTGCGTAGGGGTAGCCGTTGGTGACCAGGGCTACCACCCGGACCGGGTTCTGGCTTTCGGCCCGAGGCACCTCATCGGCCGAGGTGACCAGCAGAGCCATTCGAGCCGGCACCGTCATCCCGTTCCAACCAGTCACGGCTGAGTTCCCGTTGAGGTTATTGGTGCTGTAGGGCTCGCCCGCGGAGGTATTGAAGGTCCACCAGTAGTGGCAGGCCTTGAGCGAGGTGGTGTAGATGCCCGCCCCATCAGCCGAAGCATCGCTTACCCCATGGCCATACTGTCCGTTGGTGGAGGAGCCATCCCCGTAGATCTGATCCATCAACTCGTGCAACCCGCCGTTGGCCGCGTGGACCAGGGCTGAGGTATCCCCTGTCTGACGGATCTGGTTGAGGTTGTCGATCCCGACCGAGCCCAGGGCCAGCCCCATGACGACCAGGATCATCAGGGTCACCAGGGCCACGGCCAGGGCCATTCCTTCCTGTCCGGAAGACCGCCCGGTTCGCACGGTATTCATCTCTGTCTCCTTCCAACTCGAGGAGGCTTTCCCAGAACCCAAAAGCAGGCCCTTCCAAGCCAGTCACCGGCAGGACCCTGCTCTGCGGCCTCCGGTTTCCACGCAGAAGACCTCCGCCGAAATTTCGTCACCTGGAGCCAGTGGCCTGCCGCACCCCATCACAGGATAGGGCATTCGGCCTGGAGGAGTCTGTGTTCCCGCACACTGAAACAGGGCTTTCCTGGTCCGCCGGGCTTTTCGCCTGGCCCTACCCGTCCGCACCCCGGCGGGATTTGCTCCTGGTTGGACGAAGAATTTCCCATGCTTGTGACTCGCCGCCACCTGTTGCGCCTGGGAACCGGTATCCTGGTCCTGCCCTGGACCGCGCCGGTCCTGGCCGGCCAGACCCGGCCCTCCCAGACAGACCTGTTGGAAGAGATCGAGCGCCGAGCCTTCCACTACTTCTGGGAACAGGCCTCCCCACGGACCGGGCTGGTGCGGGATCGGGCCCGTACCAGTGGACGTGATGAGGAGCGCCGCATGTCCAGCATCGCAGCCACCGGCTTCGGGCTGACCGGGCTTTGCATTGCCGAAGCCCGGAACTATGCTCCGAGACCTCTCTTGTTGGAACGAGTGCGCACCACCCTGCGCTTCCTGGCTCATAAGATGCCCCACCAACACGGGTTCTTCTACCACTTCGTGGACATGGAGACGGGCCAGCGCTGGGGAGGATGCGAGCTCTCCTCGATCGACACGGCCCTGCTTGTGGCCGGAGTCCTGACCTGTCGGCACTACTTTGAAGCCGACCCGGAGGTCGCAGATCTGGCCGAAGAGGTCTTCAGGCGCGTGGACTGGCCCTGGATGTTGGATGGAGGCGAGACTCTCTCGATGGGTTGGACGCCCGAATCGGGCTTCCTGGAGCCGCGCTGGGACCACTACTGCGAGCTGATGATCCTGGTCCTGCTGGGGATGGCCTCGCCCACCCACCCCCTGCCTGGCAAGTGTTGGCTGGCCTGGAAGCGCCCCCGGGTCCGCTTCTATGGACATGAATACATCTCGGGTAACCCGGTCCTTTTCACCCACCAGTACTCCCACGCCTGGGTCGATTTCCGGGACCTGCGCGACCAGCACGCCGACTATTTCAGGAACTCGATCCTGGCCACCCGCGCTCACCGGGCCTTCTGTCTGGACCTGGCGGATCGTTTTCCCCATTATTCCGAGGACATGTGGGGCATCACAGCATCGGACTCGGCGGAGGGCTATGTGGCCTGGGGAGGCCCCCCGGCAGACGCCCGGATCGATGGCACGGTGGTGCCCTGTGCCGCGGGAGGTTCGATCCCCTTCCTGCCCGATGAGACCCTGCGCGTCCTACAGCACCTGTACCGCCATCACGGTGGGCAGGTCTGGGGACGCTACGGATTCGTGGACGCCTTCAATCCGGCCACGGGCTGGGTCAACCCCGACGTTCTGGGCATCAACCTGGGCATCACCATGCTGATGGCCGAGAATCACCGGACCGGCCTGGTCTGGGCGACCTTCATGAGGGATCTCCGCATCCAGGAGGCCATGCGCCTGGCCGGTTTCGGCCCCGCCTGAAGAGCCGTCGACTGGCCAGCCGACGGGTGTTTGGAAGCCATGGGAGGAGGCTCCGGATCTCCGTCAAACTCTTGTGGATATTCCAAGTCCGTTTGAGATGGTGGTCCTGTCATGCTTTTCTGGATCCTGCTCGTAACCGTCTGGTGGATGCTGTTGGGGACCTGCCCCGCCCAGGCCTATCTGGACCCCGGGACCGGCGGGATGATGTTGCAGTTGCTGTTGGCCGGGATCGCCGGGGTGGGGATCTGGCTGAAGATGAACTGGAAGCGCCTGACCCTGAAGCTGGGCCTGCGCAAGATGGAACCCGAAGGCAAGGAATAGCACCCAAGCCGTCGGGGATGGTTCGACTCGACGGCTGCCCCTCGGTAATCCCCAGAGTCCCCGCCCCTGGTCCGGCGCCCTTTCCTGTAGGCCCTCTATTCGGTCTTATTCCTGTGCGCCTCTGTACCGCCAACGCCAGCGAAACCCGACTCAACCGGCTCCTGTTCCCCTTTCGCCAACCTGGCGCTTCTGGCTGGAACCCTGATCCCGCCGTGTTCGGCCCTGTACCACGACCTGAGCCGGTGGGCTGGCGGGAGACTGCCAGGCTCCTGGAGGTAAGAGAACAGGGCGCATTACTATTTGTGACAGACGCCAGGGCTGTTGGCTATGGGCGAAGGAGCCAACCCTAGGTCTGCGGGGCAAACGCCGATTACTGATCCGGATCCACCTGGGCTACTGGCGCCACGTTGGGCGTGGATACTTGGGCGAAACGAGCGTATTGAACAGCTGCCTTGTGCCGCTTCAATGGGGCCACGCCGTGATTGGCGTGGATACCTACACACAATCCCAAGGAGCTGGGCTGGGAGTTGGCGCTTCAATGGGGCCACGCCGTGATTGGCGTGGATACGTCCTCTTGGCGACCTCTACCCCCACGTCGAACAGGCTTCAATGGGGCCACGCCGTGATTGGCGTGGATACGGACATACCGTCCTACTCCACCGTCATGCAACTGATGCTTCAATGGGGCCACGCCGTGATTGGCGTGGATACGATCGTCGACGCGGTCTGCTGCGGAGGACAACACAGGCTTCAATGGGGCCACGCCGTGATTGGCGTGGATACCCCCTCCTACGGGAGGGGGTCTGAAGGAGGAAATCATGCTTCAATGGGGCCACGCCGTGATTGGCGTGGATACGACCTGCATGAGCGAGCGCACGCGTCTGTCCCTGCCGAGCTTCAATGGGGCCACGCCGTGATTGGCGTGGATACTCAAAGAGCGCGCGCGTACTGCGCGGTCCCTCGGAGCTTCAATGGGGCCACGCCGTGATTGGCGTGGATACA
>JAAZKF010000176.1 GCA_012799975.1 Burkholderiales bacterium
CTGGGGATTGCAGAATGGCCGCCTCTCGCCCTATAATGGCCGCATTGAGGCGTAGCCAAGCGGTAAGGCAGCGGACTTTGGATCCGCCATTCCCAGGTTCGAATCCTGGCGCCTCAGCCAACCACCGAAACCCCGTGCTCGCGGGGTTTCCTGCTTTTAAGGGGATACCGGTGCAGGAAGAAGGGTTTTCCCGATGTACGAACGCACACGTTGACCTGGAGGGTTGTGCGTTGCCCTCCTGGCTGTAATCGCATCAAGCGGACCCTCCTCACCCACCGGATGTGGGTGCTTCTGATTCTAGCATCTGCCCCTGACGCAGAGTGTCACCCCCTGATCCTGCAGCCAGGTATCTCACCCCGGCTTGGAGTCCGGGAAGCCTTCGGGCCTATTGGGTTCTGGCAGGGGCCGGACCCTCGGGTGACCGTAAACGCTTATCGAGCGGACCTTGAGCTCGGCCGGGGTGGTCGACAGGATCAGCTCCAGTTGCAGGATGTCGCCCTGGTCCCACCACTCGCGGCGCGTTCCCGGTGTCAGCCACAGGGTGACTGCTGCAGGGCCAAGGGGAAGCCCGGAAGAGACCTCCAGCTTGGGTTGGCCCTGGGGGTTGGCCTCGGTGCGCCAGTTCAACAGACAGATAGCTCCAGGGGAGGCGCGCAGGACTTCCAGTTCAACGCGGACCAGGCTGATGGCCAAAGGAGGGATCCGCGTTTCAGGGCTCAGCAGGCGACCCGCCATTCCAGGTGTCTTCCAACCCCCTCCTTCTCCGAGATCCAGGGCCTGGGGGGTCCATCCCCTGGCCTCCGGCCAGACTGCCAGCTCGGTGTTCTCGCGCTGGAGATTTGCGCTTCCCGTGCGGGGAGCCCGCCCATCGCGCACCATCGCGGCCAGGCCCGAGCGGACGTCCTCGGTCAGGTTCGAGAATCGCGTAGAGAACTGGTCCCAGAAGAGGGCCGTAGAGCCTTCGGGGAGCTTGTCGTCACACAGGATGTCGGGCCAGGGGTGGACCTGTTCCAGGTCCAGGCCGCCCAGCATGGCGCAGGCGTAGAGGGGGTGCAGTTCCATCTGGGTAGGGCAGTAGACGAAGACCGGGGCGCCGGGTTGATGATCCGCCAGGGCGATGCGCAGGGACTCGGCCTCCGGCTGGGGCATCCCATAGTTATCCGCCTGGAAGCGGACCTCCCGGGTGATCTGGAGGGTTCCCATGGTCACCACCGCCACCACCAGCACCGACCAGACAACTGCCGGGAAGCCCCGGAGTCTGGCCAGGAAGCTTCCGGCGGCTCCCGCCACGGCCAGGGAGGCCAGATAGAAGTAGCGATCCGCGATAGCCAGGTCGGGGACGAAGACCGCATAGGGCATGATCGTGAAAGGCACCCAAGCCAGGTTCAGGAAGAGAGCCGGGGCTCGCTTCCAGGTAAGCACCAGGGCCGTCACGAGGGCGACGGCCACCACCAGGTTGGCGCTCTGAGGCAAAAGAGTCACCAGGGCGCCTCGGAGCTCGCCGGTCAGCAGGGCCCTGTTCAGATACTCCAAGCCCACGCTCAGCGTCTTCCCGGAGATCGAGGTCGCATAGCCGGCCTCGGGGGCAACCGAAAGCGCTGCTGCCGTCAGCGCCAGGGCTGCAGGGACCAGGACCGTGGCCAGTGCTCGAAGCCTGCGGGCCAGTGGTTCTTCCGGGGGAACCAGGACGATCTCAACCAGGATCAGCCCCGGGAGAAGGACGATGGAGGACTCCTTCGAGCCGAAGGCCGCCAGCATGGCGAACAAGGTGGCCAGCATCCAGAAGGTGCCTCCCTCCAGGCGCCAGCGCCGCCAAGCGTACAGGGTGGCCAGGACGAAGGCCCCGGCCAGCACCTCGCTGCAGGCCGAGGGCCAACCGAGCGGTTCGACGTGCAGGGGGTCGGCTAGAAACAGGCACAAGGCCATGAACCCCGCCCAGGGCCTGCCCGTCAATTCGCGGACCCACTGGTAGAGAAGCAAGGCCGTCAGGGCAAAAACACCCAAGGTCAACAGGCGGTAGCCGCGCGGGTCGGTGCCTGAGAACCACCACATCAGGTACCAAAAGGCCTCGTTGACCGGGCGCACAAACTCAAAATAACCGCGTTGGAAAAGGCCGGCCAGAGTCTGACGCGAGGCCTCATACACCCAGATGAAGTCGTCGCCCAGGAAGCGCACGCCCAGCAGTGGGGACAGAAGCAGCAGCGCACCCAACACGGCCGCAGGCACCAGCCAGGGCCTCCACGACTTACACCCTTCCTGGGGCAACCCGGAGGTCTGGGAACCGACCGAAGTCGGGACTCCGGAAGCCTGCCCGGATGCGGATTCCGATGCCTCTGTCGGGCTGGCTTCGGGTGGAAAGGGAGCCTGATGACTCATGGGTTGCACTTTCGAGCTTCTCGATTCCCGCGCCGTCCCGGCGCAGGCCACTTCTTGAAAAAGCTACTTCTCAACCCGCCAGCAGTCTTCGAACTTCCCGCGGTGTGCCCCGTCGCAGAAGGGCTTCCTGGCCGAGTGGCCGCAGCGGCACAAGCCGACCTGGGGTTTGTCGACAGGGAACGGGTTGCCTTCAGCGTCCTGAAGGATCATCGGCCCCTTCACCAGCAGAGGACCGTTGTCCAGGGGGGTGATGATGGTCTGGTCCATGACATCGCTCCTTGAGACCTTGAGAGAATAGACCGGGATTCCAGTCGGAACGCTGGCCCTCCTGCACTCAGCAGCCTGCCAGGTGACCGGAGGAACGCTCCCCCGGGCGCCGAACCCGCGACGGTTCTGCGGGCCGTATGCCAGGCGGAACCAAGGTGTCTTGCAGATTCCGGGCCTTCGGCTCGGGGTGGTCCGGCTTCGAACGGGCCCGGAGGTTATTCGTCAATGTGTGGAATCGCTGGTGTCTTCGGGGCTCGGACCCCCCAGGTGGTGGAGAGGATGTTGCGGGTCCTGGCCCACCGGGGGCCGGATGACCATCATCTGGTGGCCGGGGAAGGTTACACCTTGGGAACCAGGCGTCTCTCCATCATCGACCTGGAGGGTGGCCGCCAACCCCTTCCCGGCACTCCGGACGCCCAAGGCGCGGGCCGGGTGTGGGTGGCGCAGAACGGCGAATTCTACAACTTCCGCGAGCGACGTGCAGAGCTCCGCCGTCTGGGTCATCAGTTCCAGACCCGCTGCGACACCGAGGTCATCGCCCACCTGTACGAAGAGCACAGCCAGGACTTCCCGCACCGAATCGAGGGGATGTTCGCCATCTCGTTGTGGGATGAGCGCCGTCGGGAGGGCTGTCTGGTCCGCGACCGGGCCGGCAAGAAGCCCCTGTACTACACCGTGCACGATGGGGCTTTGTGGTATGCCTCGGAACTCAAGGCCCTCCTGCAGGTGCCCGGGATTCGCCGGGAAGTCAACCTCGAGGCCCTGCACCACTACCTCTCCTACAAGAATGTCCCGTCACCCTTGACCATCTTCGAGGGGATCCACATGCTGCCCCCCGCCCACATGCTGGTCTGGCAGGATGGACGGATTTCCCGAATCCAACGCTATTGGAGACTGGATTGGACCCCTTTGGAGGGAGACCCTACCGAGGAAGAGCTGGCCGAGGAACTGGTGCGCCTGCTCAAGCAGGGGGTGCGCCGCCGGCTGGTCTCGGACGTGCCCATCGGCTTCTTCCTGTCGGGAGGAGTGGACTCCAGCCTCTCCACCGCCCTGGCAGCCCAGGAGGCGGGGGGCAGGATCCGGACCTTCACCTTGACCTACGACCAGGACTCGACCACCCCGGGCAAGGAACTGGACCTGAAGTGTGCCCGCGAGATCGCCCGGCAATACGGGACCGAACACCTCGAGGAACGGATCGACTTTTCGCGCTTCACCGAGGATCTACCAGCCATCCTCAGCCACTTCGACGAGCCCTTCGGGGGTGTGGTCTCGACCTATTTCCTCTCCCGGCTCATCTCTCGGCACGTCAAAGTGGCCCTCTCCGGGGACGGAGCGGATGAACTCTTCGGCTCCTACCTCTCACATCGGGTGGCCGGACCCGTGGCTGAAGTGTTGGCGGCTCGTCGCGAGGGGCGCAAACCTCGCGATCTGGGCCACTTCGAGCAGCAGAGGGAATTCGTCGAGAACCTGGCCGAGGAGGACGAATCTGCTTGGCGCTACAAACTGCTGGTCTTCGGGGACGAGGAAAAGACGGCCCTCTATTCGCCGGAATTCCAGGCCCGATTTGCCGGATTCTCGACGCGCGAACATATGCGCAAGGCCTTTCAGAACCTCTCGGCCCAGGACCCCACCAACCGGATCCTGGAGATGGAGTTCGCCACCCAGTTGCCCGATCAGGTCCTGGCCTTCGTGGATCGCCTGTCCATGGCCCATTCCCTGGAGATCCGCACGGGCTTCCTGGACACCGACGTGATGGAGTTTGCCGCCCGCATCCCAGGGCGTTTCAAGATTCACGACCAGGAGATCAAGTCGGTCCTGAAACGGGCCGCCCGGGGCCACATCCCCGACATCGCGATCGACCGACCCAAGGAAGGTTTCGTGATGCCGGTCAACCAGTGGCTGAATACCTGGCTCTTCGACTACGCGTCGCAGGCCCTGGCCCCCGAGCGCCTGGCCGTCCACGGCTTCTTCGACCCGCAGGCGGTGGGCGATCTGATGGCTCGCTTCCGAGCCGGGCAGACCAACCTGGCCAATCGCATCTTGAACCTGCTGTGCTTCCAGGTCTGGCACGAGATCTACCTCGAGCAGCGTCTGAGCGTGCCCCTGGGCGACGCCGCCGGCCTGCTGGTCAGCGAGTCTTCTGGCGGGAGCCTGCGCACCGTCGAGATCGGTTCGGTCCGGGTCCAGGCCTTCCACCCCGCCGAGGAATCTGTCGGCCTGGCCAGGTAGGGCGCCATGTGTGGAATCGCAGGGATCGTCTCGGGTCGGGGCCCCGTCGATACAGGGCGGCTGGAGCGGATGAGCCGCGTTCTGGCGCATCGCGGTCCGGATGACCAGGGGATCTGGGTCGACCCGGAGGTCGGCCTGGGTCTGGTCCATCGCCGCCTGTCGATCCTGGACCTCTCCGAGCGGGGCCACCAACCGATGCAGCGCGGCTCGGCAGTGCTGGTCTTCAACGGCGAGATCTATAACCATCCCGAGTTGCGCGAGGAGCTCCAGGCCCTGGGTCATCAGTTCAGCAGCGACACCGACGCGGAGGTGGTCCTGGAAGCCTGGCTGGAGTGGGGCGACGAGTGCGTCAACCGCTTCAACGGCATGTGGGGCTTCGCGCTGTGGGACCGGCAGAAGCGCCGCCTGTTCTGCTCGCGGGACCGCTTCGGGGTGAAGCCTTTCTACTATGTCTTCAAGGAAGGCGAGTTCCGCTTCGCCTCCGAGCCCAAGGCCCTGCTGACCGAGGACCCCTCCCTGCGGCGGATGCGTCCCGATACCTTGATGCGCTTTCTGGCCGAGGGCCTGGTAGACGATGAGGGTGGGGCCACCTTCTATCCCGAGATCCACCGACTTCCCCCGGCCCACAACCTGACCTTCGAGGACGATCGGCTTCGGGTCTGGCGGTTCTGGACCCTGAAGGCCGAGCCCGACCTGGAGGTAGCCCTGGTCCAGGCTCGGAACTCGTTGGCAGGGATCCCGACCCTGGACGATTTGACCCGGACGGATCTGACCTTCGAACCCAGTGACGCGGCGGCAGTCTTCGGCACCCCGCAGGTTCAGCGGATCGACGAGGCGGCGGAGGCCTTCCGGGGCCTTCTGGTAGACGCCGTGCGCCTGCGCCTGCGTGCGGACGTACCGGTGGGGACCTGCCTTTCAGGGGGCTTGGACTCGGGTTCGATAGTCAGCCTGGCCAGCCGGATGCGTCCTGATCCCATGGACACCTTCTCGTCGCTCTATCCTCAGGCCGACTGCGACGAGAGCCTCTTCATCCGGGCCATCGCGGATCGCTGCGGCAGCCGTGCCCACGAGGTCCAACCCCGGCCCGAGGGCCTTCCCGACCTCTTCCCCCGTATGATGTGGCACCAGGACGAGCCTTCGGCAGCGCCGGGGATCTATTCGCAATGGAAGGTCATGGAGGCCGCTCAGGGGCACGTGACTGTCCTTCTGGACGGGCAGGGAGGCGACGAGATCCTGGCGGGCTACCACTCCTACTTCCCCGAGCACCTCACCTCGTTGGCGTCGCGGATCGTCTCGGGGGAAGAAGACGAGGGGCGCCTCTGGGAGGAAGTGCGCCTGATAGAGGCCCTGACCGGGCGGAGCTACACGCAGGACGCCCACCGCGCCCTGCGCCGGGCCCGACGTCCGCGCTGGCTGGCCCGACTGGGGGCGAATCGTCCGGGTCGGATCAAGCCTCCCCATTATCTGACCGCGGAATTCGCCTCGGCGGCCATGGAAGGGCGGACAGTCCGTGACTGGCTGGGGCGCACGCGGGGGATGGCCCGCTCCCGGCCCTCGCGGACCTTCGACGATCGGCTTCTGCAGCGGCTCTACAACGACCTGACGCTGCACTCGATCCCCTCCTTGTTGCGCTATGAAGATCGCAACTCGATGGCCTTCTCGCTGGAGTCGCGCACCCCGTTCCTGGACTATCGCCTGGTGGAATTCTGCTTCTCGCTTCCGGCCCGGTTCAAAATCTCCGGGGCCGAGACCAAGCTGCTCCTGCGCCGAGCGATGAGCGGCCTGATGCCCCGGGAGGTCGTCGAGCGCAAGGACAAGCTGGGCTTCCCGACCCCGGTTTCGCACTGGTTCCGCAACGAATTGAAGGAGTGGGTCGAGTCGGTCTTCCATGACCCCCGCTTCAAGAACCGGGGTATCCTTCAGCCCTCTGCAGTCGAAGAGGTCTTGCGTCGCCACGCCGCCGGCGAAGACCGCTCGTGGGAACTGTGGCGTTTCCTCTCCGCCGAGGTCTGGGCCCGGCAATTCCTGGATGGAGACGGATTCAGCGCGTGATCCGAATCGACTAGGGTTGGGGGGGAGCGCCAGAGACGCCTGACCAGAGTCTGTCCAGGTTGAAGGTTCGCAACAGCCATTCCTTCCAAAACCTCCATAGGGGGGCCGAATGGTTTCTGGGAACCCGCTCGACATGTTGGGAGAGTTCGTAGAGGGCCCCCTCCAAGGCGCGGGTGGAGCCGGACGAAACCGGGGGCAGACAGTACAGGGCCGTTTCCAATTCCCGTCTCAGGACGGTCGCCGAGGGTTGTCGGTCCTGAGGACGCAGTTGTAGACAGCGCTCCAAGGTTTCTTCCAGGACGGGAGGTACGGGTTGGAACTGGGATATCTTGGGGAATTTGAACCCGAATGACTGGGGGTCCTGGAGCGTAAGAGTGAAGAAGAGGGTGACTCCCAGCGAGTAAAGATCGCTCTGGAGGGTGCTCTGCCCGTGATACTGTTCGGGGGCGCAGAAGCCAGGCGTGCCCAGTTCCTGGGTGTCTTTGACCGAAGGGGAGTGGTGGTAACGGGCGATCCCGAAATCGATGAAGCGCACCCAACCCAGAGGGGAGACCATCAGGTTGGAGGGTTTGAGGTCGCGAAAGACTACGGGCGGGTCGTGCTGGTGCAGGTATTCCAGCACATGGGTCGCTTGCAGGCAGATGGGCAGGGCCTCGTGGGGGAGGAGCGGGCGAAGCCGACCGTGCAGAAGCCGCTCGAGAGGCACGCCGTGGACACGCTCCATGACCAGATAATGCCGCCCGCCCGGCTGGGAGAATCGCCACAAGACGCGAGGCAGACCAGGGTGGCTCAGGGAGGCCTGGATCTCGCCCTCGCGCTGAAAGAGGCACAAGGCCATGTCCCGATCACGCTCGGGAACCGAAGATTCCAGGAACTCCTTGACTGCCCAGCGGGCTCCTGGGAGATGGAGGTCTTCCACCAGGAAGACAGCACTCATGGCTCCTTCTCCCAGGAGCTCCAGGATTCGGAGTCGACCCGCCAGGACTTCACCGATGCGTTGGTTCTGCACGAAGTGGGAATCCTAGGATCCCATCAATCTGCCTTCTGTTGGACAGCCACCAGTTTCTGGCCACCGCGCAGTATGCGGCGGGTTCCGGCTCGATAGAAGTCCTGGCCCAGGCCGCGACTCCAGGAGGTCAGTTCCTCCAGACCGGTCTGGATCTCGTTGATGCCCTCTCGGGCCTGCTCGACCAGGGCGCGCGACTCGTCGCTCGACATGGACTCGGGAGGGATTCGGTCCAGGGACTCGCGACCACGCTGGACCAGCTCGAAACCCCAACGCAGATAACCGGCAAACTGTTCGGATGATATCTCACCCGTGGCGGCCTTCTCGGCAGCCTGGGCGATCTCGAACATGTTCTGGGATTGCAGGTCCTGGTTGGTCGGCAATTCGGTGGGGGCCGGGGTCAACTCCAGTCGGGGCAACTGGGCGGCGCAAGCCGAGCACACGCGGGATCCGGGCAGGTTTAGCTGGCCGCAGCGAGGGCAGGGGAACTGCCCCGCCTGGGACTCGGCCTCATCAAAGAACCTCTGGGCTTCATGCAGGGCGCGAGCGACCTCTTCAAGCGAGTCGAGCAGTCGCGGCAGGTCGGCGCAGGTCTGCAAGTCGGCTCGGATGGCTTCGATGATCTCGTTGAGGCGCGCGAAGAGATCCCGACTCCGGGTGATCTCTTCCTGGATGCGTTGTCCCGAAGTGGCACTCTCCAGGACGGCATTCTCGAAGTCCTGGTAGGCGATGACCATGCGCTCTTCCAGGGCATCCAGGGCCTCGGTCAACAACTCCTCGGGCATCTCGCCTTCAGCATAGGCCCTTCCCGAGATCAGCACGGCCTCCAGCCAGGAAGAGGGTGGGGTGGGGGCGGCCGGTTCTTCCAGCAGGGCGGTCTCCAACTGCGAACAGGCCCCGACGATCTCCGGGAAAAGGTTGCTTCCCCCCGCCTCCAGGGCCTGGACTGCCCGCTCGAAAGCCACTGTCAAGGGGGCCAGGCGATGGTCGGCGGCCGTGGTCCGCATCGCATGCTGCAGGACGGGGAGGCTCCACGCCTTCATCTCCTCGGCCCGGGGATGTTCCGGCTGGCCCAGCGTGTCGCGCAGGCGTCGCATGAGGTTGAGAAGGGGGTAGGGAGTCTCGCCGGAGGTCATGTCGGCCCAGTCGAAGGCTCGCAGGGAACTGTCAACCTCGCAGGCCGTTTCGACCAACTGGCGGGAAGCCTGCTCCAGGCGTGGTTTCTCAGGAAGGTTCAAAGCCTCTGCCGCCTGGTCCAGGGCCTCCAGGTGTGCTTCGAAGGCTGCCTCCACCGGCTGGGTTTTGCTGGAATCCTGGCCCTGGCTGCGCTGGCGGAAGTCCTGTCGGATGAGTTCGACTCGAGCTTTACGAGCCGAACGGACCTCCTCGACCTCGGCCGCCATCCTCCGGCCTTCGGCCACATCGGCCAGAAGTTGGACTAATTCGTTGGTGGGCTGGGACGGGGTGGGGCCTTGGGGTTGCATGGCTCGTCTCCTTCGGTTTAAAAAGGCGACGCGCTCCGCACCGACGGGAATCCGTCTCGGGCGGGGCGCGCGCCGGTCACTGGCTCAAGCGCGCCGTGACCGTTTTTCGTGACCCCTTGGCGGGGTTCCTACCTTGAAGGCGGGAGAAGCCGCTGGGAATATCGACCTAGAAGCCCATTCCCATCTGGGGCATCATCTGCATCTGGGGCATCATCATCCCCTGCATCTGTATCCCGTTCATACTGGACATCATCATGGCCTGCATGTACTGCTGCAGTTCCTGCTGGCGGAGCTGAGAGTACTCGTTCATCTGCTGGTTGTACATGTTGGTCTTCTTGGCGTCGTCACCCATCTTGAACAGGGAGCCGATGCCGCCACCGAGACTGCCACCGAGGCCAGCGCCGATCACGGTGCCCACGCCGGGGCAGATGATGGTGCCGATCACAGCACCAGCGATTCCACCGAGGATGCCGCCGATTCCAGGGGCCGCCTGGGCGGCTTTGCTGCGCTCGGGGGGCATCGGCGGGGGGGTGGACTGCATGCCGTACATGTTCATTGCGGTATCTCCTTCACCATTAGCTTCAATTCCATGTTCACGCGATCCGCGTGACCCGACTAGGTCGACTTTGTTAAATTATTGCAATGACCTTCCAAACGTCGCCTTCAAACCCTCTTCCCGATCACAACTCTCGCGCCTTCTGAAGCTCTTCGCAATTGATCCGAGCCAACAGGATCTCTTTGAGAAGCTCCAGCAACTCCCGGTCATCCCTCTTGCGGGCCCCCTTGGTGACCTGGAGAAAGCGCACATCGAAGCTCTTGGGGATCGTTTCGAAGCCCGTCTTGTGCTGGCGGAGGATGTGTGCCAACAGCACCCGGGCCGTACGGCTGTTGCCGTCTTCGAAGGGATGGATGTGGATGAACTCGTTGTAGACGAAGGCCGCCAAAGCCAGGACTTCGGGCAGGCTGGAGACAGCGCGGCTGCGCAGGTTGTACTCCTTCACCAGACTTTCAAGAAGTCCCGGGATCTTCCGGGGCGACGCGGTCTTGAAATAAGGGTTGTTATGAATCTGGACCGCGGTGGTTCGCAGGGAACCGGCAAACCCAGACCCGCGCATCAGGATGCCATGATACTCGCGCAGGAGCTCGAGGTCCCAAGGGGCGCGCTCCTGAACCCGTTGGTGCATCCGCTGCATGGCCTCCTGGAACCTCTCTCCCACCTGGGGGTCGAAAAGATCCGGGTTTTCCGGAACCAGGTCGTAACGGATTATCTTCTGGATCTGGGATGGGCTGTAGTTCGGTTCAGGGCAACCCGGTGGAAAGAGCATCCGGCTGGCTCGCGAGATCTGCTCGAAATCCTTGCGGTGTCTGGCCATTAACTTCTCGCCGATCACCGAGTCCAGCCGGATCCTGCGGCCAAGGATCCGGCGCACGGGGCGGACCTGCAGGAACTCACAGATCCCATCCAGGAAGGGATTCCTGACCAGGCGACCCATGAAGGGCTCGTAGCGGAAGGCCAGCAGCAGGCCATCCTTCAGGAAGCGGCCGATGATCTGCCTGGAGAGCCCCTCCGGCGTGAGATCGGAAGCCAGGAAGACGTCCAGGTAGTAGGTTTTCCGGAGGAATTCGACCAACTCATCGGTCAGGTAGGCGTTGTAGTCATATTCGTAGGCCAGGGCAAAGGCGAGGGTAGAGAAAAGCCGAGCCGCCCGGGGCGAGTCAGCTCGGCAGTATTCGCCCTTTTCAAGGCGCAACAGGTCCTCGGCGACCAGTTTCTCCAGATGAGGATCCAGGACGCCAGAATCAGGTAGCCACAAGGATCGGGCCAGAGCCTCGGCGCCGATGGACTTCCTCCCGGCTACTGCCAGGAAGACATCGAAGAAGCTCGGAAGCGAAGCCCTCTCATCGGGCGGATGGGAGGCCTTCATCCGATAGATTGGGAGCGGGTCATCAGGAGGACCTCGATCTTCCCGAAGCGGACCTTGCTCCCAGGATCAATAACCTCGGCCCCGCCGATCCGGCGTCCACGGACCCAGGTCCCGTTGGTGCTGCGCAGATCCTCCACTTCGTAACCTGAACCCCGCTTGTTTTTCTTGATTCGGGCGTGATAATTAGAAACCGACGAATCGTTGAAGGACCAGTCGTTATCCGAGGCCCGACCGACCCGGATGGTGTCAAGGTCCATGGGCAGAAGGTTGCCCTCCGCGTCGACGAAGGCCATGCTGAGACCTTCCGGCAGCCGGGGCAGGACCGAGAAGGGAGGAGGCTTATTCCCTCGCCGCAGGACCACGGCGGCAACCACGCCCACCACCACCAGGCCACAGATGACGGCGATGACATAGCCCAGCCAGTTGCTGGAGGAAGCCTCCTGCTGGCCAGGTGCGCCTTCCACCGGAGCCTGGGAACCGTCCAGGACGCGCACCGAGGCGGTGACGTTGGAGGCCTTCGCCAGGTCATGCCCGAAAGCGGCGGCCAGGTTGCCGGGGATGGCCGTCCGAGCGGCATCGTTGCCGGCGCTGGCCCGCGACAAGGCGATTCCCACGACTTCGCCGGAATTGGTCGAGAAGACCGGTGCGCCCGTGCTCTCGTCGGTCAAAGAGGCATCGAAGAGCAGTTGCAGGACCGTGCCCCCGGGGCGGTTTAGGATATTCCCCACCTTGCCACGGCGGATGAGCGGAGTCATGGCCGTCGCCAGATTGCCTTCCTCAACAGGGTTGGCGGTGACCATCTCGACGGGGTCGTCGGGGCGGAGGAGATCCGAGTCTCCGAGTCGGACCGACGGCAGATCCGCGATGGAGATCTTCAACAAGGCCAGGTTGGCCTCCGGGGCGAACTTGTCGAGGTGGGCCATCACCAGCCCCCGGCCCGGAACCAGGGCGTGGATGGCGGCAGCGCCCCGAACCGCTTCATAACTGGTCAGGGCCAGTGCTTCTTGCCCGCTCTGGACGATCACGGCCGAGCCGCTTCGGACGACTCCGGCGACTTCAACCTGCAACAGCAGAAGCGCCTTATGGGCTGCGGGAGCCGGACTCGCCGGGTCGCCCCCCTGGGCCTGGCTGACACCCAGGGAGATCAGCGCCCAGAGGGCCAGGAACATGGTGATACGCAATCGCATCCCAAGCATACCTCGCAAGGTTCCATCCCCGGCTCATGCGACTTCATGTATCCGGTCGACGCTGGCCAGGGCGACGAGACATATTTGCAGGAGACCGGGCCCGGATCCTCTTCCTGGGAAAGGGCAGGCCCGGATTCGCGCTCCGGGCCGAATGGGTCTCCGATGCGCAGTTTGAACTTTTGAGGCCAGAGGCGTGGCTCCTCCCCCTTGTCACTGCCTATTTTTGCCCCCCGCAGAAGGGGCCTTCAGAGCCGCCGGCGAACGGGGACGGCCCACTTGACCTCCTCCAATGCTTGATTCCTTCGCCTTTACGGAAAATCCGCTTTCCCGGACCATAATCCTGATGCTTCTGGCCGTGGTTGCAGCCACTGTCGGAGATATCTTCATGTCTCAAGGCATGCGGGCCGTCGGGGAAATCCGGATCACCGGCCTGGGCTCGTTGTGGCGGACGGGGGTTAGGATTTTCACGGCCTGGAAGGTCTGGATCGGCATCCTGCTGGCGGCTACCTTCTTTTTTTTGTGGCTTTCGGTCCTGTCCTGGGCCGACCTGTCGCTGGCCTTGCCGATGACCGCCCTGACCTACGTCTTGAACGCTGCTCTGGCTGGCCCATTCCTGGGGGAGAGGGTCTCGGGCCTGCGTTGGCTCGGAACCCTCCTGATCTTCGTGGGAGTTGTCGCCGTCACCATGAGTGCAGACGCATCCGGGTCTCAAGCCGCCTGGGTTTCGGCTTCGAAGCCCTGAGAGGCCTGGTTCCGTTGGCGAAGTCGCTTCACATTCCCAAAGCAGACCGATCACGGGCTTGCAGATCATGACGCCGTCCTCGAATTCGACGTGTTCCTCTTCATCTTCACCGGTTCCGACTTCCCGGGTCATCCAGGTCTTGATGCTCCTGGTCGACCTGGCCTGGAGGTTCCCGGTCCAGATCCTGGTATTGGGCACCCTCCTGGCCCTGGTATCGGCCTTCTATACCTGGAATAATCTCGAGTTTGACGCCGACCGGGCCAACCTGATCCGGCGAACTCCCGAGCTGCAGGCGAATCAGGACCGCTACATCGCACAGTTCCCCGAAGCCGAAGACATGGTCGTGGTGGTGGAGTGGGGAACGCCCGAAAACCGCAAGGCCTTCATCGATGACCTGGCCACCCGTCTGCGGGCTGAACCCCAGACCTTCCGCGATGTCTTCGAGAAGGTGGAACTCTCCCACTTGCGGACCCACGCCCTGCACTATCTGGCCCCGGAGACCCTCGCGAAACTGTCTGCTGAACTGGCCCGAAGCCGCCCGCTTCTCGATTCCTTGTCTTCCTCGAAGGACATGACCGGTCTGCTGGACAGTTTCGGAGAGGTCAGCAATGGAGAGGACCCGGCCGGGGCCCTGGCCGAGATCCTGCCCTTCCTGAATGAGGCCATGGAGCAGTTGCAGGTCAGCCTCGAGACCCGCGGACGTTACTCCTACAGCTCTCCCTGGGCGGCAGCCTTTTTCGGAAAGGTTGCTCAGGAGGACCAGGCCCCCCAGGAACTAGAGGACGCAGGGCAGACCGTCTTCTACAACACCGTCTCGAAGGGGCGGATCCATCTGCTTTTGGTTCGTCCCGCACACCAGGCGGGAGGAGGCGGTAACGAGGCGATCCCCTTTGCTGTGCAGAGACTCCGGGAGATCATCCCCGAAGTCCAGCGCAGCCATCCTGAGGTCCAGGTCGGCCTGACGGGTGAACCGGTCCTGGACACCGACGAGGGCAACTCTTCGACCGAAGACTCCACGCGCTCGTCGCTTCTGTCCCTGGTCTTCGTATCGCTCATCTTCGCGCTGGCCTTCCGCGAGATGTACCGTCCCATGATGGCCATCTTCACGCTGATGCTGGGTGTCACCTGGACCATGGGCTTCACCACCCTGGCGGTCGGACACCTGAACCTGCTGACTGTCACCTGTACCACGATCCTGATCACTCTGGGGATCGACTACGGCATCCATTTCATCTACCGCTACGATGAGGAACTGGTGAAGGGGTGGTCGCCCTTGGAGGCCATGAAGATCACCCTGGCGGGAACCGGCGTCGAAAACCTGACCGGGGCGAGCAGCACGGCCGTAGCCTTCTGGGTCTTGAACCTGACCGACTTCATCGGGATTGCCGAGCTGGGGACCATCGCCGGGACCGGCATCCTGCTATGCTATCTGTCCATGGTGACCGTGCTCCCGGCACTGATCTTCCTGCAACACCGCTGGTTCGGTGGCGCCATCGGCACGGGAATCAGCCACTACCAGACCTTGGCCCGGATGGAACAGGCCTGGTTGCGGCATCCCTGGATCGTGGTCTCGCTTTGCCTCCTGTTCTCGGTGTTCTGCGTGTTGGAAGCCCGACACATCCGTTATGACTACAACCTGTTGAATCTTCAGGCCCACGGACTGAACTCGGTGCAGACCGAGATGCACCTGATCCACTCCAGTGAGCACTCCCTGCTGTACGGGATTTCGCTGGTCCCTGACCTCAGCGAGGCTCGGCGCCTGACCGAAGCCTTCCAGAAGCTTCCCACCGTGGCCAGGGTCGAGTCGATCGCGTCGATGTTCCCCGACGATTATCCCGCCAAGCGCCCCTTCCTGGAAGCCATCACTCGAGAAATGACCCAGGTTTCCCAGCCGGCGAGCCCCAACGCCCAGCCGGGGGGCACTTCAGGCAACCTGCTGGCCATGGCGGGATCCTTCATGGAACTGGACCACACCTTCCGGGAAGCCTGGCCCACCCTGAAGGATTCCCAGGATCAGTCGGTCCGCCGGGAGGCCACCCGCTTCAAGACTGCCCTGGAACGTCTCTTTTCAACCTTGGAAGGAATGGGCCCGGGTCCCATTGAGGACGGGCTGACGGCCTTCCAGAAGGACTTCTTCGCTGATCTGCAGGGGTTGGTGGACTTCCTGAAGGACCAGGTCGACCATCCCCCCCTGACCCTGGAAGATATTCCCGAAGTCCTCAAGACCCGGGAGATCGGTCGGACGGGCCTGATCCAGTTGCGGATCTTCCCCCTCCAGAACGTCTGGGAGCGGGGTCCCCAGGAGCGTTTCGTCCGCAGCCTGCAGCAGGTGGACCCGCAAGTGGTGGGGATGCCCGTGGTGATGTACTACGACACCCACGAACTGCGCAGGGCCAACGAGCAGGCCGGTTGGTACGCCCTGGTGGCCATCTGGATCCTGCTGCTGGTGCACTTCCGAAGCTTGAAGATCTCGCTGTTGGCGATCTTCCCCAAAGTCGTGGGAATCTTGTGGATGGTTGGGATCATGGGCTACGCCGGGGTGAACTTCAACAGCGCCAACCTCCTGGCTCTTCCGTTGATCCTGGGCATCGGACTGGTCTTCGGGGTGCACGTGGTAAAACGGGTCCAGGAGGAAGGCGGGGACGGAATCTTCAACCACTCGACGGGTCCGGCCATCGGCCTGGCGGCGCTGACCACCATGGCCGGCTTCGGGACCCTGATCCCTGCCAATCACCAGGGCATCGCCACCTTGGGCTTCGTGATGACCGTGGGAGTCGGGGCCAACCTGTTGTCCTCGGCCCTCTTCCTCCCCGCCGTCCTGAGGCTCCTGCGCAACCTCGGGGTCACCTTGTAGAATCCAGGACTCAGGGGAGGGTTGGTCTCAAGCGAACTAACCTTCGACAGGACCGGCGATCTACCCGGAGAAACTGCCGCCCTCCATGTCCATTCATCCCATCCTTCAAGGCCTCAACCCTCCCCAACTCGAGGCCGTCACCCGGACCGAGGGCCCCCTGCTGGTCTTGGCCGGAGCCGGGAGCGGCAAAACCCGCGTGCTGACCCGGCGCATCGCCTGGCTGTTGGAGAAGGGTCTGGCCCGGCGACATCAGTTGCTGGCCGTCACCTTCACCAACAAGGCGGCTCGCGAGATGTCCCAAAGGATCGAGGCCCTGTGTGGGCCTGGCCGCTTCCCCTTCCTGGGGACCTTCCACTCGGTGTGCTGTCGCTGGCTGCGCTTGTTCGGTGAGCGTCTGGGGATCCCCGCGGGCTTCACCATCTACGACTCCTCCGAGCAACTGGTGGTCATGAAGGCCGCCCTCAAACAACTGAACCTCGACGAGAAGCGCTTCCCTCCGCGCTCGATGCTCTCCCGGGTCAGCCACGCCAAGAATCACCTGGTGGACGCCGAGCGTCTGCTCCATTCCAGCAACCCCCTGGAACGCGAAGTGGGACGGGCCTTTGCCCTGTATGAAGAACGCCTGAAGGCCAGCGGGGCCTTGGACTTCGACGATCTGTTGGTGCGAACCGTCCAGCTTTTCCGAGAGCACCCGGATCTCCTCGAGCAGTTCCAGGAGCAGCTCGCCTACATCCTGATCGACGAGTACCAGGACGTGAATCCGGTTCAATATGAACTGGTGCGGATGTTGGCTTCACGACGCCGGAACCTGTGCGTGGTGGGGGACGACGACCAGAGCATCTACGGCTTCCGAGGCGCCGACCTCACCATCATGCTGCGCTTCGAGCAGGACTATCCCGAGGCCCGGGTGGTCAAACTGGAACAGAACTACCGCTCGACCCAGGCGATTCTGGATCTGGCCAACGCCCTGGTCCGGCACAACACCGGGCGCAAAG
>JAAZKF010000177.1 GCA_012799975.1 Burkholderiales bacterium
CCCGGCCGGCTCGAGGGGCCCTTCAGCCAGTCCAGGATGTCCGCCGGGTTTCCCACCGTCGCCGACAGGCCGATCCGCTGCAGGTCGTGGCGGGAGTGGACGGCCAGGCGCTCCAGGACCGACATCAGGTGGGCGCCCCGATCCACGCCGGCCATGGCATGGATCTCGTCGAGGATCACGTAGCGCAGGTCGGCGAAGAGGCGCTGGTGCGGGACCCGGCCCGACAGCAGCATCACCTCCAGCGACTCGGGCGTGGTCATCAACAGGTCGTCGGGTTCGCGCAGGAAGGCCTTCCTGGCCGAGGCCTTGGCGTCTCCGTGCCACAGGAAGCGCCGCAGGCCCACCATCCGGGTGTAGGTGCCCAGGCGGACCTCCTGGTTGTTCAGCAGGGCCTTGATGGGAGCCACGTAGAGGGCGCCCACGCCCTCGGATTCCCGCTCCATCAGGCCAGCCAGGACGGGGAACACCGAGGCCTCGGTCTTGCCCCCCGCGGTGGGGGCCAGGATGACGGCGTTGCATCCGTCCAGGATGGCGTGGCTGGCCTCCTCCTGCACCGGCCGCAACGAGGTCCAGCCCAGCCGGGCCACCAGGGCCTCCTGGAGCCGGGGTGGAAAGCGCGAGAAGGCCGAGGGGCGGCTCAGAACTCCACCACCTCATAGGCCCTCGAATCCTCGGCCTCCTGCTCGAAGGCGGGCTGGCCCTCGGCCAGCCGACGCTCCTCCTCGGTCAGGTCCAGGGGGGCCAGGCCTTCGGCCTGGATGGGGTCGTAGTCCGGATGCTGGTCCACCAGGTCCAGAAGGTTCACGAACTGGCGCAGGAACTGGCGCGGCACCACGCCCACGTCGCCCCGGAAGCCCTCGGTCACGCGGGCCACCAGGCGATCGACCACGGAGCTGGTGACCACCCGGTCCATCCGCGAGCGGTCCAAGGCGGGGAAGAGTTCGCGCAGCTTCAGGGCCACCGCCCGCAGGCGCGCGGCGTCGAAGGGCTTGAGTTCCAGTTGGGGCTGGCGCACGTTGGCGTAGCCGCCGGAAAGTTGGAACTGGATCCGGTCGTGCAGGGGGGGCAGGCCCGCCACGCCCCGGGTGGTGTCGAAGAACTCGGGCGTTCCCGTGAACAGCCAGACCAGGCCCGGGTAGCGGTCGCTGGCATCCAGGATCTGCCGCAGGCCGTTCAGCACCTTGCCCCGGACGTCCCGGCGCATGCGCAGGACGGTCTCGACCTCGTCGATCACGATGACCCAGCCCGGGTGGCCGGCGGCCTTGATGATCTCGAGGATGCCGCGCAGGTAGTCCATGGCCTCCTGGCTGCCGATCTCGCCCTTCACGCCCGCCAGCTTCTTGGCCCCCGCGGCCACGTTGGCGCTGCCCGACAACCACGAGATCAGGGCCCCCGCATCCACCAGGTTGCCCTGCTGCTTGAGCTCGAAGATCTTGCGGATCACCCGGACCATGTCCTCGGGAGCCTTGCCGCCGGTGGCCGACTTCAGCCGGGCATCCAGCTCGCGCAGCACCTGCTGGTCGAAGTCCGGGGCGTTCTCGTCGGCGCCGAGGGCCAGGAGGCTCTCCTCCACGTGGGCCACCCAGCGGTCCAGGATGTCGCCCAGGGCGGCGCGCTCGCACCAGGGCGTGGCCAGTTCCTGCATCACCTTGCGGTAGACCTCGTCGAAGCGATGGAACTGCAGGTCGTTGTCCGAGACCACCACGAAGCTGGTGGCGAAGTTGCGCTTCTGGGCGTCGAGTTGGGTCAGCCGGGCCGTAAAGGTCTTCCCGCAGCCGTAGCCGCCACGCAGGAACTTGTAGGCGCCGTCGCCCGAGCTGGCCCGGTCCAGTTGCCGGGCCAGCTCGGCCCGCGCGACCTCGATGCCCACGGCGAAAAGGTCCAGCCCCCGCCCGGGGACCACCCCGCCGCGCAGGCGCTCCAGGATGTGCTGAATCTCGTTGGACATGGTCGTCTCCTTGCCGGGTGGGTCAGGGGGTGGGGTGGTTCTTCACGTATCGCTTGCCGCTGGCGGTGACTTCCATCGAGACCTGGAAGGGCAACAGGTCTCGATAACCCTGCAACCGCATGTTGAAGCGCCGCTCGGCCCTGGGGCCCCCAAGCATGCCTCCAGCCTGCTCTTCGGTGACGGTTCCATACTGCTCCAGGTGCAACAGGACCTTCCGATGGCCCTCGTCCTGGATGGCCGAGTGCCAGGGGCGGTCGTCGGTCAGGCTGGCGCCCCCCACCGTGGAACCCGGGAGGCTGGCGCCCCCCGTCTTCACTTCGAAGAACTCCTCCAGCCGACAGGGCTCGACGTCCTCCTCCGAATCGGGATGGTAGACCTCCACCTGGGCCCTCTCCGCACCCGAGCCGACCAGGCTGAACAGAACCTCGGCCCAGTTCGCGTCCACTTCGACCAGCAGGCGCTGGTTGACAAGCTCGGCCCCCGAGGCGTCCCGCAGGTCCACCTCGGCCGCCCGATTGGGCACCCGCAGGCCCAGGGCCACCCTCCGGTCCGGCTGCAGCAGGCCCGTCTGCCCGGGCGCAACCTCCAGCTTCACCTGGATCCGGCTCAACCCCAGCAGAGGCGCGCTGGCCTGGGCCAGGGCGCGATAGCGGGACAGTCGGGTCACCCTGGCCTTGCGGCTGGACACGGTCAGGACCGGGATCACCCGCTCTTGCAGGGTGTTGCCCCCGTGGACGAAGGTGGCCGAGCTGCGGTTGGTCAGGTTGAAGGTGCGGGTGTCCCGGGGCAACAGCAGGTAGCCCTCGACCCCCTCGTAGCCCAGGCAGGACAAGGTGGCTCCCTGCGTGTCGGGCTCCTTCACAAAGGTGTCCAGCACGGCGAAGCGGCGATCCCGTTCGCGCCCCCCGGCGTAGGGAACCGTCGTGGCCGTCTCGTCCTGCAGCAGGAAGCCGTGGTCGGAGGTGATCACGAACTCGTCCAGGCCCAGGCTTCGCAGCTTCTGGACCGCCACCCGCAACTGGCCAAGCCAGGTGTCGAAGGTGGACAGCCCCAGGCTGGCCTCGCCCGAGTCGTCGATCTCCCGCGAGTGGACCACCACCAGGTGGTGGCCCGAGAGCTTCTTCTTGAGGTCGTCTGCGGGCAGGTCCACCAGTTGGGCCAGGTCCAGGTTCGGCGGAGACTTCCTCGTGCCCGGCAGCCGGTCCAGGCTGCGCTCGGCCATGGCGCGCAGGCGGTTGGCGGGGTCCCGGACGGTGTACTCGCCACAGCGGAAGCCCCCGAAGGTGCCCTTGCCGGCCAGGGGCGCCAGGGTGAGTCGCCCGTCCCGCGAGGTCGGGGCCAGGGCGTTCATCCCCACCGCCGTGATGGTGGGCAGCTCGGCCAGCCGGGCGGAGAGGTGCACGGTCACCCCCGGCCCCTCCAGGCTGGAGGCCAGTTCGGCCGCCATCTCGTAGCGCAGCGCGTCCACCAGGAACAGGGCGACCCGGGCCGAGTCCCGCTGCACGAGGGGGTGGACCACCTGCTCGTAGAGGGTGCGCTGCTGCAAGGCCACCGGAGGCAGAAGCCCCTCCTCGTCGCAGATCGTGGCGAAGTCCCGGGCCAGGTGGTCCGCCCACTCCCGGTACAGGGCCCGCAACCGGCCCGCCGCCATCCACAGGTCCGAGGCGTGGGGCAACCAGGTCCCCAGCTTGCGGCGCCGCAGCTCCTCAAAGTGCCGGTGGGCCCGGTCCACCTCCTGGGCGCCGTCCCGGCGGGCGCCCTGCTCCTTGCCCGTGTAGGCTTCCACGGCCTCTTCCAGCAGGCGCAGGCCCTGGAGCGGCCGGCCGGCCGCTTGGAGGGCCTGGCCGAAGCGGGCCGCGCACTGCACCAGTTCCCACTCGTGCCGTCGGGCGGGCTCGATCTCCAGCCAGAAGGAGGTGCCCGCCAGGCGTTGCTCGGCCCAGGCTCGGGCCTCGGGCCAGCGTTCCTCTTCAAGGGCCTGCACGGCGGCCTTCAGAAGCCGGCTGTCCTCGCCGCTGAAGGTGTCGATCCGGCCCAGCTCCTCTGGCAGCCCGGCGGAAATCTCGGGCCCCAACTGGGCCTCCGTCAGCAGGGCCTGGCTACGATAGACCTCGGGGTGGTCCTCGCGCAGTCTGCGGGCCAGGGCCGTGCTGGCGTCGCGCAGGGGCGCGCTCAGCCTGGCCAGGGGCAAGAGCTCGGGCAGTCGGGGCGGCCGGGTGAGGTCGTGGACGTACTCCACGCACAACACCCAACTGGCCAGGGCATCGCTCAGGGCCCGCAGGCCGGCGGGGCGGGGGACGCCCGCCGCGAAGCGGGCGAAGGCCTCCGAGAAGCCCGTGTGCCGGTGGAAGAAGTCCTGCAAGTCGCCCAGGTCGGACTCCTCTTCCAGGCGCGCGCGCAGCGGGCCTCCCCGACCCATCAGCTCGTCGAAGACCCACTCGGGCGCCAGCGCCGCCAGGACTCCGGCCAGTCCCCGGCGGTCGCGCGAGGCCTGTTCCTCCAGCCAGGCTTCGGCGGCCTGGAAGCTGACCGGGCCCGAGGCCAGGTAGCGCTCGACCTCGTCGGGCGGGACTTCCCCGGCCGCGGCCTGGCGGACCAGGGTCCCCAGGTTCTTCTGGAAGCGGCGCCCCGCGTGGTACAGCTCCAGGAAGGGGGTCTTGCGCACCGTCTTGTCGGTGTGGCCGGGCAGGTGCACCAGCAGGGGCTCGGGGTCCAGCCGGTTCTGGAAGGGCTCCAGGGCCAGCAGCGTCTCGAGGTAGCTGCCCCGGAAGCCCACCACCGGAACCGAGAGCTCGCCCTCCTGGCCCAGTCGCTGGACGAAGCCGGAGTACAGCCCCTCCGAGTCAAGCCAGATGACCAGGGGCCGCTCGCGCAGGACCTCCTGGAGATCGCGGATCAGGGTGGTGGCGAGTCGGGTCATTCCTTCTCCCTGGGGCATTTTGCGGGCACCTTCTCGACCGGCCGGGCGGAGCCTGCCGGGGTCTACCGGGGTGGTGGGGGGCCGGCGCCTTTTCAGTCCAGGGCCAGGGCGATCCGCAGGCCGGCATCGACCTGCAGGACGACCTCTGGCGGAAGCTGTCCCCAGCGGCACAGCGGGTTCCCGTTGGCGTCCATCAGGCGCCGCTTGTCCAGGACCCGCACCTGGGTGCACGAGATTCGCGAGGGCTTCAAGACCCCTGCGACGGGCGGCAGGACCAGGACCTCCGTCGGGTAGACCTTGCCGCCCCCGTGTTCGGTCAAGGGGGCCACCAGGACGCAGGGGGAATGGCGATTGTCGATGTCATTGCTGACGATCACCACGGGTCGGGTCTTGCGCATCTCGGACCCCTCGGTGGGGTCCAGGCGGGCCGTATAGACCTCGCCCCGCAGGACCAGGGGCACCCGGCTCATCTGGGCTCCCAGGCCTCCTGCTCGGCCGCGAAGAAATCGTGGGCCAGGTCCCGGTCCTCCTGATAGCGCACCCGGCAGCGCTCGATCATGTCCTGCTCCCTGGCACGTTTCTCATCCGCTTCCAGCTTCTCGTGGCAGGCCTGGGCGATGAAGGCACTGAGGTTCCTGGTGCTGGCCTTCAGCCTGCCGACCAGCTCGCTGGGAAGGGTGATGGTCTTCTTCACGGACCCTGAATCCACGCCGAGACCTCCGTCTGTACCACCAAGAATACCACCCCGGGCACCACGAAAGCCAGGGGGTTGTGCCCGGTGCAGGCGGCTCGGGCTGCTCGCGCACCTAGTCCTCGCCCTCGAAGTCCAGTTCGCCCTCGGAGGGGCCCTCCTCGTCGCCGGTCTTGTCGGCCTTGCGATGGCGGCGGCGCTCCTCGGCCTCGCGCAACTCGCGCACCTGGTCGGGGTGTTGGCGCTGGAAGTCTTCTCGGTACAGGTCCGAGCCGGGCTCGTCGAGGCGGAAGTCCGGGCCCAGCTCGTCGGGGGCCTGCAGGCGCAGTTCCCACTGGTACGCCTTGGCGGGGTGGTACTTCCAGAAAGCACCGTGGGCCACGGCCAGCGACGGGTCCTTCTGGCACTTGCCGTCCACGCGCTTGGGGAAGTAGCGCGCGGCCAGGTGCGACCAGTCATAATCCTTTTTGCCCTTCGATTCGCACAGTTCCGCCCACCACTTCTCCGGGTCCTTCCACTGGGGCTTCAGCAGCGGCCACAGGGCGGCGGAGTTGATCATCACGCCGTCGTCTGAGTCCATCCGGAAGCGGGCGTCCACCTCGCGGGCGGGCGCCTTGCCGGTGCGGGGGGCGCCGTTGGAGGCCACCTCCTCCACCAGGTTGACGAAGGCGCGCAGTTCCTCGTGCAGGGCCTGCACCTCGGCTGCGCGGGCCTCGGCCCGCACCTGGTCCTGGCGGTCGCCGGAGGTGCGGGCCTGGGCGAGATCCGCCAGTTCCCCCGCCAGGCGCGACAGGGCGGGCTGGAGGTGGTCGGCCAAGAGCACCTGCAGGGTGTCGTCTCGCCAGCGGTGGATGGAAATCCAGGCCACGAAGTTCTTCTTCTCGGACGAGAGGGGGAAATAGATCGGCCGCTTCTCGTAGCGCTTCAGATGGTCGTCGGCGAAGAACTTGCCTCGCAGGTACTCGTGCAGGGTGGCTTTGGGGGCGATCCTCGCGCCGTGGGTGGCCCAGGCGTCGTGCAGGGGCGCGCAGGCGGGGTGGGCCAGGCTGTCGGTGACGCCATCGGTGTTGGCCAGGAAAAGGATGCCATGCGGCAGCGCCGACGCCGGCGCCTGGTTCAGAAGGCCTTCGCCGGGGGCGCCGAAGCGGCCCAGGGCCACGCCCAGCGCGAAGGACAGATGGTCCAGCGGAGTCGCCTGCGTGTGCACCGGTTCCCAGGGGGGAAGCGGCGCGCCGGCCGGGCGGTCCACGGCCTGTTGCGCCCAAGCTTGAGCCCAGGTCCAGCAGGAGGGGCCGGGCTGGCGGAACTCGACCGAGGTCTCGCGGTGGGCCTCGTGCTCGGTGAAGGCCACCTCCAGGCGGGCCACGATTTCGTCCGCCGACTCGATGGGGAAGAGGGGCAGACGGTTGACGTCGCCGACTTGGAAATGGACGGTGGGGTTCAGCGATTCCATGACCTCCCGAGCCAGGGACGAGTTCAGTAAGCAGACCGCCTGAGCGAGGTCCCCAGGGAAGGTCGAGGACCCCATCGAGTCCAGGACGCTTCGATACCGATGTTGTCGCGCGGTGAAGGAAGCGCCGATCATGGCGAGTGCCACCCCAAGGCGAAAGAAAACTTCGCTTGAGATGACTTGGTATGCTGGATGGTTCTCCTGGTAATGCCATTGAAGGATCCGGATCCAGGCCGCGCTCTGTTTCCATCGAATGACCTTCAAGAGCGGCTCGAACCAGGAACGCCCAGCCGCACCTTTAATCACAGGAACCCATTCCCAACCTTCAGCGTCAGAAGTTCCAATGCACGAGGAGCGACTCAGCCAAATCGAACTCGGATCTACCTCCCAAGGATTCCGGAAATGTTGGATGTTGTCTCCTGTGGTAAGCCCCTTCCTGCCCGGCGACACCTCCCCCAACTTGGGGGTCGCCGCATACCGCGCCAGGAACTCCTCGTCCCACCAGTAGATCAGGGGCCAGCCGGGGACGACCTTCAGGCTGGCGGGGTGGAAGGTGTGGCGGCCCACGCCGGACAGGAGGGCGGCGCGCTTCTTGTTCGACGATTCGAGCTCTGGGCTGCGAGCAATTCCGACAACGGGACTCTGAGCGATTTGGGTGTTCCCAGAGCGGATGATGGGTAAGACAGCTGAGACCACGTGACCCGATATTTCTTGGAAGGCACCCACGCCCAGATCACCGACCACTTGGAAGGATGCATGCTCACAGAGCTTCTTGCGAAGAGACTCATAACTCCCTATGAACATCCAGCCGCGCATTGTGACCAGGCTCGTAAGCCCGCCCCCTCTTATCGCCAACTGCATCCCCCGCAACATGAACGCCGCGTACAGATCCGCCTTTCCTTCGGGGTAGTGCCGGGCCAGGTACTCCCCGCCCTCCATCTTGCTGGTCCCTTGATACGGCGGGTTCCCCACCACCAGGTGGTACTGCCCCTCGCGCAGCATCCGGGCGAAGCGCACG
>JAAZKF010000178.1 GCA_012799975.1 Burkholderiales bacterium
CTGGGGTCAAGACGACGAGAGAAGCCGGCAACGACCGCCACCCACGCCTCAGCGGCTTCGTTTCACCCGTTGGGTGAACGAATCGAGGCCACAGTCCAAAGGCCAGAACCCAGTGCGCAGAGGATTCGAGCTCGCCTCAGACTATTTTGGCGGCGGATCGAGGTGAGCCTCGAGATGGGGTTGGTCTCTGGGCTCACCTCGCTTATTGCGGAAGGATTTCGCAGGAGCAAGGCCATCTGGCTAGACCGTAGCGCGATGGAGAAGCCTCTGCCTTGACCCAGGGAAGCAGCGTCGTTGTCCCCCCTTTCACTCCATCTCGAATCCCTGGCTGGTGAACTTCAAGGTCCTGGCGTTCTCGGTGACGGTGCGCACCAGGTGCTCGGGGGCGCCGTCGGGGATGGTGGCCTCGATTTCCAGGGTCACGGTCACCTTGGCGCCGACCAGGCCGGCCAGGTGGGTGATCACCTCGTCGGCGATCTTGCTGGCGTCGCGCCCGGCGCGGTCGGGGGCCAGGGTCACGGTCCCGTAGAAGCGGCGGGGCGCCTTCGGGGTCGGGGGGCGCGGCGGGAGGATGGGGTCGACCACCTTGGTGCCGCCGTCTTGGGGCTCCGGGCCGGGCGGCAACGGGGCCGGAGGCGGCGGCGCCTCGCGGTCCAGTTGCTGGCGGGCCACCTCGGGGCGGACCAGCAGGCCGGCGCTGTCCTCGCCCACCGAGAGGGCGTCCCCGCCCCGCAGGCCCCGGTAGCGCTCGGCAGCCTCGTCGAACGAGTCGGCCCAGGCGAAGGAGTCGTGCTCCCAGGTCAACAGACCAAAGCCCGAACGGATGGCGTCCAGCAGGACCCCGGTGTCGCAGAGGCGGGGCAGGTAGAGGTAGCGGAAGAAGTCCTCGACGACCTGCCTCACGGGCACGTGGTTGCCGCGCCACAGGGGCACCCGGTCCAGTTCCATGCGCAGGCGGGTGGGGGCCAGGCGGGTCACCATCTGCTCGTCGTTCAACAGCTTCTTGCCGGCCCGCACGGCCAGGGGGTCGGAGCCCGTCAGGCGCATGGCCTGCCAGGCGGTGGGCGACTGGGGGGTGTCCTGGGTCGGAAAGAGCAGCCACTGGTAGGTCTCGGGGACGCGCAGCGCCACGGTCTTGTCCATCGAGGCCAGTTGGACCTCGGCCTGCTGCACCTGGTGATGGGACAGGTCCAGCTTCTCGCGCTCGGCCAGGATGGACTTCCAGGCCAGGTAGCGGCGGATGGCCTCGTCCAGTTCCTGCAGGCGGTTCTTGTCCGGCGCCAGGAAGACCAGGCTGTTCTGGCGCAGGCGCGGGCTGCTGCCGCACCTGGACTGGATCTCGCGGGCCGCGGCCTCGGCGGGGCAGTTCGGTTCCTTGGACCAGGCCTGAGCGCTTCCCAGCACGACCAGGCGCGCCTCGGGCAGGTCCGGCACGTCGGCCGTTCCACCCGGCAGGGGGTGGACCCGCTTGAACTCGCCGGTCTTCACCAGGTCCTGGCGCAGGCGCCGGTCCAGTTCCTCGACCACCTTGTCCGGGTCGCGCTTGAGCTGCTCGGCCCGGTCCTCGGCCAGCTTGGTCACGGTGGGCTGGGTGTCGTACCAGAAGCGGGAGCCGTCCTGGTAGAGGTAGGTGGCGACGGCAGCCAGGCGGCGCAGGGCGTCGCCGAAGACGGACGGGGACTCGCCCGGAACGACCGAGCCCAGCTTGATTCGCCGGTCCTCAAGCCCGCGGTTGGCGGCCGTGGTGATCGGCGCCGAGCCCAGGTAGATGGTGCGGGCCACCCGGCGGCAGGCCGCATACCGGCCCAGGTTGGGAACCTCGGCGTCGGTCTTCACGGGCAGCGAGTTGGGCCCGTCGACGTCCTTCTCGAGGATGGGCACCCAGTTGTCCGACAGGTAGCGGGTCAGCTCGAACTGCACCCGGTTGTCGTCGATGGGGATGTGGGCGGGCTGGATCAGCGGGTTGCGGTCGCCCTTCTCCCACAGGCTGTGGATCACTGCGGCCATCAGGCGCAGCACGCCGCGGGTGCGCTGGAACTTCACCAGGGTGGACCAGTCGGTGTAGAGGCGGTCGAAGACCTCGGGGTGGATGGGGTAGGCGGCCTGCAGGCGCTTTTCATAGTCGGACTCGCGGCACTCTGGGGGGAACTCCTGGGCCTGCGAGCGGTAGAGGTCGGCGTAGGCCCGGGCCACCACGTCGCGGTCGCGGAACCTGGCCGGGTCGGCGAGGGGCTGGAACAGGCGGCGCCGGACGATCTCGAAGCCCTCCTCGGCGCTGGCGGGCCGCCACGA
>JAAZKF010000179.1 GCA_012799975.1 Burkholderiales bacterium
GAGAACCTGGAGGCGGTGCAGTTCCTGAAGGACTTCAACATGGCCGTGGCCGACCACCATCCCGGCTGTTTCACCCTGGCCGAGGAATCCACGGCATGGCCCCGGGTCACCGGCCCTGTCCAGGAGGGCGGACTGGGCTTCACCTTCAAGTGGAACATGGGGTGGATGAACGACACCCTGAAGTACATCGAGAAGGATCCCATCTACCGGAAGTATCATCAGCGCAATCTGACCTTCGGGATGCTCTACCAATACAGCGAGGAGTTCATGTTGCCGCTTTCTCATGACGAGGTGGTGCACGGCAAGAAATCGCTGTTGGACAAGATGCCCGGAGACAATTGGCAGAAGCGCGCCAACCTGCGCCTCCTGCACGGCTACATGATGGGTTACCCCGGCAAGAAGCTGATGTTCATGGGCGGGGAGTTCGGTCAGTGGAACGAGTGGTGGGAAGCACGCTCCTTGGATTGGCACCTCCTGGATTTCCCGGAACATGCCGGTCTGAAGAGCTGGAGCGCCGACATGAACCAGCTCTATCTGCAGGAGAGGGCCCTGTGGGAGTTGGACAGCCGCCCCGGAGGCTTCGAGTGGATCCAGTGTGACGATGCCCAGTCCAGCGTGGTCAGTTTCCTGCGTTTCCCCTATGGGCACGACAAGGCCCTGGCCTTCGTGTGCAATTTCACGCCGGTCCCTCGTCATGAGCACCGGATCGGAGTGCCCTGGGGCGGGACCTGGAAGCTACGGCTCAATTCTGATGATCTGAAATACGGCGGCAGCGGGGTCTGCCCGGCCATGGAGATTCAGGCCGAGGCCCGGGAGTGGGACCGTAAGACCTTCTCGCTGCCCTTGACGGTTCCACCCCTGGCCGTGGTGGTCCTGGAGGGGTTCCCGCCTCCACCTCCGGCTCAGGAAGAATCACCAGCCCCGGCCGAGGGGGAGTCGGGCCGGGTCCTTCTGGACGAAGAAAACCGCTGATCCGGGGAGGCCCTTCCTGGTATACCGATTCCGGTTGCGAGGAAGGGCCTCCGCTCATCTCGCCGACCTCCGGCGGAGGCTGCGCTTCGGTCCTGGGGTGGGCGCCGTCGGGCTCAGGATTCCTGCTCAGGGGGTGCTTCCGGCCCGAGCGGCTCTTTCGAGTTCCCTCCCGAGTCGGCCGCGCGCGCAACCTGGCGAACCGGCCGGCGCCTCTTTCCCGGTTTTTCGGGCCTGGTTCCGGCGCGGTGCACGACGATTTCCCCGTCCACCTCGCAGACTTCCACCGAGTCGCCTTCCCGGATGGTGTTCTCCAGCATGGCCCGGGCCAGCGAGTTGGCGACGTCACGCACGAAGAGCCGGCGCAGGGTTCCCGCTCCCTGGCCCATCTCGTTGCCACGGCGGATCAGGCGCTGGTTGACCTCTGGTCTCAGGGAAATCCGGATATTGCGTTTCTGGGCCATTTCATGGGTCAGCTCGCGAGTCCAGGCTCGGAGCAGCTCGGTCATCTCGCGTCCGCCCAGGGGAGGGAAGAACACGGCCTCGTCCACCAGACCCAGCGTGTCGGCCCGTAAGACCCGCTCGAGCTCGGGCATGATTTCCCGTTCGATACGCTCCTGGGTCGTGAGCACGTCCCGGGCCGTCAGACGGAAGCCCACCGGCCCTTCCCGTTCGAAGAATTCGGGGTCCACCGCGACCGAGAGGATGACCACGTTGTCGCGGAACTCGACTCTCTGACCCCGGCCATCGAAGACGTGCCCACGCTCCAGGATCTGGTGGATCCCCTCCATGGCCTGGGGATGGGCCCTTTCGATGTCTTCCAGGAATACGACCGAGTAGGGGTATTCCTGAACCAGGCGGGTCAGGATCCCCTCCTGCTCGGAGGGTGCGCCGTAGTTGGAACCCAGCAGGCGCAAGACCCGCAGCTCGTCGCTGAATTCATTCAGGCTCAGTCGAATGACCCGCTCGGAGTCTCCATACAGGAAGTCCGCCAGGTTCCGGGCCAGGGTCAGTTTCCCGGAGCCCCGGGGACCGACGAAAAGGAAGCTGGCCATCGGGCGTCCGGCCCCCAGAAGGCCAGCCCAGGAGCGGGTCAGGGTGTCGGCCACCCGCTCTACGGCAGAGTCCTGGCCCACGATCTTTTCGCGCAGCCGTTCCCCGGCCGCCAGCAGCCGTTCCCGCCAGCGGCTGGCCTCGGCCACCTGGGCCGCGGGGCGGTCCCCCTGGCCGAAGGTGAAAACCCGTGGGCGGCGGCGGGTCGGTTCGGCCAGCAGCTCTTCGAGCTCGGCCATCCAAGTGGCTGGTTCAGCGCCGCCATCGATCAGTAGGCGCGTTCCGTCGCAATCGCGATCCTGGAGGAGGGACCAGAGCAGATGCAGGGTGTTTACCGGGTGGCCATAGCCTTGGGCCAGATACTCGGCCTGGCGCAGGGTCCCCAGAGCCCTCAGGGTGGGAGGAGGCTCGGTCTCGCCGGGGCGGACGCCACGCCCCACCAGCGAACGCACGGCGGCTCTCAGCTTGCGGGGTTGGAATCCCCGGCGGCGTAGGAAGTTCCCGGCCCCCGAGTCCACCTCGGCGACCAGTCCCAGCAGCAGGTGTTCGGTGCCCAGGAAGGGGTGCGCCAAGCGGTGCGCCTCTTGCGAGGCGCTGGCCAGGGCTCGGGCCAGGTCTTGACTGTGCAGGGGCATCATGCGTGCCAGTCGGTCTTCTGAATCCGCCGCCTGGCGTGGCATTCGGCCGTCGAGGCGTTGAGACCCCACCCACACCAGGGTGTGGGTGGGAGGGGCCCGTCTGTGTCGTCAGGTGCACCTCTGCGGTGCTCACGTAGTTTCCAACTACGCTCCGCTCCTCGATGCACGCCTTCCTGGCATCCAGACCCGCCTCGATGGCCTCGGTTCTCACTCCAGGCGGCGGATTCAGGGGTCTCCCGGAGACTTGACTTCATGCGATTTCTTCCTCCTTGAGGTGAACCAGGGCCTGGGCGGCGTTGGCGCAGAGGATCATGTCCGAGGTCGTCCAGATCTCCTCCGGCAGGCGGTGCAGCTCGGCTGCCATCGTCCGGGGAAGGATCAGGCGGTCCCAGGACCCTCCACCTTCCCGGAGCTGGGCCAGACCTGCGACCAGGGTGGGCGAGCCGTGGACGGCTCCCGAAAGATCGACCCGGCCGGCCACCACCGTGCGCCCGGAAGGCGAGCGAAGTTCCAGGGCTCCGGCCAGGGCGACCAGGACGGCCAGCCCCAGGTCCTCCCCGCAGATTTCCGGCTCGGCCGCGGCCACGGGCCAGCCTACAGAGGCCTCCTCGAGGAACTCGGTAACCCCCGGGATGGGGCCCAGGGCGCGGACATGGACATGGACATCGCACCTGGAGGGGTCGGGCAACCCCAGATCCACGGCTTCAGCGCGAAGCCAGGTCCAGGCGATGTGGGCCACGGCCTCGGCCCCGCTGACTCCGGTCACCGTCAGATTGCCTTCTCCAGGCAGGCTTCGGGCGCTTACCCCCAGACCCGGAACCCCACTCTGGGGATGTGCGGGGGCCAGCCACTCGCGGACGACCTGCGGGGTCGGCCCCAGGCGTACCGCCTCGAGCTGGGCCAGGGCCAACCGGCGCCGGATGGTACTGCCCGTCTGTCGGTAGGCCTCGGCCAGCAGGCTCCAGGCCTCCGCGTGATCGGGCGCCTCGCGCACCAGGA
>JAAZKF010000019.1 GCA_012799975.1 Burkholderiales bacterium
AAGTCGTGAAGCACCACCTCCCAGGTGTAGCCCCGATAAGGTTCCGAATGCTCTCCGGTTCCCGGCGAGACGTCCTCCAGCGGGCAGGCCAGCAACTCCTCCATCAGATTTTCCGCCAACAGCGTCGTGATGGAGTATTCCCGCCCTCGAAGAGCCAGGCCCTGCCCGGATCCGAAGACTCCCAAAAGACAGGAAGCGGCCATGAAGACCAGCAAGATGGCCAGGAGGACCTCCAACAGCGAGAGCCCGCGCGGGCGAGGCCGGTTCACAGATCCCCCACCCGGACCTCGAGCCGCAAGGGCAGCTCCGTCCGCGCCCCCGAGCCCGAAGCCGCCCCCGGAACCAGCTCCAGCCCCAGGAAGCGCGAACCGTGCCTCCGGGAAGGGTCAGGACTCCACAAGGAAATCCCTACGACCCCGCCCGCCAGGCGGCGGGGAGGCTCCAAGAGACGGGCCTGCGAGGAATCTTCCACGGAGAAATCCGGCTGGTAGAGGAGCCTTTCCAAGACCTGACGCGAACCGTCCAGACGGAATCCGACCACCTGGTCCTCCCGAAGTGGTGGACCAGGACGCCGAAAGGCAATGACCGCAGACCCGTCGGGTGAGGTCGTCCAGGGTTGCCCCCCATCCAGCACGGCCGGGTCAGGATGGTACAGCTCCCGGCACATCCGCAACTCACGCCCCATTTGAAAACAAGCCCGAGTGGCCTCCCGGAAACGGAACCCTTGATCCGTGCTCTTGGCGAAGAAGTGCCGGGCTGCCACCGAGAGCTCGCCCACCGCCGTCAGCACCAACCCCATCAACCCCAAGGCCACCAGGACCTCGAAAAGGGTGTTCCCCCACGAGCGCGAGGGTCGGCGGCGAGAGGTGTGGACCAATTCGGAAAGCATCCGGCCACCCGGGACCGGACTGTCAGAAGAAGGGTTCATAGGCTTCCTCCAGGAGACCCGAGGGGACGACCAGTGTCCGTTCGAAGACCGGGAGACGCTCCGACCAGGACAAGGTCTGACAGACCAGCCCGCGGGAGACCAGGGTTCCATCGGGGTGGACCTGCACCTCGAAGGAGTGGGTGGAACTGCCTTCAGGGAGGGAACGGCAGACCGGCTCTCCTGGCGCCAGACCCGTGGCCAGGGCGTATTCCACCCCGGCCCGGGCCAGGAACCAGGCTTGTTCAGAGCGCTCCTGACAGCCGGCCAGACGATAGTCCCGCTCCAAGAAGCTCAGGAACGCCACCCCCAGGACCAGCAACAGGGCAATCACCAGGAGTGCCAGGATCAATGCCCCACCGCGCCGCCTCGAGCGGGTCCACCCACTGAAGAACGGAACCGTGAACTCTCCCATCGCACTGCCTCCCACCTGCCAGTTCTCTCCGACAGGAACAAATCCTCCGTGACCTCTCGAGCTAAAATCTACATGACATGCTCGGAGCCAAGGTCAGGATGGATTTGAGATGTCGCTTCCAGCAGCGCTGGGAGGAGTCATAGGCCAGCAAGGCCTGGCGCAGGTTCCCGGCCCCCCCTCCACCCGACCAGCGACGCAGATATTCCAGGCACCTCTCCAGGCCGGCCAGTTCCTCCCTGCCTTGACGCCAGGCCTCGCGCAGGGTCTGGAACTCGGCTCGGGTCAAACTCCGTTGGCGCCAGGCCTGGCAGAGTTTCTCGAGATCCTCCCGACGGCGAGCCAAGATCTGGTCGACCCGGGTCAGCCGGTGGTTCAAGCGGTCGGGGGTCAGGCGTCGCTGCAGGGCGTCCTTACAAAAAACGGGGATCAGGTCCAGTTCGGTCATCTCGGCTTCACCTCCGAAGACGATCCTGACTTCCGAAGCCGGGAGGAATCTGGGAATGAGCCCCCAGCTTGTTGCCGGGAAGTGAGCGCGATGTAAAAATCCCCGAGACCCGCAGGGTCCCTCAAAAAAACAAAAGCTACCTGCCGGCAGGGAACTTAGGTCTCACACGACGAATCAGACAAGATGAACCCGCCGGCCCGGATACTGGTCCTGGAAGACGACGACGCGATGCGCGAACTGTTGACCGAAATCCTGAAGGACGAAGGCCATCATGTCCTGGCCGTTTCCCGCGGACAGGAAGCGGTGGAGGCCGCCGAACGCGACCCCTTGGATCTGGTGATCCTGGATGTCCGGATGGAAGGCCTGGACGGATTGGAAGCCCTGGCCCGGATGCAGGAACACCTGCAGGGTGCCGCCAGCCTGGTCGTC
>JAAZKF010000180.1 GCA_012799975.1 Burkholderiales bacterium
CCAGGCTTTCCAGCAAGGTGCGATACCAGTCGGCAGCTTGCCGGGCGCGTCCGGGAACCTGGTTGCTTCCCCAGAGGATCGACAGGGTCCGGAGGGTTCCCTGGTGGGTCTTGGTGCGCTGGGAATCTTTCACGGCGTTGGCACAGGGGCCGGAGGCATCCCACAAACAGACCAGGCCCTCCAGATCCATCTCCTGCCCCGAGGCGTTGAAGACGTAGCTCTGGCCCGGTCCCACCACGGCAACCCGGAAGGGGGGGGAGGCCCGGTCCAGGTCCACGACGCTGATCGGGACCCCAGAGTGCAACGAGACGGCGTTGCAGGCATCGACGGCGGCGTTGATCGAGCCCAGTTCGCCACTGTTCGCGGCCCGGACCAGATACTCAGAGGCCGGTTTGCTGCGACCGCTGGGCTTGAAGCCACCGTGGCGCAGCATTCGCCGGACGGCGTTGCGGAACTCGTCGTCGGGGGAGGGGATGGGGGCTTCGGCCTGTGGTCCCAGGAACTCCTGAAGCCAGGCGGGGGAAGGGTTCTGGCCCAGGGGAGAGGGAAAACAGGTGGTGAAGGCGGCAAGCTCCAGCAGAGGATGGGCTTCCAGGTGGATTTCGTTCAGGGACACGACGGACCTCCGGGTCAGGGTCCTCCCTGATTTCCAGAACTCTTTCCGGACCCCTCCGAGTCCGTTTTTCCGAATGTTTACATCTGCCGCTGCCCGCTGCCCCCCGGAGATGGCGCGGGGGTGTTACAATAACCCGAGACAAACAGATCAGGAGGAACCGGCATGGACGCGATGCGGGGCATCGACCCGACCTCTAGCATGTTCCACACCCAGGCAGCCCGTAATATTTCGCAGGTGGGCTTTGGTTCGGTCCGCAGCCAGAAAGAAGTCAAGCAGGACGATTCCGATAATAATCAGGTTCAGGACCAGGTAAAGCTCTCGCATCATTCCGGGGTGGCCAAGGTTGATCACGCGGATCTGGCCGAAAATGCCGCCATGTCCGGGGAAATGGCTGAGCTTCAGGACGACCTGATCCAGGACGACGAGGAGATCACCCGCAGGCTCTATCGCGGACGCGAAGATGAAATGGAGGAGATGGACGAGATGAGTGCCGCGGGCCGCTCGTCCGACTTGCGCACCTCCCAGGAGGTCCGCCGTCTTTCCGAGATGGACGACTTGACCGCCGCGGTCCGCGATATCCTCAAGGACATCCCCGAGCGCAGCCTCGAGCCGGCAAGGAACATCGTCGCCAACCAGATCCAGGGAAGCCGTCCCAGCGAAGCCCTGACCCAGCTCAAGCCGGTGGAGGGCGTCCACGTCGTCGACTTCCAGGCCGAGACGAGCCTGGGTGTTCTCGATATCCACGACACCCACAACCAGCCGATTGCCCAGGACCCCACCGAAGAGATGGACCCCGAGCATCAGCAGGCAGTCGTGGGCCAGCAACTCGACCAGATGATCGCCAACCTCCCCCCGGAGCGCCAGGCCGTGGTAGCCGAGATGCGCACGGCGGTCGTCGATTGGGCGGCTTCGCAGGGTATAGACCCCGTCCCGGTTTTCGCCGAACGCCTGCGCGACCTGGCTGCGGGCTGGGATGATGAGGCCCTGGG
>JAAZKF010000020.1 GCA_012799975.1 Burkholderiales bacterium
ATCGCGACCAGAGGCGACCGAGATTGTAGTGGAAGCAGGCCTCACCCGGCCGGAGAGCAATGGCCTGTTGAAAATGCGAGATGGCTTGATCCGATCGGCCGGGCTCACTGGCCAGGACCAGACCCAGGTGGTAATGGGCCAGGGCGTGCGTGGGGTCGATCTCCAGCACGCGCTGGAAGCTCTCGACCGCCTCCTCCATCCGGGCCAGGCGGACCAGGCACAAACCCTGCCCGAAATGGCCTTCGGGGTTGTCGGGGTCGATTTTCAGCAGGTTGGCGAACTCCTCCAAGGCCGGCTCGGTCTTCCCCTGCCGCAGGTAGGCCTGTCCCAGGTTCAGGCGCGCCTTGAGGCTCCGAGGCTGTTGCTTGACCTTCTTGAGAAATTCCTCGACCCCTTGCAGACGTTCGAGGTCCTGCATGATGCGCCGTTCGAACATGGAATTACCCTGGTTCTGCACGATGTCGAGCGCGACCTGGAGCTCGCTGATGGCGTCCTCGCGCCGCCCGTGTCGCTCATAGGCCAGAGCCAGGCTGTAGTGGGCTCGGAAGAAGGTGGGAGCCAGGGCCAGGACCTCCTGCCATTCCCGGATGGCATGGTCGATTTCGCCTTTGCGAAACCAGGCGGTTCCCAGCTCGTAATGGGCCTGGACATGCCCCGGGTTCACGGTCAGTACCTGCTGGAACTCCTGGATGGCGTCGTCCAGACGATTCTCGTAGAGGTGTTGGCTCCCGCTCCGATAGTGGTTCTGGACTTCATCCATCGCCCCGGCCGGGCCCAAGGGATCCCTCACAGGCTGCATCCTGTCCACCTTGGCCACCCTTTCGCGTACAGACCGGAAGCGCCGGTCCGGCCCGCACCCTACAATCCCGACGAATCAGCGCTGCCTGGCCGAGACCTCGGGCCCAAAATGGTTCGGGTCCCGACCTGATGGTCCCTTTTTGCCCAGGTCGTCGAAGAGTCTCCCTCCGAGATCGCAGCCGGTTCCTCGATCTGCCGCCAGAAAAGTCTGAGGTGAACCCGACTCCCCTGCGCGCCGAAAAGTTTTCCGCCGGGCCAAGCGGGGTATAGGCGAATTGAAAGACCGGGGACGAACGGGATACCGGCCCCCCGGAGATTGAACCAGGAGAACCTCGATGAGCACCAATACCGAAAAGGTCTTCACCCTTCCTGAGCTTCCCTACGCCGCCGACGCGTTGGAGCCCCACATCGACACGATGACCATGCAGATCCACCACGGCAAGCACCACGCCGGCTACGTCAACAACCTCAACGCCGCTCTCCAAGGGCATGCCGAAGCCGCGGGGAAGAGCCTGGAGTGGATCTGCTCCAACCTTGAGAAACTGCCCGAGAGCATCCGCACGGCAGTCCGCAACAACGGGGGTGGGCACTACAACCACTCCATGTTCTGGAAGCTGATGAGCCCGCAAGGTGGTGGAGAGGCGACCGGCGAGCTGGGTCAGGCCATCAAGTCCACCTTCGGCAGCTTCGAAGACTTCAAGCGCCTCTTCGGAGAGGCGGCGGCCAAACGCTTCGGCTCGGGCTGGGCCTGGCTTGTCCTGGACGAGAAGGGCCTGTCCATCACCTCGTCCGCCAACCAGGACAACCCCCTGATGGAAGGCAAGACCCCCATCCTGGGCCTGGACGTCTGGGAACACGCCTACTACCTGAAGTATCAGAACCGCCGTCCGGAGTACGTCACGGCCTGGTGGAATGTAGTCGACTGGGACCAGGCCAACCAGAACTATCTGCAGGCTCGAGGCTGACCTCCACTCTCCTACCTATGAGCCGAGCGCCACGCCGAGGGCGGCTCGGCTCATCCGCTTTTCCGGGGGGGCATGCCAGAGCGCTGAATCGCGTCCCTCGGCCTTCCCGGGGCACCCGATTCAGGACCTGAATCCGCCGCCTACCGTGGCATTCGGCCGTCGAGGCGGGCCCGTCTGCGTCGTCAGGCGCACCTCTGCGGTGCTCACGTAGTTTCCAACTACGTTCCGCTCCTCAGAATGCACGCCTTCCTGGCATCCAGACCCGCCTCGATGGCCTCGGTTCTCACGCCAGGCGGCGGATTCAGGCAGGACGGCGAGGCTTGACTTCCCTGGATCGTGTATAATCCAGCAAAGCCCCCTGGCCTGCCAGGCCCGAGGGGGCCCTTCTGCGGGTGCCACTGGAGATCTGCTCCTGTGCGCCCTTTGAGGGTTTGAGGTCAAAATGCAACAACTGGTCCTTCTCAACCCGGGAAGCCTGGCTCTCCGGAACGTCGACCCCCCCCAGGCGGGGCCTGGTGAGGTCGTCATCAAGATCCAGGCAGCCCTTACCTGCGGAACGGATCTCAAGACCTACCGGCGGGGACATCCGAAATTCCCGATGCCCACCCCGTTCGGGCACGAATTTTCCGGGGACGTCTGGGAGGTGGGCTCGGGGGTGACCCGCTTCCAGAAGGGGCAGGCGGTGCTGGTGGCTCCGACGGCCCCCTGCGGGGAGTGTCCCCACTGCCGGCGCGGTTTCGGAAACCTGTGCGACTACACCATGCGCACCATGATGCATGGTGCCTTTGCGGAGTATATCCGGGTTCCCGCCCACATCGTCGCTCAGAACATGTTTCCCAAACCGGAGAGCCTCTCCTATATGGAGGGGGCCGTGCTGGAGCCGTTGAGCTGCGTGGTATACGGCGGACAGCACCTGCCGCTCGACTCACGCGACACCGTGGTGATCATCGGAGCAGGCCCGATCGGGCTTCTGCACCTGATGCTGGCCCGTCTGCGTGGAGCCGGGCGGATAATCATGGTGGGACGCCGCAAGATGCGCCTGGCTACCGCCCGACGCCTGGGAGCTGATGTCGTGGTCGACGAGGCCAGCGAAGACGTCCTCGCCCGGGTACACCACCTGACCGACGGGCGCGGTGCCGACGTCGTGATCGAGTGTGCGGGGCACCCCCAGGTCTGGGAGAAATCCATCGCCATGGCCCGCCGGGGCGGACACGTGATGCTCTTCGGCGGATGTGCCTCGGGCAGCAAGTTCCGGCTCCCCATGGAACGGATGTTGATGGATGGCCTGACCGTCAAGGGCGTCTTCCACTTCACACCGGAAGCCGTGCGCGAGTCCTACCAGTTGTTGAGCAGCGGAGCCCTGCAGGTTTCGGAGTTGATCACCGGGATCCACCCGCTTTCGGAGTTCCGCAGGATCTTCGAGACCCTCAGCAACGGAGAGGCGATCAAACTGGGAATCCGACCGGGGTTCTAGGGACCGTCCTCAGTCCCCGAAGCACACTCCCAGGTCCCGAGCGGTCACCACCGTGTCTCCGTCCAGGGGAACCCGCTTCATCCGGCTGACGCAGCGTTCCAAGGGAACATAGCGGACCAGGGGAGGATCCAGGGCCACCATAACGTCGGTCATGCCTTCGGCCAGGGCCCGCACCGCCGCCGCGCCGAAGCGCAGGGAAAGCAGGCGGTCCATCGAACTGGGCGAGCCTCCGCGCAACAGGTGTCCCAGGACCACGCAGCGGGTCTCCAGCCCGGTCATGGTCTGAAGCTCGGCAGCCACCTTCTCGCCGGCCCCGCCCAGGCGCTCCAGACGGCCAGGTTCGTTGCCTATCACGGAGACGGTGCCGCCCGCCGGGTGGGCCCCCTCGGCCACCACCACGATGCTGAAGGCCTTCTGCTCACGCTCATGGCGGTCCCGAACCTTGTCCGCTACCTTCTGTATGTCATAGGGGATCTCGGGGATCAGGATCACGTCGGCTGTTCCGGCCACCCCGGCGTGCAGGGAAATCCACCCGGCATAGCGCCCCATCACCTCGACCACCATGACCCGCCTGTGGGCAGCGGCAGTGGAATGCAGGCGATCCAGACACTCGGTGGCGAATTCGACGGCGGTGTCGAAGCCGAAGGTAGCCACCGTCCCCTCCAGGTCGTTGTCGATGGTCTTGGGCACCCCGACCACCCGCAAGCCGCGCTGGGCCAGAGCATGAGCGATGGCCAACGAGCCGTCGCCCCCGACCGAGATCAAGGCATCCACTCCGAGCTCGTGAAGGCCTCTGACCACCTCGTCACCGCGGTCCACCTCGGTCCAGTTGCCGTCAGGGTCCTGCACGGGGAACTTCAAAGGGTTGCCCTTGTTGGTGGTGCCCAGGATGGTCCCGCCCAGATGGGTTATACCACGCACCGCCTCGCGGCCCATCGGGATGACACCCTGCCCTCCATAGTCTTCAGGATTGAGAATACCGTTGAATCCATCTCGGATCCCCAGGCACTCCCAACCTCTATTCAAAGCGCTGACCACGGCCGCTCGGAGGACGGCATTCAGACCCGGGGCGTCTCCCCCACCAGTACACAGAGCGATACGACGGACTTCCGACATCAGACCCCTCCGACTTGAGGATTCATCAGGTTTCGCATCAGTCCGGGCCTTCCCTGCAGGCAACCGGACCTGGAAAAGCGAAACGCCGTGACCATGAGCGACAAGTTCCGGATCGGTTGGAAGGACTCCGCGCGCCTGGAGATCCGCTACACTGGGAACCTCCAGGGAGACCTCCAGGCCCTGCCCTACCTGGCCACGGTCATCAAGAAACAACGGGCCGAGAACCCGCAGATGCTGCTGCTGGACACCGGCGACTTCAGCGGCCAGGGCCGGCCCGGCCCCCACGCTGGTGCCCCCCAGATCGAGGTCATGAACCATCTGGGATTCGCCGCCACTGTACCTGGTCGAGCGGAAGCCACAGACGGTTCGGCACTGGAACGGATGGCGGCTCTGGCCGAGTTCCCCTTCCTGGCTTCGAACTGGCGGGGTTCCGGCGAAGGGTCCATGTTCCACCGGGTCCACCAGGTGCGCTGCGGTGAGATCGACGTGGCCTTGGTGGGCCTGGCTTGGCCTGATCCCCCCCGCAACACCGCCTTGATCCCTCCCGAGGAAGCCCTGGAGCAGGCCCTGGAGGATGTGGACGTTGACCAGACCGTGGTAGTGGTGCTCTCGCAGATGGGTTTCGCAGCCGACCGCAACCTGGCCGTCCACTGCCCCGAAGCCCACGTGATCCTGGAGGGGGTCCCCTATACCGGATTCGACCAGGTGACCCAACTGGGCGAAACCCTGGTTGTTCCGGCGGTCAACGGCCCCCGCCAGTTGGGTGCCCTGGGTCTGGACCTCTCGGGAGCCCTGGAGATCGACCGGGACGACTGACTCCAGGAACTCTAGAAGATCCCGTGCAGGGGACCGCCGGGCGCGGCCAGCGCTTCGACTCGGCGCACGGCCCGCGGGTCATCCTCCAGGATCCGGGCGTGATGGGGTTTGGGCCGAGCGTCCAGCACCAGGGGGCCGGCACAGCCCCAATGCTTGTTGATGACCCGCGCTCCCCGGCCGCCCAGGTCGGGGGCGGGGCTGGAGCGGGTGAAGGTCACCCACAGGAAGTTGGCCAACGAACGGGCCACGAAGAGGCTGTCTTCGACCACGACTACCAGGGGGAAACCCTCTCCAGCGTCGATCTCCGCCAGAAGCGGGTCCTCCGGACCGGGCCAGCACGGTCCCCGCACGGCCAGGATTCCCGGCAGGACTACCTGGGGGTCCCCGAATCCCGGGGGCAGGCGCAGTTCCTCCGGCAGGCTCCCAGCCAGTTTGCGGATGGGGGGACCGACGGCAGCCAGGACGACCTTCGAACCGTGGTGCAGGGCCTCACCAGAATAGTCCAAAGTGTCGATCGTGGTCCGGGTCTGGAAGTGCAGGTCGCGCCGCAGGTCCAGCCGTTCCAGCATGTGACGCAGGAAGGCGGGGATGTCGTAGATATCCAGGTCGGGGGCATCCTCGCGAGCTGCGATCAGCAGGTATTTGGCCAGGGAGAGCTGGCCCTGGCCCAGGATGGCGTTGGCCTGGGTCAAGAGCTCCCGAGGGGTCCGGCGTGGTTCGTAGGGCGTGTAGCGTTCGCTGCCTATCGCCAGCAGCAGCGGATGGACGCCCGCGGCATCGACTGCATGCACCGCGTGGACCCCCGGCAGGACCGAGGGGATGGCCGGGGCGGTGAGCTCGTGGATCAGCTCACCGAAGACGGTATCCTCCTGGGGCGGGCGGCCCACGCTGGTGAAGGGCCAGACGGCTCCGGGACGATGGTACACGGCCTGCACGGTCATGACCGGGAAGTCGTGGGCCCGGCTATAGTAGCCCAGGTGGTCGCCGAAGGGGCCCTCGGGCTTGCGCCTTTGGGGATCGATCCAACCCACCAGGCAGAAGTCCGCCTCGGCGGGGGCCAGGACTCCCTCAGGGGTCCGCACCAGGCGCAGCCGGCGCCCGCCCAATACGCCCGCAAAAAGCAGTTCGCTCAGCCCCTCGGGCAAGGGCATGATCGCGGCCAGGGCCAGGGCAGGGGGACCACCCACGCTGATGGCCACGGGCAAGGGCTGGTCCCGCCGGATGGCGGCGGCGTGATGGATTCCCAGGCCACGGTGGATCTGGTAGTGGAGTCCCACCTCCCGGTCCGGAATATAGGTACCGCCGTCGAGTTGCACCCGGTACATCCCCAGGTTGGAATGCCGCCAGCCCGCTCGGTCGGGATCTTCGCTATAGACCTGGGGCAAGGTGATGAAGGCCCCGCCATCTTCGGACCAGCCGCGTATCGCAGGTAGTTCCGAGACCCGGCAGCGTCGGGCCAGGATGGGGGCCTTGTGGACGAAGCGGGGGAGCAAGTGAAGGGCCGCCCGGGGAAGGTCCAGGTAAAGCCAGGGACGGCGAAGCAGATCCACAGGGTCCGCCTTGAGGTCGGCCATCCGGCGCACTCGCGTCAAAGTGTCGCGGAACAGGAATCGGGCCCGCTTCAAGGTGCCGAAGAGGTTGCCCGCCGCCGGGAAACGGCATCCCTTGAGGTTTTCGAAGAGGAGCGCCGGTCCCCCGGCAGCGTAGACCCGACGGAGGATCAGGGCGGCCTCCAGGTCCGGGTCCACCTCCTCGACGAGACGGAGGAGCTGACCTGTCCGCTCCAGGTCTTCCAGGCAGGTGCGAAGGTCGGGATATCCCACGGCCGGCCCTTCGCGGGGAAAGCCGCGCCGCCTTCTGAAGGGAGCCGGAGGGCTCAAGGGAGAAGTCCCGCGGCATGGCCCTTCCGCGCTTTGGCGTCTGCCCCCTGGAGGACGAGGTCCTGTACTTCGAAATGGGGGCTTCCTACACGGCCTGGATGCGCTCGGGACAAGCACTGCGGATCCTGAGGGCTTGTTCTTATCAGCCTCCGCTTCGCAATGCCGAGAACCATCCCACCTTCCTGTGGGTCGAGGCCCTGGAAGGCTTCTATCTGTTGCGCCAGCATCTGCTCGGAACCCGGCCCCTGCCCTGGTATGTGCTGAGGCAGGTCGTGCCGGACCCCGAAGAAAACCACTTCTTCTTCGGATTCCAGGACCTTCTCGGGGACTTCATCCAGGAGCAGGGACTGGATGTACCCTGCGAACCGGATTCCATGCCAGCGGGGGGGCTTCCCGGAACCTGAACCGATCCTGCCCGGTCGCGGGGGTCAGGCGGGAGCCGAGGCCCGGCGCAGGCGGTCGCGAATCGCCTCCCAATCGGGGCCCTCGGGGACCTCCTCCACCAGGATCCGCTGGCGGCCCAGCAGGTCCATCCGGCGCAGCGAGGCGTACAGCTCGCGGGCATAGTCCCGGGCGGAGTCGGGGGCCAGGACCCAGTCGGCGGGGTCGATACCTGCGAAGGCCGGACGGCGGGCCATGACCACGAAGGGGAGACCCTCCTGTTCCAGGTTCCTGAGTTCCTTCTCCAGGTCGGCGGGTGCGACCAGGAGCAGCGGGGTGTGGGGGGAGTAGTGGCGGGCGAGGGTGCCCGGGGCCCTGGTCTGGGAGCCCGAACCCGGTTCGGCACCGAGGACCTCCCGCAGATCCCGGGCGTGCAGTAAGCCCGGGCGCAGGAGCCGGGGTTCCTGCCCCGAGAGATCGAGGATCGTGGACTCTACCCCCAACGGGCAGGGGCCGCCGTCCAGGACCATGGCCACGTCCGGGCCCAGGTCCTCGCAGACGTGCTGGGCCGTGGTGGGGCTCAGGCTGCCGAAGCGGTTGGCCGAGGGCGCTGCCAGGCCGCCTCCGAAGGCCTCCAGGAGGCGCAGGGCCAAAGGGTGGCCGGGAACCCGCAACCCGATGGTATCCTGCCCGCCCGTCAGGCGATCCGAGACGCCGGCGATGCGCGGCAGGATCAGGGTCATCGGGCCAGGCCAGAAGCGGTGGGCCAGTTCCCATGCCACCGGCGGCACAACCCTGGCCCAACTGGGCATTTCCTCGGCTGAGGCCAGGTGTACGGTCACGGGATGGTCCCCGGGCCGGGCCTTGACACGGTAGAGCAGATCCAGGGCCTGCGGATTGGAGGCATCGGCCCCCAGGCCGTAGACCGTCTCGGTGGGGAAGGCCACCAGGAGGCCTTTCCTGAGGGTTTGGACCGCCTTTCGGATCTCCTCGTCTGTGCTCATAGGAGGCGGGATTTCCACCGCCGGGGCGGGACCCCTGCGTATCCTGGAGCGAAGGAATCCTCAGGAAGGGTTTCCCGGGATGAAGGGGCCTTCTTGAAGCGAATCCGTCCTGCCACCATAGCCCCGCAGGGGTGACGAGTCTTGTCAGAACCCGGTCGGAAGGCCCCCAGGGACCGGGACGAGAATCGGCCTCCCCATGGGCATGCTGGCCAACCGCCTCGCCAAGAACTTCCGGCACCTGCGCAAGTGGGCTCGCCGTGAGGGAGTCACCTGTTTTCGGGTCTACGACAGGGACATCCCTGAGCACCCCATCACCGTCGACCTGTACGAGGGTAACGCCGTGGTCTGGGCAGCCCTGCGCCGCCGCGACGAGACCCCCCTGGCTCGCCAGGAGTGGCTGGCCCAGGTCCGCCTGGAGGTGCAGGAAGGGTTGGGACTGCAGCCGGATCAGCTCTTCCTCAAGGATCGACGCCCCGGAGGTCAGTACCGCAAGGCAGCCGAAGAAAAAGCCGAGATCACGGTCAGGGAGGGTGGGCTGAGGTTCCTGGTCAACCTCTCGGACTACCATGACACCGGGCTCTTCCTGGACCACCGGCAGACCCGGACCCTGGTCGGCTCCCTGGCGCGAGGCAAGCGCTTCCTGAATCTCTTCTGCTACACGGGCAGTTTCACGGTGCACGCAGGCGCAGGAGGGGCCTTGGAGACCACCTCGGTGGACCTCTCGGCCCCCTACCTGGACTGGACCGCGCGCAACCTCCGCCTCAACGGTCTGACCGGCTCCGCCCACCGCCTGGTGCAGGCCGACATCCTGGCCTGGCTTCCCCAAGCAGCACGCGAGGGGCTCTCCTACGACCTGGTGGTCTGCGACCCGCCGACCTTCAGCAACTCCAAGCGGATGGACGAGGTACTGGATCTGGGCCGAGACCACCCCCTCCTGTTGACCCGGGCCCTGAAACTCCTGGCCCGCGGAGGCGAACTCTTCTTCAGCACCAACCACCGGAGCTTCGAACTGGACTGGACCCCGCCGCGCGAAGTCCACCTCGAGGAAATCACCGACCAGACGATCCCGGCGGACTATTCCGGGCACCGCCCCCACCGCTGCTGGCATCTTTTCAAGGACTGACCCCCGGCAATCGGGCCAACTCCTGGCAATCCGCCCGCTGGTGCCGACTGCCGCTGGCTGCCGAGCGGGGCCGATCGTGAAGCCCCGCCCGGGGAAGCACGGTGAACTACAAGGTGTGTCCGCGAGAGACCAGCACCAGCACATACAGGAATTCCACCTCCTCACCGCGCCTACGAGCGCGGGGCGTCGAAGACCCCAACGGAACTTCGGTGTAGAGGTATGTCGATGTCAGTTCCTTCCCGTATGCTGCCGGTCAGGACCGAAGCGAGCAGACGGGGTTCAGGCGCCTCCAGTCGCCGCCTGTGTTCCGGGGCGACCCGGCGCATGGTCTGCAGGCGAGCCAGGCGGTCCTCCACCCCAGGCACTCGGACAAGCGGATCACCTCGCCGGGATCGGCTCATCAGGGGCGGACCAACACCTGCCTGCCTCCGAGAAGGTCTCCCGAGCCTGGGAGAGCGGAAGGGCTGACTGATTCAGGGCTCCCTGAGGGCTGGTTCAGGCTTTTCCCCAAAAGAGAGCCCGAGATCGAGAAGGAGGGCGAGCACCTGACAGGCTTCGCTGCCACATGCTGCCCTCCCTGGCCGGACAGGCCCGGGTTCAGCGTCTACTCGGAAATGAGGAAGGGGATCTCCTCCGCCAGTTTGACGTATTCCTCGCCCTTCTGCTCGACGATCTGACCCGCCTTCTGCTTCTGTACACCCTGGGAGATTTCGCGCTCTCCCGAACGGACCTCGTGGGTGCCCCGGGCTACCAGGTTCGAGCCCTCTTCAATCGCCTGACGGCCCTGATGCTCGAGCTGGTCCCCTGCGACGAAGGCGACCCGCCCCTGGTCCTGGACCTGACGCCCCTCCTGCTCGCTGGCATCGCCCTCCCGAACCTCCTTGAGGGCCGCCAGGCGATCGGCCAGCGAAGCCTGCTGGGCCTGCGAACCAGATATCACCTGCTCCAGACCGGCGGCCTGGCGAGACACGGCCGCGGCCTCGCTGGCTGTGGCGGCTTCCATGCCGGCCAGGGCCTCCTGACGGTCCTGATGGGCGACCTTGCGGACCGATTCACCCAGCATGCCTTCGTTCAGGCCCTCCTTCTGCCGGGCCACGGCAGCAGCCTCGGCCGAGGAACCTGCGCGGACTTCCGAGAGTCCCTCGCTCTTGAGGGCCTTGCCGGCTTCCCTGCGCTCGCGCCCCTCGGCCACCAGACGGGTCCCTTCCTCGTCCAGACGCGCCGACTCAGCCGCCTTTTCAGTTGCCGTGCGGGTCTGTTCGGCAGCCTTGTGCTGGTCGGCTTCGGCCTTCTCCAGCAGACGGGAGGCCTGACTGTCCAGACGGGAGGCCTGGCGGGTCTGGGCCCGGGCCTCGCGCATGGAGATGTTGGACTCCGCCTGCAGGCCCTCCGCGCGGGCCTGCCAGGTCAACGACTCCTGGGCTCGCGCCTGGCTGGCCTGGTTGGTCAACAACCCTTCGGCCAGGGTGCGGGAGCCTTCCTCGAAGAAGAGCGGGACGTCCAGCAGGGCCTCACCGGCCGCCGCGTCGATGGCCGCCTTGCGGGCCAACAGATCCGCCAGGGTTCGGGAGTCACCGGCCTGAGCCTTGGCCACCACGGCCTCGGCACCGGCCAAGGTTCCCTGGGCCCGATTTTCCTCGGCTTCGGCGCGCAGTTCGCCCGCTTCCGACTGTTTGGCCTGGGCTGTCTGCTTGCGGGAATCGGCGCGGGCCACGTAGTTCTGGGCCCGGTGTTCGGCCTCCTGAGCCTGGTTTCCCAGATGGGAGGCGGTACGGCGGAGGGTTTTCCCCTCACGGATCGTCTCGCGACCGGCGTCAGCTTCCTGCATGCCTTGGCCTACCTTCTCCAACCCGGCGTCCACCCGGGCACTCCCAGCCGCCTCGGATTTCAAGGCTTTGCCGATCCGTTCGGCTCCCCGGGTCTGCAGTTCGGAAGCCATCTCGGCGGTCTCCAGCCCGACATTGAACCGGTCACGAGCCGCCTCGTGGTTTTCCATGCCCTCCTGCTCCTGGAGCAGGCCCTGTCGGATCTCCTCCAGACCCGCGTTCTTGCCGGCCTGGGCGGTTCGGCTGGCCTCCAGGCCCTGGCCGAACTGCTCGAGACCCTCCTTCTCGCGGGCATGCCCGGCGGATTCCGAGGCGATGCCGGCAGCCATGCGGGCCATGGCCTCCTTTTGTTGGAAGGCGCCTTGGGTCTGCTGCTCGGTTCCCAGGCGGACCTGGTCCTGACCCTGCTCGATGTGCGCCGAGCCCTGCTCCAGGGCCTTCTTGCCGCGGGTGGCCTGAGCCGCCCCTTCTTCAACCAGGCCACGACCCCGAGCGATCTCCTGCTCGCCTTGTTGACGAAGCTCGCGTGCGGCCTCGCCAGGAGCGTCCTGGTCCAGGAAACGACGCGCCGCGGGAGCGCCCGCAGCCAGATGATGGGAACCGGAAATCGTCGACATGGTGCCTCCACCCGAAAAGAATGACCCAGGAATGTCACCAAACTGATATTCCCAGTTTGGCACATCCTGCTATGACCTTCGTTGCTGAGATGTTAATTCCGAGAAGG